>NZ_JBKGUA010000058.1:0-36964 GCF_046543485.1 Paraburkholderia sp. EG304 | reverse complement strand
GCTTATTACATGATGCGGGAGGGCAAACCCTTTGACCTCAACCGATGTTTCGGCTGACCTTGGCGGGGGGTGACGAGCCCGCCGGCTTTGTTGGCATCAAACCAGCAAGTTGATTGGGACACCCCCCGGCCATCCCCGATGCAGCGTAACGACTGAGACGCCCAGACCATGAGCCCGAGCAAGCCTGGTACCCAAACGGGTAACCACATTGTTGTCTCAACTCCTGGACATTGGCCTGGTACCGATGGTTTTCTGGGGCTCCACGCGTGAGCCAAGGGCGAGGCCAGAAGACCGGCACTCGCCTTGAACCCGATGGGTGACTGGTGCGGATCAGTTCCGCAACCAGGTGAACGAAATACCGGATGCGTCGCGGTGCTTCGCTTCACGCGGGGTTGGCGAAGGTTTCGCAACAACGCAAGGCCGCGCCTTGTGCGTAGTGCTGTACCGCTTTCCAACGGCCTTTCAATGGGTGACAATGCCGCGGATCGGTATCCGAGCCTCGCCGACCTAATTCGCAGGTAGTCTAGTTGACGCAAGACAGTCCGTGCCGGATCGCGTACCGGATCACGTCGGTGTTGTTCGTGATGCCGAGTTTCTGCATCAGCCGCATCTTGTGGGTGCTGATCGTTTTTGCACTGAGCGCGCACACATCCGCGATTTCGTTAAGGCTCTTTCCCGCAGAGAGCATTTGCAAGACCTGAAACTCGCGGTCTGACAGCACTTCATGCGGTGGCACGTCGCCGCGGTGCCTGTCGAAGACCATTGCGTCGACGAGCCTCGGATCGATGAAACGCCCGCCGCCCGCGATCTTGCGGATGGCTTCGAGCAACACGGCGGGGTCGCTGTCCTTTGTCAGGTAGCCCGTCGCGCCTGCACGCAGCGCTCGCGACGCCACCTGCGCGTCGTCGTGGATGGTAAGTACCAGCACTGGCAGCGCAGGCTGCTCGACGCGCACGCGCCGGACGAGGTCGATTCCGCTGATGCCCGGCATGGTCATGTCGAGCAGCAGCACGTCGACGGCGCAGCTGCGCAGCTTGTCGATCAGTTCCGAACCCTGTGCAGCTTCCGCGGCGACGATCATGTCGACCGTTGTCGCGATGATCTGCCTGATCCCGCTGCGCAAGATCGCGTGATCGTCCGCAATGAGTATTCTGATCATGTTCAGGCACTATTCCACGAGCGCACGCTTCTGATCGGCGCTGGCCGCTCGATCAGCTCATCAATCAGATCGGCCAGTTCACATAGTGCCTGAAACTCTGATTCGTCGAGTTGGTCGACGTGATAGAGCCGCAGATCGCGCATGGTTTCGCCAAGACGCTTAAGCATCTTCGGCGTGCTGTCGAGCAACGGCCAGCAGTGCATCAGATACGCAAGCAAGGTCACACGACGCGTCTCGCACCACTCATCGAACAGTCGTAGACAGACCGAATTAATTTCCTCGACGGCGTTCTCCCGCTCCGACAGATAGGCGATCATGATGCACCGGTTTTCCAATTGCGCTTCGACGACTCATAGTCAGCGACCAGAATCCCTGTCACATTCAGCGGAAGCTGGAAAAACGAGGCGCGGCATCCTGATTTTCGCATCAGGAAATCCTTACCCGGTACCCCGGCTTCTTGCGCTTGCGCGCTTCACCCGTCTTTAGTCTGGCTTTATATGGCATTATTCAAGGTTCTGTTGCAGTAAGGCCCACGTTAAAATTGGGTAGCAAATTTTTGAGCTGTGCGATGAAGAAGACGAAGACACCGCGAACCACACTCGC
Source organism: Paraburkholderia sp. EG304 (assembly GCF_046543485.1). Lineage (NCBI taxonomy): Bacteria > Pseudomonadati > Pseudomonadota > Betaproteobacteria > Burkholderiales > Burkholderiaceae > Paraburkholderia > Paraburkholderia sp. EG304. The sequence goes on along the minus strand of NZ_JBKGUA010000058.1, from coordinate 35,202 downwards.
GCCGGGCCTGGCCAAGGTCCTGAAGCGCCTTCACTACCCGCTTGAAGTGATTTTGCTGTGCGTGCGATGGTACGTGGCCTATTCGCTGAGTTTGCGCAATCTTGCGGAAATGATGGACGAGCGTGGTACCGCGGTGGATCATTCGACGGTGTACCGCTGGGTCATCAAGCTGCTGCCGCTCTTCGAAAGGCGCTTCCGCAAGCACAAGAATGGACGAGAGCTATATCAAGATCAAAGGCGAGTGGAAATATCTTTACCGGGCAGTGGACAAGGCGGGCGACACGGTCGAATTCCTGCTCAGGGCCAGGCGGGACAAGGTCGCTGCCCGGCGGTTCTTTGAAAAGGCGATCGCCCATAATGGTACGCCAGAGACCGTGACCATCGACAAAAGCGGCTCCAATCTGGCCGCACTGGATGCGGTGAATGCCGATCGCGAGACGCCGATCAAGGTCCGTCAGATCAAGTACCTGAACAACATTGTCGAACAGGACCATCGGGCTATCAAACGCCGGACCCGGCCGATGCAGGGATTCAAGAACTTCCACCGTGCGAGGGTCATTCTCGGCGGCATCGAGGTAATGCACATGATCAGGAAAGGACAGATGAAATGTGCCGGCAAAGACCCGTCGTCTGCTTCCCAGCAGTTTTACTCCCTTGTGTCATAAGCAATACTTATCATATCGACATTTCTCGTCCCGACACCCTTACTGCAACAGAACCCAATGCTCAGCGTCTCACCATGGGATAGCGAGAGAAGCGGCGAAGACGGCGAGCGCAAATCACTGGTCTCCTGCAGCGACAGGCTGATCGACGTAGAGACCAACGGGGCAATGCGCAGCCGTCGCTTCGCATATGCCTCGATTTTCCCGAAACGAATCCTGGGCCAGTCATGGTGATCCAGCCCGTGACGTCTCTCACCTGTTTTCATTCTTGGCGCCTGCGGGACGGGTGCTCGAATCAGGCCGCGAAAGAATGTTTCTGTGGTAGACCGTGACATACGACAGATGTATCTCGCTGATGCGGCGTCCCGCCAGACGCTCCGACCTCGCGCGTGCGCGAGCAAGAATCGCATCGTATTTCCGGAGAATCGCCATGTATCGCTGGGGGTTCATCTGGTTGACACGCTACCATCCACGGACTTGCTACGCTCGGAACAACTATGCGGCTTTACTACCTGACGGCTGAAAAGTGGGCGAAGAAGAGTATCGCCGAACGCAGGTTGAAACTCTCGCTTTTTGAGGAACTCAATGATCCTTTCGAGTTGTTGCCTCACGTTCTACCGAGCCGCGAGCATCGAAGGGTTGCGGAGGTATTGCGCGACCATCTGTCAAAGGAGCGGGGGGTCATCTGCTTCTCGACCGATTGGCAGAATCCGGTAATGTGGGCGCACTACGGCGCGAAACATTTCGGCGTCTGTCTCGGGTTCGACGTTCCTGACAGTCTGGCTATGCGGGTCAGCTATGAGCCGAACCGCCTCGACTTTGACATCGATCTTTCGGCGCCCAATGCCGGTGTTACTCATGACATGGTAAAGGCCATGCTCCTGACGAAATTTGAAGCCTGGCGATACGAGAACGAATACCGGGTGATGGGAGAACTGCGAGATCGGGACGCTGATGGCCATTACTACGTCGACTTTGGCAAGGATCTGATGCTGCGCGAAGTGGTCATTGGGGTGCGCAACGAAACTTCCCAACGGGAAGTTGCGGAGTGGATCGGGGATTTAGGCCATGACGTCGCGATCCGCAAGGCACGGCTGGCGTTCAAGCAGTTCAAAATCACTGAGCAGCTTAACCTGCCTGTCCTCCTGGCCGGTCATGGCAATACCGAGTAGCAAGGCATCTGCTGCCATAGACCAGCGGTCGCGCGACCGGATAGCATGGGACAAGGAAGCGCACCAAAGCAAAAAGGGACGCCTTGCGTCCCTTTTATTTCACCCGTCCGAACAATCAACGACCGCCAACCGGCTTCTTTTTGGCATCGGACCTGCGCTCAAATACAGCATGGTCGAGCCGGTCAAGTGTTTCCCTCAGAACATATGCCCGCTTCTTCGGTGCAGACTTCCGCCGCTCGCGCAAGACCGTTACCGCCTTTTTCGACGGCTCGGACTCCCCTGACCGGGTCGTCGGAATTACCTTGACGGTCCCGTCTGGATAATGGATGGTCACAGCCATGCGTTGCTCCCTCTGGACAGACGACTCATTTCCACGTCGTCAAAGAAGTCGGATGCAGCGTCGAGCAGGTCAGCCCCGAAACTACCAATCCGATCCTTACTGTTGCCAATGCTATCAGGTAATGGCAGCGGTGAGTCAAGTATCGCCACCACAGCGAGACCCCTTGTTCCAGGAGCATCAGCGGGCTTATCTCCGCCGGGCTCAAAAATAGGGACCAATCCGGTCCACGCACTGTCTTCATATATTCTTGCAGGGTCTGGGGCTTCACCGACACCCGGGCTGTCGTTGAAGACGTAAAAACCCCGCTGACCCTCGCGCCACGAACGACCGACCGGCGAAGTTTCCAGCGAGAACCGCTGGCCCTGCCGCGAGCGGCTGTGCCCGACCTCGTAGGCAATGGCCAATGACATCCTGTCACCCGGTCGCTGGATGGCGAGCGCGATCCGGAAAAGCGGAGCTTGCGAGTCCCGTATTGCGAAATCCTCCGGATACGCCTCCCGCAGTGCATCACCCACTTCACGCCGCATGTCCGCAAGTGTCTCCCGGATCGCCGCCGGCACTTCCGTCAGATTGCGCTGAAGCTGGTCGCGGGCAAACGAGGTCGCGCTCGCGACTTCCTGACCGAGCTGATCGAAGCTGCTGTCGAAATCCAGTACCTTGATGCCACAGTCCAGAGGTATATGGATCATCCGGTCGATCCCCCGAAAATGGATTTCGGGCGGGCCTGCGACCACCGTCTGCAGGGCGGCCGACAGCCAATGCGGTCGGTCCCCGTTGGATGGTGGCGGTTTCAGGCCGAAGGCAATCGTCACCGCGTCGGGCTGCAACGCGCGTTCCTCATCGAACGTCCAGACCGGCAGGTTCGACAGCAGCCCGCCGTCGATGAAGCGTCGCTCGAGCGCCGCGGTTTCGCCGCGACGGGCATACGGGAACGTCCACGGCCTGAAGACGATCGGCAGGCAGATCGACGCGGCCACCGCATCAGCGACTTTCACCGTCGGCGTGGTCTCCAGCGAGAACAGTTCGAGTGCCTGGCCGCTGACATTCGTCGCAACCAGCTTGAGCGGCAGCCCACCACAGGCTTTCAACTGCTCAAAGGTGATGCCGCGACCGTCGATCTTCAAGCCTTCGGCAATCGCCTCGTCAACCAGCTCACGAACGGCGTTCAGGGACGCCAGTCCTGCAAGACACCGTCCGACCACCCAGATGGCCACTGCCGCAACGAACAGGAGGCTGGCCAGCGTCAGCCTGGACAGGTGTGCGTCGAGCTCGACCGCGAGCAGAAGGCCGACGACGCCAACAAGAAGTTTGCCCCATTTGCGGGCCCAGATCAGGCCCCAGACCCTGCCGGGCCACTTGTTGCGCCAGCAACGGCCGACCGCGCCAAATGCCGCCGTCGCGCGGCGAAACCACCTGATGGACCGCCAGTCCCGACCGAACAGGTCAGTTGCCTTTCCGAAACGGCCCCCGGCCACGACCTGCAGCAGATGCGTGCGGTTTTCTGGGTCCAGCAGCTGGTCGGCCCGATAGTGGGCCGCGACAAGCGCCGCCATGATCGCGCCCGCCGACGTGCCGGCGACGCCCGCGATGGTGAGGCCCAGCTCATTCACGGCAGCAAGTCCGCCGACGTGCGCGATGCCGCGCGCGCCACCGCCCTGGAAAGCGAGGAAAACCGGGGGACTGCGGGTCTGACTGGCGTCTGGCTGCGGTTCCGATGCCGTTTCTTCTGATGGTGTGGTCATGGTCAGGATGGTGCCGGCCTCCTTGCGCGGTCGCGCAGCTGGGAGCAGCGGGTTCATCCGACGATTGTATCAAGCCATCGTGTCGAAGGTTCAATCCTGATAATCGTTATTATCAGGATTGCGTTTAATGGCCTAAAATGGGGTAGGGCGGCCCGGATGCCGGGGTTTGCCCATTTTTTTGACACAACGAGACCAAGAAAATGACCAAAAAAGAACAACATCCGGACAGCCCCGTGATGAAACAGATCAAGACGGCCGCCCAGCACGCCGGCGCCATACTCGATGCCGACGTCGGTCTGGCGAACCGGAACGTGCCAGTTACCAGCGCGCTGCGCCAGCCAGGGGGCCGCACGATGTTTCTCGACGTGCCGTTGCGTGCGGTGGTGGCACTCGGGCACCGGAATTTCGCGCCAGGGGCGACAACCTGGCGGAGCCTGCTCGCCGGGCTGAATGGCAAGACCTGGGATGACCGCGTCATCGGCTACTTCGAGTCGGAGATCGGCCTCCAGGAATTTCCGCCGCCGGACGCCAACGGTCCGCTCGAGCTGGAGGCCGTGGGCGGCATGGTGGAAGCGGTGAACGGCATGCATCGCCTCACGGCCGCGATCTGTTGGCTCGCCGCGAAGCACGGTGAGGATGCCGTGTTGCGCAAGGTGCAGGTCTATGTCAGCGACGCGTGGCCAGAGCTGACGCGCCGGGTCGTCGACGAGACGGCCCGCGGGCACGTCGTCCAGATCGGACTGGACTACGATCGTCGCGAGCGGTGGCTGCGTGTGGAGAGGAACGGACGGGTCGAGGTCCTCGGCCTCGAAGGCGATACAAGGAAAGCGTTTCCCGATACGCGCGGCGGCATCGAACGCGGGCTTGATCGGGTTCGCGGCATCAAATGGGGAGACCGCGGGATCTGGAAGCGGGTGGAGTGGCGCACTGTCACACCGCACATGGCGGCCGCACTCGATGACGATGGCTGGCTGAAAACGCAGCTCGCCCAACCTCTCTACGAAGCCATTCCAGCCTGACCGGTCATGGCCAATCACCAGCAAACCGTCAGTCGCCAACGGGCCTACACGCGCAACGACTTCGCGGCGCTGCGCGCGTTCGTGCAGCGCGTGCCGGCCGCCACAATCGCGAGGCTCTATTTCAGTGAAGATGAAGACGGCAACGAGCCGACACCCGGCTGGGTGGAGTCCTACCTGCGACGCATGCAGGCTGACCTGGTTGATCTGGCCATCGAGCACGGTTCGTCCGTGCTCGCCGACCACCTGAAAAGCTCGGCGCGCGCTCATGGCAGCGCGCGACTGACGGCGGTCACCCTCAGGATGGTCGAGCAGGCTGCGACGCTTGCGGTCGCCCGGCCCAGTGCCGGGCACGGCGTTGGCATGTGGTTCCGCCCACTGGTCAGCGAACACCTGAAACGGCAAGGCATCCTGACGCTTGGCGATCTCGTCGACTTCTGCAACCGGCGAGGGGGCAGCTGGTGGCGGGCAGTCCGCCGCATCGGGCCCGGTCGCGCCCGTCATATCGTGGCATGGCTTCGTCAGAATGAGAGCAGCATCGGACGGACCGTCGCCGCCGATGTCGACGAGCGGCCGCCCTTCGCAGCGGCCGACTCCGCCATTGTCGAGATCGGTGGCCCGCACCGCGTGCTGGTGCCGATTGAGCGCATGGCCCTGCGCGAAGAACTGTCGGGTGCGCGTGGCCAGAACCGCGCCCTGACCTTTTCGCAGATACGCGCGCGCAACGATCTCGAGGCAATCCGCGCGTGGCTCTACCTTTACGAAGACCAGCCAAAGACCCTGCGGGTCTACACCCGCGAGGTCGAGCGGTTTCTTCTGTGGGCAGTCTGTGTGCGTGGGCGGGCACTGAGCGATCTGATGGTTGAGGACTGTCAGGCCTACAAGGATTTCCTGAAAGCGCCCTCGCCTGCCTTCGTTGGACCGCGTGCGAGTCGCTCAAGTGGCCGGTGGCGCCCATTCGCGTCGGCAGAGATGCTGCCGGAAAGCCAGAAATACGCGGTTCGTACGCTACGCGCGGCGCTGGAATGGCTGGTTGACGTACGCTATCTGGCGAGCAATCCGTGGAAAGCGGTCAAGGACCCGGTGGTGGTCGAGCGCGAGCACGACATGAAAATCGAACGCGCCCTGTCCGCGAGCCTGTGGGAGCGAATGCGCTATTACATCGACGCACAATGCGAACCCGCTTCGGCGAGCTACTGGCGCACGGTACGCGTCGCGCTGCTGCTCAGTGGCGACTCGGGACTCCGTCGCGAAGAATTGACGGTCTCCCGGCGCGAAGCGCTCTCCCCAACCACCTGGGGCGAGAACGAGGCGCCGGTCTGGCAGCTGCAAGTGCTGGGCAAGCGCAGGAAGATCCGGACTGTTCCCGTCAGCCCGGCTGCAATCGACGCGCTGCGCGGCCACTGGCGCGATCGCGGTATCGACTTTGACAGCGCGACGGAAGGCCCACTAATCAAGCCCGGGTTCATTCCTCCTACGCCCCATGCACAGGACAAGCACGCGACCGGAAAGGATCTGTCCTACTCGCCCGATAGCATCAACAGGATGGTGCGCTGGGCGATGAAGCGGCTGGTCGCCGGCATGCCGGACCTTTCCACCGAAGACATGAAGCAGCTGGCCGCGACCACACCGCACGCGTTCCGGCACACCTTCGGCACCCAGGCCGCCGCCAATGATGTGCCGCTCGATGTCGTTCAACGCATCCTCGGCCACCGGTCGCTGCAGACCACGACGATCTACGTCCAGGCGGAGAAGCAGCGGATGATGCGCGAGGCGGCAGCCTATTTTGGAAAGACGAAGGAATGAGGCCCTTGCAACGGTGCTGACAATGTTCCGGGCGGTGACAGACTGTACGCGCACTCGCCATCGTCTTGAACCTCGAAAGCGCCCGAGATTCTGTGGGCGCGACTCCTTTTGTTTTTCTTTCTTGCGGGCGGACGACAGGTACAAAACCACTACGCAGCCGGCAGCCGTGCCTTTCGCCACGGAGCTGAAGGCTATCGAAGTTCGTAGATTTCGACGTTCTCTCCGCTATCGTTGACGCACGCGAAGACGTTCCCAACGATTACCCCAAGCTTTTCCAATCCCGCGGCTTCGGGCCCATGTGGCACAAGTTGTCTTGCGCCACGTTTCGGGAATTTGAGCCAACTGCATTTCAATCCGCCGATTGGGCAAACCGCCACTGACAATGGCCGTGAAGGATTTCGCACATCATAAACTACAGCATGACGGCCGCTCACGACGACAATCACCGGAAGGTCTCCGTAGCGTGCGGCGCGCAACTTCATGGGGCGTTCAAGATTCCTCAGTGTCGATGCGAGTCTCAAGGGAGTCTGTCTTGCCTCAACGCTGCGCGTGAGCGCTGCAGTTTGCTGACCGGACGCCGAACGATGAATCGACACGTCGAGCCCTTGAGGCGTCTGCGGCGTTACCGCCCATGCGTAGGCACGACCAAACGCGTCAGCCACGCCGACAAAGAGCTTCTGCTGGCCACGGGTGCTCAATACCACCTCGTCCTTTTCAGCGAGGCCAGCGACGTACACCTCCCAAAAGCGGAGTCCTTCCTCGTCGGGCGCGGGATCAGGAATCCATTTTGGATCGAGGCGGCCGTCGCGAAAGAAGTCATTTACCAGTTGAATGCAACTAACGACACGATACGCATGTTCAAACTCCAGTTGATGGCGAGCGTCTTCCGTCAAGGTGGTGGGGATCCCAAACGATACGACCCTTGCCCCACCAGTCGTCTTGATAAGTATTTGGCACGGGTATGGAGCGGGCCTCGCCAAATATGACGGCTTAAGTACAGAGCAATCGACGCGCACCGTGGCGATGAACTCTGATAATGGAGCCGTAGCCTTCTCGATCGTGACAGGAAACTGATTATCGGGATCATAGAGGACTCTTGCTTCGCACACTTCCAGTGGTCCAGAGCCATCGTTATTGAGGCCTAGGTATCCCTGCTGATTAATTCCAAATCCGGTGCGGCACGATCCCCTCACCGCCCACTCGAACGGCATCAGCGTTGCTGACAGGGCAGCCGGTATTACAGGCCAAGCAGGTTTCGTAGAGCCCAGAAGATGGAGCCCATCTGGGTCAGAAGCGACCTGCTCTACACTCAGATGCCCCAATAACTCGTTCCCCAAGAATAGATTCTGCTCGCGCTCATACGTAGAATCGTCAATTTTCGTCCACCCATCATTGGGTGCGGACGGAACGGATGGGTTCAGTTCGACGCCCAAGAAGTCCAAAACCGATCCGACGATTCCCGCCACGTTCGCGTCGGCCGAAAAGGAGAGCCGCAAAGTTAGAACGTCCGATTCCTCCACGAGAAAGTCGCTATTGGCGTGAAGTGTGACATCAACGTCCGAGCCAAATGGTCCCGCGCCATTCAGCACTCCGCTTTGCATTGCGTTCACGCTATGACCGTCTCCTGCCCATGCCGCCGCGGAGCCTTGAGAGGAAAATCCTCCTACGTTTTTCGAGGCAGCATTTAGGTATCCGAGTGCAATCGGCTCTAGGAGCCTATGGTCGACAAATAGTCCCCACTGCTTGCCATCCAACAGACCCGTAGCGCCGCCGGTAAAGAAAGTGGTCCATGCATCGAGGGTATCGGGATCTGTACCGTTCTCAAGTCGAATTGAGAGAACGGAGCCTGATTCGTCCGTGGTGATCCCGGCATTGACGTATTGAAGGCCGGACAATTCGAGCGATCCAAGACCGCTGAGGTCTAAAGGTATGTCGTATGAGAACTTGGACAAGGCCGCGTCGATCTGTTGCCCCGCATCAGGAATCAGCACCCCAAGATCCCCGATATCTGCGGGCGGGAAATACTCGGCGTGAAATTGCGGGTGCCCGGATATGAGAACCATAGTCAGGATGAAATTAACCGCAACTGCGGGATTCACCAGGGCGGTCGCCGATGGCGGTGTAGGCGCTGCGCCATTAGCCTGGAGGTCGCTGATAGAAGTGAAGTGAAGTACGATCTCTTGCGTGACCTTCACCGCATAGGCATTTATAAAGTGTGGCGGGCCATACTCGTGCCCCGTCACTTCGGCGGTACGCGGCGTTCGACCAAGTGTGGTTTTGTCAGTAACTTCGAGGTGATCCAGAAGCCAAGTTTCGCCTTGGAGCGTCGCCTCCTTGGTGAAGCAAAGTGCTTGGCTTCGGAGGACGTTACGGATGCCACCCGAGACCTCATGCGTCGTCATCTGGATTTCGATGATCATAGCTATTCCGCATCTTTGCTTTGGCGCGTCGGCGCCCCACGGAGTTGCTCTAAAGCTTCAGTCGCTTTCAAGTCTTTGTACGTATCGAATTCAGCCTCGAGTTGTTCCATGATGGTTCTGAAGCCTGCGTTTTGTGATGCTTCGCGAAAGCGCGAAAACAACGATTTGCACGCGCGGAATTGCTTGGACGTTAGACTCGGATTTTGACTTTTTGAACCGGCCTGTCCTCTTTGCGTCCCCTCGTCTTTTTGCGCCAGCTTCACGATTGCAGCGACGTAGGGATGAATGGCTAACCACGTCGTCGCCGCATCATGGACCAACTGCATATCTTCTGTTGCAACTCGATACAGGTGGTTGAGATTGTTATCGTAGATCTCTCGGAGTTCGCGACCACGAGGTGTCGGCATGAGGACTAGATCCCGAAAATCGACAGTCGTACGGTATGTAGCAGCAAGCTTCAGCATTCCACTGGTAATTCGATGGGCTAGGTTAAGCCGCAACTCCGCGGATAATGGTTGAAGTTCGTCTGCGTTCGATGGTCGAGGTTGCTCCCCGTCAAACGAGATGCAGCTTATGGCCCTCGTACTAATGCTTGTGACGGAGCCAACATCAAGTAACGAATCTGTCAAACATCGAAGCAGTACGTTTCGCACGAAGCAGGCTCTAACAACGACGCCATTTGGGCCAACCACTGGGTCGTCCATGCATGCCCCGCTGTACACCTTGTCGCACTCCGCGCATTCGCCCACAGCTATAACGGTTCCGTCTGGCAATCTGCAGGATGGCATTTTTCTTTCCTCTCAAATTGACGATGCGGTGTAAATTCGAGCGAGCTTGGCGGTGCAATAAGCGAATGGCGAGAGAATTACTTGCTTACAAGACTCAAAAATCGAAGCACAGCATAGATCAGCGTAGTGTAAGTAAAGGCAGTTTCAAGAGATTTTTGAAGTCTTGATTGTTGGTAAATGAACGTTGGAAGTGAGAGGTCTTATCACTTCCGTCCCGCAGTTCGCAACTTCATTCCCTGTCGCCCCGCCGTTGCCCGGTAGCCTTGAACAATGCTCGTTTCGGTTTTTGCGAAGTGGTCGTTGAATTGTTGTAGTTGGTGATTTGATCAATCGCTCTGGGGCTCGAGTTGAAAGTGGCATTGGGGCCGTTGATGGTGATGGACGGTGTGGAGTCGGCTGCATGGAACATCCCGACAACTGGAGGAACCACCGCGACTGCTGCTGTGATCGCACCGGCAATCTTCAAAGCGATGCTGAGCTTCATGGAGCGCCTCTCGTCAGAAAAGGCGGCGTCAACACGGCGTACTCTGGTTCTTTCCCCCGTCAGTCCTCCGGTTAGTCCACCGCCTTACCCCCCGATGGGCAGGCAAATTCCCCCACCTGTGGGCACCTAAAATCCCCCACCTAGAGACACGCGGAGCATGACGCTGGCGCGGTCTGGCAGGACGTTACCTTACACCCCTCGAATGAAGAAAAAGAGGGGTTGTTGGAGTGAATGTCTTGAAGCCGCATCTGCAAACAACCATCGCCACGCTCATCGCCGCGGGCAAACGTCAGCGGGAGATTGCCCGGATTACGGGAGTCGACCGTAAGACGATCCGCAAGTACCAGGAGCAATTCGCGGCGGCGCAGGCAAATTCCCCCACGGTGCCCACCGGCTCCGGGCTGCAAATTCCTCCACCCTGCCCACCGGCAAAGAGCAATCAGATATCGGCCTGCGAGTCACACCGGGAGTTCATAGAGGCCCAGTTGCGGCTGCGGCGCAACGCCATGGCCATCTACCAGGATCTGGTGGACCGGTTTGGCTTTGCTGCCGGATACGACAGCGTCAAGCGGTTCGTGCGGACATTGCGCCAGCATGAACCGGCCCAGTTTGACCGGCTGGATTTCCAGCCTGGCGAAGAAGCCCAGGTTGATTATGGCGAGGGGGCCCTGACCAGGGTGCCGGGCACAAACCGTTACCGCAAGCCGCGGTTGTTCGTCATGACGCTTCGGTACTCGCGACGCAGCTTCCGCCGCGTTGTGTGGAAGTCCAGCAAACAGGTCTGGGCCGAGCTGCACGAGCAGGCCTGGCGCCAGCTGGGTGGTGTAACGCAATACGTCGTCCTCGACAATCTGAAGGAAGGCGTGATCAAACCGGACCTGTACGAGCCGGAGCTCAATCCGGTGTATGCAGCCATGCTCGCTCACTACGGCGTGGTGGCGGACCCAGCCCGCGTACGAGATCCGAATCGCAAGGGCACCGTCGAGAACGCTATCCAGCATACCCAAGGCACGGCCCTGAAGGGGCGCCGGTTCGAGTCGATCGAGGAGCAAAACGCCTTCCTTGATCAATGGGAATCGAACTGGGCGGCCAGAAGGATCCACGGCAGTACCCGTCGCCAGGTTCAGGCGATGTTCGAGGAAGAGCGCCCCCATCTGCGTGCCTTGCCGGCGCGCAACTTCGAATACTTCACCGACAAGGTCTACACGGTCTGCGACGACACGTGCGTACGGGTCGACCACAGCAGTTACGCTGCCCAATCGGCTCCCATTGGCAGCAAGGTGCTGGTGCGTAAATTTGCCCGTCACCTGGAAATCCGCAACCTCCAGACACAGACATTGCTGCGCACCCACATTCTGGCCGACAGGCCGGGAACAGTGATCCTGCCGCACGACGAGCGACCGTTCAATCCCTCCCGGGAAACACGCCGCATCCTCGCGCAGGCCAGGACGATCGGGCCATCGGCCGAACGCCTGTGCCAGCATCTGTTCGACACCGAAGGGCGAGTCGGTCAGCGCAAGCTCTGGGGCATCGTCGGCCTGGTCCGGCGCTATCCCCGCCGCCTGATCGAATCGGCCTGCGAGATCGCAATGAGAGAAGGCGTGCCCAGCTACAAACAGGTCAAGGCGCTGACCGAGAGTCTGCTGGAGCAGGCGCTGGCCGAACTGGACGCGCCCGTCCAGGGCGAACTGCCCTTGACTCAGGAACATCACCTCATCCGGGACGGCGACGACTACGCCGACCTGTTCACCCTCGGCGCCAAGCATAGCGCCGCCATGCCATCACCCCACGGAGATCTCTCTTGAGCATGAGCCTTGCCGAAATCGACCGCGCCCTGCGCGAACTGCGCCTGTCCGGCATCAGCGCGACACTGGAAACCCGGGTGCTGCAAGCCCAGGCCAGCCAGCAGCCATTCCTTGAAACCTTCTCCATGATTCTGCAGGACGAGCTCGATCGACGACAGTCCCGGCTTCTCGAACGACGCTTCCAGCAGTCCGGCCTGGACGAGCGCAAAACCCTGAGCGACTTCGACTGGTCCTTCAATCCGAAAGTCCCCCGGCAGGCCTGCTTCGAGCTACACACGCTGAAGTTCGTCGCCGACAGCGACAACGCGCTGCTGATCGGCAAACCCGGCACCGGCAAAAGTCATATCGCCAAGGCAATCGCCTACAACGCCACCCTGCAGGGAATGAAGGTGCGATACGTCGAGTCCGACACCGTGTTCGCCGGCTATGCCGTGGAAACACGTGCCGATCAGGACCGGCTGCTCAAGGCCCTGGTCGAGCCCGAACTCCTCGTGCTTGACGATCTGTTCCTCGCCAAACGCATTCCCGATGCCGCGGCCGAACTGCTGCAGACGCTGGTCCATCAACGCTACAAGCAACGTCGCAGCATCCTCGTCACGTCCAACCGTGTCGTCCAGGACTGGGGGCGCTACCTTCGCGACAGCACCATGGCCTCGACGATCCTTGATCGTCTGCTGCATCGCTCCAAACTCCTCGAGTTTGAAGGCAAGAGCTATCGACTCCGGGAAGCTGCTGCCAGGCTTGCCGTCACTGAGGAATCCGACGCATAATCCGCTCGTCCTGCCTGGGGGAATTTAGCCGCCCACAAGTGGAGGAGTTTGAACTGCCCATCGGGGCCTTACCTAACGGCCGCACACCCATTTGGCAATTTGCTAGGCCTGCGCCTGGTGTTCGTCGTCGTCCGACTTCCGCATGGCGTTGGCTCGCGCTCTACGCGTCTTCGCCCTCTTTTCTTCTGCATCGACAATTTCGGTCGGAGCCCCCATCCACTTTAGAAGCGTGTGCGACAACCCATGCTTCAGTGCATAGCCGACACCATCGGCTGCACCAAACACGATTTTCGTGCCGCCCACGACGAGGAAGTAGGTTGCTATCTGTCCGAGGTCCGGATGCGGGAACAAAGCGAAAAAGGCCGCACCGCTTCCAGCAGTCGCAAACAACTGGGCGATCGTAGTGCCGGAGATGGGCGAATGCATCACCGGAAACGGCTCATTGGCCAGGACGCTATTCAAATCGTCTTGGTCGCCGGCAAAGTGCCGCAGGTAGTTTCCGTCGCGATCAGACCGACCAGCGCCAAGAAGACAGTAAAGCACGTCGCGCTCGACCTCATGTGCCGCCACAGTCCGGGGTGGCACCAAGAAATTAAAATCCCATTCGTCAAGCAGCGCACGGGCTTCAAGGGCTTGGTCGCTATCAGAAGGTGCGGTAGCGCTGGCGGATGAAGGAAGCGTGATGATTGCAAGTTCCGGCAGCTGCGGGGTCAAGAACACGGTCGTAGTGAAAAAACCAACCAACTCGACGCCAGGGGTATGGTGGACATTAACTTTAGCGGTCACGGCTCCCTCCTCTTCCTCGTCCGGCAACGGCGGCGGCGCAACCACCCTATCTCGGCAGAAATGGCGCACTGGTCTTTAGCATAGGCGCGCGCAGCTTCACCATCAAAAACGAACTCGAGGGTTGCGGACTGAAAGTCGCAGAAGCAGCCGCAGTAGCGGCCCTCCCCTTTGACTGCTACCTGGCGCGAAAGCGCTCACTATGCGCAGGCGGGCAAATTCAGTATATAAGGCCACGAGGGTCGCTAGCGGTCGACCTCCCTGTCAAGCTAATCACCAGCTTGTTGGTTATACAGTCGCCCCCCAACTGACAGAAAAGTGCCAGTAATCTGTCAGTTGCGTTCCATTCCGGTCGGCTCCCGTTAAACCATCAGATAAGTGACACTTTTCTGTCAGTTCCGTAGTTCCCGGCTCTTGTGTTCACTCACCGGACATTGCTCCCAAGCACGGCGTTTATAACGTCCTCCAGTTCCTTCAGACGCGGAGCAACTAGCGCAATGTTTGGTACGTCGATCCTGATGTATTTAGCATTTCCGGCAACAATGCTGACCCGGACAGCTCGCCGCGGGGCCTTCTGGCCCGTCGAGAGTATGGCGAGAATGTCCGCGACTGGCGTTCCAACAGGTATCGCGCTCGCGCGCTTGATGACCTCCGCCTCACCAAACTGTTCGACGAGCACATCAAGAGTCGATGCATTCCTGAAAGTGAGGGTCCGGGTACTGAATAGCGCCAGAACTTCATTGGGTAGGCGGGCAGCTGCGACCGTTCGACAGACCTTAACGGTCGATACACCAAGCTCTTTGGCCATCGCCTTTTGGCTACCCCATATCCCGCGATCCAGTACCGCGCAATAGAAGCGGCCCAATTTGAGCATGGGCGCGTTCGCATCGCACAGCCGCCTGTGCACCGCAATTGCCGTGCGCCGATTCGAAATCACCCCGGGGGAAAACTCTGTGTTGTCCATGTCCTTTTCCGAGCTAGCACTACCGACTACAACCGTAGCGTGCGTACACCAATGTCAAGCACGAACCTGCCGTCTGAGCCGATCTCGCATAGCTGTCCAGGCAGAGTTGGTCGCCCGCGGCACGGTCTCGCCATCTCCCGCGAAGCGCATAGCGAGACTTTCACCGGTGCAAGCGGACCACGTCCCGTCGGTGATAGCCGCAACAGCCTCGCGAGCCAACGTGAACGGCACGCTACCGGCCCGGTCCCGTGCACGAACAACGAATGCCCCTTCCTCGACCTGCCAGCGTCCGCCGCGCGGATCGGAAAACGTACGCCCTCTAACGGCAGCGAGCTGCCGGAGTTGAGCCTCGAATTGCTCAGATTCCAGACGCTTCTGATCTCGTATGCGTGCCTGCTCCTCCCTGACACGCGCAGTCCGGTCGAAATCGATGGGCTGGGCGATAAGTGACGACAGGTACGCAAACAGCTCTCTTCCTGAGAGGGCAGCGAGGCTTTGTGCGCAATGGCCGACTACGTTTGACAGCTTGGTTCCGGCCTTCTTCGCCTGGGCCATCAGTTTGAACATGCCACTCAAGCTCAGGCCGTTCTTAAGATGGAGCCATGCAAGATCCGAGGGGACTGTCTTCCCGGCAATTTTGCAAAACGGTCCCATGGTGGGCTGTTTCTTCAAAGAAGACTGCTTAGGGGCATTGTTTACGTCTTGCACCGGTGCAAGATCGGCAGCTCGCTGGTCAGTGCCAGGCGATTCGGTGGCTGATTGACGCGGTGCAGCGAAAAACCCGAAGCGAGCTAGCGCACCCGCGGTCAGCCGGATGGTGGCTATCGCCTTTACCGCCCTTCCCTTCCGTCCCTGATCGTCTCGCTCGATGATCCCGGCGGCCTCCAATGCAGCAAGCCCGCGATAGACGGTCGCCTCGTTGACTCCGATCTTTGAAGCAATCGATGATTTCTTAATGAAAATGCTTCGATTCGGATCGTTCAAGTTGACGCCGAACCTGATCAAGCAAGCCAATACTCGACGATGATTTTCAGAGAGGTTGATCTCTTTCAAACCTTCGTACACCAAGACCAGTGCATTGGCAATTTTGCCAGGCAATGCATTTGGATCGTCACCAAACGGTCCACTTCGCGTCGCTTCGGTTTCGGCAATATGGGTTGGAGACGCCTCGTTGCAGAGGTGTCCACTTAAAGTTGTGTTGTTGCGGTCAAACTTAGTCGAGCACGGGCGAGCATCACCAGCCGCGAGACTGTCATTGGATGACAGACATAGCGAGTCCATTTCACGCATCCTTTTCGTGAAGTTTTTGTGGAATGCGTTGACAGCTACAGGGACTCTTCCTACACTCTCAATTGCTTACGTTGAGGTGGGGAGAGGGCGCCAACCCTCTTTTGGTCAGAATCCAAGTGCCGCAACATTGCAAAAGCCAAGAACGCCAATTCTTGGCTTTTGTTTTTTCAAGAGCCGTTTTCAGGTCATGGAACTTCTCCAGTCAATTCGACGTAACAAAAGAAAAGGGCCCGTTAAGTCGGGCCCTTTTCTTTTGTTTCTTCCCCTGCGGTGGGGAGGTCGGTAATCCGCAGTACCAGGTGGTGTTTGCACCGGTGCAAAAGCACCGGCCTCTGCCATAGCTTGCACCGGTGCAAATGCGGCAGCCTTCGCCAGAGCTTGCACCGGTGCAAATGCGGCAGCCTTCGCCATAGCTTGCACCGGTGCAAATGCGGCAGCCTTCGCCAGAGCTTGCACCGGTGCAAATGCGGCAGCCTTCGCCAGAGCTTGCACCGGTGCAAAAGCACCGGCCTTCGCCAGAGCTTGCACCGGTGCAAATGCGCCGGCCTTCGCCAGAGCTTGCACCGGTGCAAATGCGCCAGCCTTCGCCAGAGCTTGCACCGGTGCAAAAGCACCGGCCTTCGCGAGAGCTTGCACCGGTGCAAGCGCGCCAGCCTCTGCTGGAACTTGCATCGATGCAAATCCGCGCGCATTCCTGAGGCCTTGCATTGAGGGAGATCGCGCAGACTTCACTGGACGTCGCACTGATTTAACGGAAAGTTTCGAATCAGTTGATGCGACGGCCGTGACCGAGCCGTCCGAAACCTCGAACGCTCGACCGGCTGCGGTACGCCGCATAAACGGGGCCATATCAGGCGTCGCTCCGAAGTCTGGAAAGCCGAGCCTCCAGCTCCCGCAGAAGATCCTCATGACCGGTGCTGATCAATTCAGAAACGGTTTCGAGGACATCGGAGAGAGCCTTGTGGTTTTCTTGGGACAGACTGGCAGTCGTTGTGAGCTTGAATTCGAGCGCACCACTTTCATAAGTGCGAAACGAGCCGACTTGTGCTGTCCCCGCTTTAATGGGTATCGCGATGAGCGCAGCCTTTCGAGGCTTGCGTTCCCCGTCAGCCGTTTTGACGCTTTTGACCAACGCTTCCACAGCGCGACGGCCCTGCTGTGAATCCACAACCTCCTGACACTTCGCCAGGATTTGCTCTTCTGACAGTTCCTCGTCGACGAGCTGCGCTAAGACAGCCGCGACGGAGTAGGGGAACCGGTCCGCATGCGAATGCATGAAGTCCAGAACGGTTGGAGAAAACTTCTTGTAGGCGAGCATCCGCGATACTGTCGAAGGTGCGAGCTCGAGCTTTTCCGCAATTGCAGACGCTGTCGCATGTCCTTCTTCAATTAGCATCGCCCACTTGATGCCTTTGTCGATCGCGGAGATAGCCTCCGTTGCGTCTGTTTGCTTAACCGACGCACCGTAAAAGTCGAGCGGATTATTGGGATCGACATCGACTTCGAGAATCCAGGCGGTTTTCTTATTGAGGAGCTTGAGGCCGCGCAGGCGCGTCTCACCATCCACAACGAAATATCGACCTGGTGCATCAGGATTGCGTGTGACTGTAATCGGATGCAACTGTCGGATGGCCGCGATCTGACTTGCGATCTCACGCACTCGTTCAGCAGATCGGTGGACGCGCGCGTTCCAAGGATGAGTGTCCAATAGATCGATAGGGACAATTCGTCCCAACTCACCGCCTTGCGAACCGGAGTCTTCATGCTGATTCGGTTGCGCGTCGGCCGCAGGTGACGGCGAACTCGCGTCGTTGTCCGCGATCAAGTCGTCCAACGAGCGATTTGGCCTTGTCGGAGGCGTATGCAGCACCATACCCTGCTCGCTGCGAGCGCTGTTTCGGCTTCGCAGTTGGGCAACGAAATCCGCGTCGCTTGTACTCTTACCCATCGATGAGTCCCATTCGGTTCAGAAGGGCGTCGGCACTTTCGCGAAGCTCGGCTGCTGCCTGGCTGCTAGGCTTCGAAAGCACGAGCGGGAGCTCAGACTCGCCAGTCAGCGCTTTTGGAAAGTCCTCGCTTCGGCGGATGGAGCGGTCAAGCCAGGAATCGCGGTAGGTCTGCGTAATGGTCATCAATTGACCCATGACCCGCACCCGATTAGGGTCGAAAAAATTCCCAACGATGATAAGTTCCGGACTCCTATCAAACTGATCATGCATGTCCGTCAGAACGCTGGAAAGATACGACAGAGCCTTCGTCGAAAATTTTTCCATCGAGACGGGCGAGATCACATAGTCAGATGCAAGCAAGGCACCGCGAGTAATACGGTTCTTCGCCGGTGCCGCATCGAACAGGATGACGTCATATTCAGAAACGTCAAAGTGTCGATCTTTCTTGGCGAGCCCTTCCTTTACCAGCTTCGCAACTATAAGGTCGGCATTGCGGCCTTCTAGCGTTTCGTACGTCAACATCGTGTCCAGGCGGTCCAGATTGAGGTCAGCCGGAACGACGTGAGGGCCGTATTCGCCATACGGTTTTTTAAGTGCTTCTTGCAGGGTCACACGCCCTGTCGGGTAGTTCGGGATCAGATTGCCGAAGTGATATTCGACGATTCGAGACTGGCTGATCCCAGCCTCGACTGCTTCCTCTGGCGTCAGTTCAGAGTCGTAGCCGAAACTGAGCGTGAGGTTTGCCTGAAAATCGAGGTCGATAATGAGTGTGCGGAGGCCCTTGAGCGCGAAGATGGTCCCGAAGTTACTCGCGAGCGTCGTCTTGCCGACACCGCCTTTCGGCGCGTAGACGGTGGCTACAACCTGCTTTCTCTTTGTCGTCTTGCTGCGACGGTTTGCGCGATACCGCGCGAGCTCGAAGATATTCTCGATTGAGAACAATCTAGTCTTCGGACCAGCCTCTTGTCGAGCGACCTCAATGCCGGATTCATCCACCATTCGGCGAACTGTATCGCTCGTGGTGGAAAGCAACTGGGCGGCTGCCTGAACCTTAAAGGGCTTTGTCGACAAGGCGTACCTCGAAGCATTATTAATGTTGGCTCGATTGTGTCGCCTGGTAGTTTTTTCTGCAAGGTTTTTCTTTGTTTTTTCGAAAATATCCTTGCACGCAGAGAAAATCTTGGCCGCCGGTACTCCGCTTTGGGTTCAATGGCGTCCTTAGGAAACAGGCGGAAACCGGGAAAGGCAGGAGTTTTGCTGGCGGATTTATGCGAATATCGCTCTAATAGTCGCTCGACATAGCCAGTTTGCCCATCATCTTTGCAAAGTCTGCAATATGGTGTCTGAGCC
This sequence comes from Paraburkholderia sp. EG304, assembly GCF_046543485.1. Lineage (NCBI taxonomy): Bacteria > Pseudomonadati > Pseudomonadota > Betaproteobacteria > Burkholderiales > Burkholderiaceae > Paraburkholderia > Paraburkholderia sp. EG304. The sequence goes on along the minus strand of NZ_JBKGUA010000058.1, from coordinate 15,861 downwards.
GGCTCAGACACCTTTTCGGATCAATAGCCCGCTTCTGACTGACTGCAGTCCACCTAAGTATCTGAATAATCGGCGAAACGTTGTTGCACAACTGGCACACATAACCGGAACCATGCTGTGCAACGCGTGCAATCGCTAATGCAGCCGAACTTCGTCAGTCTACCGGCGCATAGAGTACGAGAAAGCATGAAAAGCTCACGAATTTCTGCGTCATTCCGCGATATGTGCCTGAGCCGGCTCGGCCGTCCGTGACCCTCCTGGGCAGCGCCGAAAAGCGGTGATAAATCGCATCTCTTTCGCATGATCGGCTTCCACCTTGGGCTGATTCAATTGAGTCGGCCCAAATGGATCGACCGTCATGCCCCTGTTCCGCAGCAAGAAGCAAATCGCCCTTTCCACCGCGCCTGGCGGTTACTCAAACGATGACCCTGAGAAGATCATCTTCGACATGGGTGCGCGTGTGCGTACTGAAGCCAATCACTGGAAGACGTTCTGTTTCATCCTGGCCTTTATCGCTGGGGGCGCGGTCTACACGCGTAATCCCCCGCCGTCGGTCGTCAAGGCATATGGCGTTTCGTCCGACGTCAACGGCCACGCAGTAGTCGCCCAACTGGCCGCATACAAGCCCGACGACCAGGCAATCCGCACTTCCCTGCGGGACACCGTTGAGCGCTGGTTCACGATCGAACCGGTCCTCACAGACGATATCCAGACGTCCCGCATGGCAAAGAACATCAATGGCATCAAAGCCATGATGGTTGGCAATGCGCGCAATCAGTTCGGCGACTGGGTCAAAAGCGACGCTCCATTCCAGGCAATCACCCTGAATCCGAAACTCGTTCGGGAGGTACGCATCACCAACGTTGCACTGCTTGAAGACTCGACCGGCGTCGTGGAGTTCACAACCAGCACGACGCAGTCGCCCACCGACAGGCCTATCGTCCAGAAATACGCCCTGACGATCCGCTATCAGATCGTCCCACCGACTTCCGAAGACGCACTCGGTTCGAATCCATTCGGAATGTTCTATCCGTTGTTCTCGATCCAAAAAACTCAATAATGATCGCCTCCCGCACGCTCGCTTTGTGGGCGGCCGCTTTCGCATGCGCGGCTGCCGTTTGCCCGGCTGTGAATGCAGCGAAGAAGGGCGTCGTGGCCCCGGCCGCTTCGTTTGACCTCGCCACAGCAATGAGCGACCCGATGAGCCCGGTGAATCCCTATAACGCCGGTTCAGACCCGATCACCATGCCGGGCGATGCTCGCATGGTCGTGTTCACCTATAGCCGCGATCAGATCTACCGGATCATGACCGCGCCGCTGAAGAACACAACGATTGAGCTGGCGAAGGGCGAGCGCCTGACGACCGATCCAGCTATGGGTGACTCGGTGCAGTGGGTCATTGACACGGATGGCGAGAATCATGTCTTCGTGAAGCCGGTCAAACCCGGCCTCGTCAACACCCTTCACCTGACCACCAACCTGCGCGAGTACGACATGACGCTCGTGTCGTCGCCCATGGGCGGGCTGTTTTATCAGACCGTGCGCTTCAACTACCCCGGCTCCGTCATGGCGAAGGTCCGCGCGCGCGAGCAAGCGGGCGTTGGCCCGGAGGGCCACGGTGACGATCCCGAGGGCCGGACTGATTCAGGCCCGATTGGCGTCTCGCCAGACAAACTCAACTTCGACTATACAGTCTCCGGTTCGGCGTCGTTCCGTCCCGAGACCGTATTCGATGACGGCAAGTCGGTATGGCTGCGCCTGCCCGCCAATGCGCCGTTTGCCGTGCCCCTCGTCAAGGATCACGGAGATGTCGTGAGCCCGAACTTCATCCGGCGCGGCCAGTACATCGTCGTGCAGGAGATAGCCAACCAGATCGTGCTGCGGGCCCCGAATGAGGAAGTGACGATCAAGCGCGGCCGTGCAGGCCTGTTCGGCTTCTGAGGGGCGAGATGAACTCACCGACCGATCAGCAGAACAACCCGCGCGCAAGTCTTTTCAAGGGGAAGTCGCCCCGCAACGCACTGTTTGCGGTGGGCGGCGTCGCCGCAGTCGTGATCGGAGCGCTCGGCTTCTACTACCAGGTGAAAGAGAGCGCCAAGGTTGACGAACAGGCGGCGCTGCAGAAAAAGGCGAAGGCTGCTGAAGTCGTCGACAAGTCGAACAACACGCAGGACCTTAACAAGACGATCGACGACCAGTTGAGCGAGGCGCGCAAGATGGCGGCCTCCGAAGCGCGCGCGGCGGCCGCAGCACGCTCGTCCTCGCCCGCGGCTACGTCGAATATGGTGAATGTCGCGCCTGCGCTAACCGCCGATGGTTTTATCAACGATCAGCAGACCAGGCAGATTAAGGCTGACGCCGACGCGGACGCGATCTTCACGTCGCCGATCTTCAAACCGGGCCTGAAGGTCAAGGATACGGCGCGTACGTCTACGACGCCCAACCCGTTGCCGGGAGTACTCACGCCCGCTCAGGTCGCGGCCCAGCAGGCTGCCGCGCAACAGGCGGCGGGAGGGTCGGTCGCTGAACGACTCGCGTCGGCTTTCGCGGCCGCAGGAGCAGGGCAGCCGCAGTCGGCGCGCCCATATTCGAGCCAGGACCACGATGCCACCTTCATCAGGAATGTGTCGGCGCAGTCCGGTAGCGACCAGGATTTTCCGCGCGCCGGTTTTGTGGGCCAGGCGCATGGCTGCGTTCTTTCGCCTCCCCACCACATTGGCGTGCTCTCGACAGAGCGACTTAATTCCGATCGTCCCGGCACAGCCTCTCTGATCGTCGAAAAAGACGTGTACGACAGCATCCGTGGCGACTGCCTGATGATCCCTAAGGGCAGCTTCATCACGGCGCCGTATAGCTCTGACATTCAGCCGGGCCAGGAAAGCATTCTCGTAGCTGCGACGGAGTTGCGCCTGCCGAACGGCAAGCATGTGCCGCTTTTTGGCGCGCAGGGCGCGGATGGCGACGGTTCGGCGGGCTTCTCGGGCGATGTCAACAACCACTTCTTCAAGATTTTCGGGACGTCCTTTCTCGTCGCGATCCTTCTGCACAAGTACGACGGTGGCGAAACGTCCACCACCACGGGTCCGCTTGGTGTTACCCAGGTCGGCAGTACGGCGGGCCAGGTTGCCGCCACGACGGCCCAGTCAGTGCTTGAACGGTACAAGAACATCCCGCCGACCATTACATCGGACCCAGGTGAGCGCCGCTTCATGCTCAAGGTGAATCGCGACATTGTGCTGGAGCCGTATCGCGATGAGTAAGCCGCTCGAAAAACGTATTGCTATCGGCGGGATGGTTGTTGCGCTGGTCGCGTACCTTCACGGCGCCCAGGCTGCGACGATCGCTGAAGTGATCAGCCCGACAAGCGTTGTTCTTGCCGAAGGCAACGCCCGCGCGCTCGTTTCGTTTGATGGTAAGCCCGTGTTCTGGTGCGGGCTCCAGGTGTTCGAAAAATGGGCCACGCCGCTGGTGGGGCAATCCGTGGCGAGCAATCCGGAAACGGGTATTACCGTGTCGGTCGACTCGCGCGACGTCTCGCTCGAGCGATTGCTCGTCGGGAAAGGCTGGCTGCAGCCAACCGTACTGGACGAAGACGCTCAGGCCGCGATTGCCGAGGGCCGCGGCGGCTGGGCGTGCGCGAGCGCGACAGCGCCGTTTGAGCTGATGCATAGAAGCGTCGATCCGAAGGTGCTGGCGGGCATCGCGCTCAATGAGTCCGCCTTCAATGGCCGTGCATGGCCATGGACCCTGAACGTCGCAGGGCAGGGCTTCTTCTTCAAGACGCGTGCGGACGCTTATCGCGTTGTCCAGTCGCTGATCGCGCGCGGTCGCAGCGACTTCGACGTAGGCGTAATGCAGATCAACTGGGCGTACCACTCGCGCCGTTTCGCATCGCCGTGGGACGCGTTGTCTCCGGCCACCAGCATCCGCGTTGCTGAGGACATTCTCAACGAGAACTACAGCAAGACGCACTCCGTCGCGAAGGCGATCGCGTATTACCACAGCGCCAATCCGGCTCCGGGGCAGGCGTATCTCGCGCGTTTCGCGCGACACCTCAACCAGATCCAGGCCGGCCTATGAAGCGCACCTTCTCACGAATTGCTCTCGCATGTATCGCTGCAATGGGAGCGGCGGCTTCGAACGCGGCCAATACCGATCCGTTCGATTTCGATTACGAGATTGCAGGCGGTATCGCCGAACGTCCCGCGCTCATCTTCAACGATGGATCGAAGACCTATATCCAGCCTCGCGCGGGCCAGGTTATTTCCGCAGTCGGTGGCCACGCGGAAGGCCCCTATGTCGTGGTCGACGGCACGCCCGAAACGGTCACGTACACGGTGGCCGGCCGGCAGGCCAGTGCGCGCTGGACGAGAGCAAACACATTCATCGGCGGCGGAGCGCGTGGAGCGCTCGCGGCGTTGCACGACGATCAGCCCGCTGGCTTCGATGGCTTCTCCAATCGCCTCGTCCTCATCGGCACACATGGTGCGCTTGAACCGGTCCGCGCGCTCAAGGCAAGCATGCCCGTGGCCAGCTTCGTGAAGGCGTTGGCTCCGCAGGGCTGGACCGGGTCTGCACAGAAGGATGTGGACATCACCGACGCAAGCGCCTTTGCCACGCGTGCGGGCGAGAACTGGATGCAGGCGCTCGATCGCCTGATGACGCAAACCGGACTGTATGCGGACGTCGACTTCGCGTCGCGACACATCCGCCTGCACCGCGATACGCCGAAGTCCGGCGCGCTCAATTATGCCGCTGGCGAGAAATCGCAAGCCGATGCGGTTGCGCAGACCGTGGCTGCGAAACCAGAGGAAGCGGCACCGGCCGCTGCGCCCGCATCCCTGCTGGCCGAATACTTTGGCGCGCAGGCGATCCGCGACGGCGACGACACGCATACACAGATCCGCTTCGCGTCGAAGCCGACCGGGGAGCTGACGTTCCGAACGCCCGAAGGCCGTTCGCTGCATCCGAAGTGGGACGCCGGGACCAACGTGATGACCATCGAGCGCGCCGAGCGCATGGTCGCGTCGGACGGCACGAAGACGGTCGAGCTCGCGCGTTCCGCGGGGACTGTCTATGAATTCGACACCACCAGCCCGGCGCATCTCGAGGCCGTGTTCGACCGCGACGGCCAAACGTATTTCAAGTTCGCCGCGTCGGTAGTGCAGATCCATGTAACAGACGTGAAGCACCTGGGTTCCGGCGAGCAGAAGGGCCGGTACTACATGTTCAACGGTACGGCCGAGCAGTTCATCGTCACCGCGGATGGCAATACCGTGAATGTCACCCGGCGCCACGACGTGAAGTATTTCGAGCGTCCTGTGCCCGGTTCTCCTGCCGCGCCGACGGCGCCCGCAACGGCGGTGGCGAAATCGTGATGCACGGTGCGCGCATTTCCATTCTCGGCGCGGTGCTGCTTGGCAGTGCCTCCGTTGCGCGGGCTGACTGCCTTGATGACGCTGCTGCCTACCGGCACGTCAGCGCACAACTGGTCCGCGCGATCGCACAGCACGAATCCGGCATGCGGCCGAACGCAATGAACGTGAACAGCAACGGGACCGAAGACATCGGCCTCATGCAGATCAACTCATCGTGGTTACCCAGGCTTGCCCGGTATGGCATTCGCCGGGAGCACCTTTTCAACGCCTGCGTGAACGCCTACGTCGGTACGTGGATTCTGGCCTCGAACATCAAACAGTTCGGGCCGACCTGGAAGGCCGTGGGTGCCTATAACGCGGTTTCGACCCAGAAGCAGCTGATCTATGCCAACGCAATCTATCGCCGCCTGCAGCGGCAGGGGCAATAACGAATGAACGTGACCATCGAACGCAATGAACGGGTGCGGGTGATCGCGCGTATCCTGGCTGCACTGGCGCTAGTGGGCGCATCAGGCTGGAGCCACGCCGCAATCGACCCGGACCAGTCGCATGTCGCGGCCCCCGCCGGCGACGGATGGCAGATCCTCGCGGCAGTCCCGTCGTCTCGCGCGGCGCCTGCAAGTGCCAGCGCATTGGCTTATGCAGTAACCGCGACCGCATCGCCTGCCGTCAGTGCTGCAACGGTCCCCTCGACGACCGCCATCGCATCGTCCGGACCGACTCCGACTGGCGTTGCCTCGGTGGTTCTGCCGGGCACACCCTCAGCACCGGCTGCCACGCTGACTCTTTCGGTTTCGCCGCAGGACCTCAATCTGCGCAACGCGCTCGACCGCTGGTTGCAGACGCAGGGCTGGCAGCTCGCATGGAAGGTCGATGACGATCTGCCGCTGGAGTTCAACGCGACTTTCTCTGGGGATTTCAGGGCGGTCCTCACGCAGGTCATGCAGGCGACCAATCACATGCGCGTGCCCACGCGTGTCTGCCGTCACACGAACAACGTCATCCGCGTCATCGCGCGCGCGGCCAACTGCCAGGACTAACACCATGCGTCACGCATCCATTATCAAAACTGTCGTTGCCGTCGCCTGCTCGCTGACGATCGCGGGTTGCGCGGTCAATCAGGGCGACATCAACGCGGCCTACGACGGGGCTCATCGCACCGGGAGCGACGCGATGGCCAATCTGCCTGGCTCGATGGCGCTGGTGGAAGACGTGCCAACGGCGTTCCTTGGCGACCGGCTCGTGCCGGTCGCGTATGAAGCGACGCTGCCCGCCACGTTCCGCGAGAAGAAGGTGACGATGCCAGCGAACATCGGTATCAGGCAGATTTCGACGCTCATCTCTGGCGCAACCGGTTATCCGGTCCATCTGAGCCCCGACGTGTTCGTGCCGCGCAGTTCGCTGGTGCCGCGAGAGTCAGCGGGCGGCAATGTCACAACGAGAGGCTCGAACGGGAATGCCTATGAAGAGCCTGTCTACGCGCAGGTATTCACGGGCTATGCCGGCGCGTATCTGACACGCATGACCGAAGACCTCGGTCTCGACTGGTCGTTCGACGGCTCGACCATCAACATCACGCGCTTTGTCACGCGCATGTACCAGATCGCCGCGATCCCGGGCAAGGTGTCGATCAAGTCGACCATGTCCAAGGGCATGGACACCTCGACGGGCAACCAGGCGAACGGCACCGGTGGATCGGGCGGCAATACGGGCTCGTTTGCGGCACAGACGTCGACGGGGCGGGAAGGGGATTTCGACCAGATCAAGTCGATCAGCGATGCGCTCGACAAACTGCGCACGCCGATGGGCCACGTCAACGTCAACCCGCAAAGCCGCCTCGTGATGGTCTACGACACGCGTGAGGCGGCTGACCGCATGGGCAAGCTGCTTGCGCAGGAAAACGCCGTCTCGACGCGCCAGGTGATGTTGCGCGTGCGTACCCTCCAGATCGCGCTGAACAACGGCAGTCAGGCGGGCGTGAATGCCGACGTGGTGTTCAACTATATCCAGGGCGGTCTTGCCAAGTATGCGGTCAGCTTCACGTCACCCACGTCGCTCTCGTCGGGCGGGGGTACGGTCGGCCTGTCAGTGCTGCAACCGAATGCGCCGTTCTCCGGCACGAACGCCGTCCTCAATGCGCTGAACCAGTATGGCCGCACGGTGCAGGACAGCACGCAGACGAAGATGACGCTCAACGGCCTGCCCGTTTCGATCGCGTCGTTCCAGAGCGACGACTATCTGCGCTCGACCTCGCCGTCTGCGGGGAGCCTCACGGCCACGTCTGGGGGCGTGCCGGGTCTCACGCCGGGAACCGTGACCACGGGTGACTTCGTCAACATCCTGCCAGCGGTCAACGACCACAACCAGATCATCCTCTCGTACTGGGCCGACAGTTCGAAGCTCAATGGCCCGTTCACGTCGGCGTCGGTCGGCTCTGGCCAGACGCTGCAACAGATCCAGCTCGCGCACACGACCGGCAGCAAGGAGGACCAGACGATCGCGCTGTCTGATGGTCAGACGGTGGTGCTGTACGGTCAGATGACGGACCTTGCGAACAGCACGACGAATGGCGGTATCGCGGGTATCACGGGTCTGTGGAACAAGTCGAAGACCTTCCAGGTGATCATGCTGACGGCTACGGTCGTCCCGTCGATGTGAGCACGGGCATGCACATTACCGATCCGCTGCCGCGCGAAAAGAACGCGCGTCTGGTCTTCGGACTGGACTGGCGCGCGTATCCTGCAAAACAGGTGCGCGCCGAGCGCCGCCGATACGCCGATGATTTCGGCGCGACGCACTACATCGAATACAAGGTCGGCAAGGACGCCATCGGTGGTTTCTGCGCACCTGAGACAGGTGAGATCAAGGGCGCGCGCCTGTACTCGGGAGCGGCGCGGATCGCCCAGCACGAACGTGTGAAGGGAAGGGCTGCCGTACTCGTCATGCTGCAGGATGACCAGCGCGTGCACATGGTCTTCATTGTGCGCGGTGTCGTACGCAGCGACGAGGTTCTCACGGTACCGAAGTCGCACGAAAGGCGTCTGTCGATCGAGCAGGAATGCCTGAGGCTAAACCTGACGCTAACGACGCTCGGTTCCGGCCAGGCCGTGGGAGACGTGGACGAGAGCTTCGGCGCGGCCGCGCTGCTTGACGATCGCAAGACGGGGCGCATTTCGAAACTGCCGGCTAACGTGCCGACAGTCGTGCCGGTTCTCGTGATTCTCGTGGCCGTTGTCCTGGGTGGCATGCAACTGAAGGACCTGTTGGATCCCCCGACGCCGCCTGCGCCGAAAGAGCCGTCGCTCGAAGACCGATATGCCGCGCTCGTGCGCCAGACGTTCGCCGCAAAGATGCCGCGCGCCAATCTGCTCGCGCCAGCGCTTCTTTCCACCCTTGGCAATAGCGAATCCGTCGTGGCGGGATGGGTCTTCGAGAAGGCCGTGTGCGCGACGCAGGGCTATTGCTCGTTGACCCTTCGCCGGTATGGCGGCAGTTTCGACGACCTCCGCCAGGCGGCTCCCGAAGCGATGCGTCCGCTGCGCTTTGATGCGGATGGTCTGCATGCCGGAGCACGCGGTCCGCTGGTGCCCGGCGTCGCGCTGGTGACAGCCAATGACCAGAAGGCGTGGCCGACCGAGCAGGGACTGATCGACGCCCTGCAGACGCCACCACAGCAGCTTTCGACCAAACCATTCGAGCTGATCAGCTACGGGTACACGGTTCACATTGAACCTGCGAAGCCGTTACTCGCGATCCCGCCGGGCGCAACCGGCCCGCGGCCCGCGCAGATGATTCGTGTCGGCACATGGGAGATCAACGGCTTTCGCTGGCAATCGCCGTTGCTCGCGAAGCTGCCATCGAACATGACGCTCGACTCCCTGACTGTGGAGTTGAAGCTGAACGAACAGGGTGCAACAGGGAAGGCGAACGGCGGTGCAGGCGACCAGGGCGGAATCCATTTCACAGCGAAGGGCAAATACTATGTTCTCGAATAAACGGCTGACGGCGATTGCCAGTGCATTGACGCTGATCACCGGTGCTGCGCAGGCGCAACAGACGAAGCCGGCTTCGCCGCACATGCAGACAGCGAGCGTGCGCGTACCCTCGGTCAATCTCGACATGGGTTCGCCCGCGTCGCCAGGCGCTGCTTCGGCCTCCGCGGCTTCTCAACCGGTCTCGCAACCCGTCTCGCAACCCGTCTCGCAACCGGCAGCGCAGACGTTACCGGCGCCCGCTGCGCCGCACCTGTCGATCGACGAGATCGACCAGATTACCCGTTCGAAAATTGCACGGCAGCTTGCCGGCGATGGCGGCCCGCAGGGTACTGCTGTCACGCTCAACGCCCCTCCGCCTTCGACAGTGCCAGTCGCTCCGCAGGTCATCAGGGCGACACCGCCGGCTTCCCACACGGAACCGGTGCGATTCGTTGGCGCTTTCAGCGATACGAGCGGAACGTCGGTGCTGTACGACTACCGCAACGCCTCCTATCCCGCGCATGTTGGCGTGAAGCTGCTCAATGGCTGGACCGTGAAGCGGGTTGATGGATTCGTCGTCACTGTCACCGATGGCAAGCGTACCTGGACCGAAACCATCAGCGGCGGCACGGCCAATACGTCCGACAACGCGCAGCAGCCGGGCGGTCCGGCGCGAACGCTGAGTGATCTGGGTGGTCCGCTGCCTTCCTCCTTTCCCCTTTCCGCTGCCGCACGATAACGATGAGCCTCTTCAACGGTATTGAAAAAGACGAGCCGTCCTCGCGCGGCATTCTTGGGCGGTTCCGTGCACTGCGCGCCGGGTTCACTGACGAATCCCCAGCGTCGATGCCTATCGCGGGTGCAGCCCGCAAGGAGGACATGGATCGCGAGCCGCGCTTCGTGCGTAAGGACAAGCCGCTCAAGGCAGAGCCTGTAGACACGAAGCCGGGCCAGCCCATGACGTTGGGCATGCGGCTGAGAATGGGCGACGTCACTGACGTCGACGCCAATGAAGGCGACTCGTACGTGACCGCGGGCGGTGATCCGTCACAACCCGAAGCGACGGCGCATCAGGCGCACGTTGAGCCGGCGGCTCATCACCCGGCCGAAAGGCAAGGGGTCGCGGAGGACGTCGCTGAAGCGATGCGCAATGCTGGTCCGGAATCAGCGATGGCGTCCAGCATGGTGGAGCGTCCCCTTGCTGAGCCCGCCGTGCAAAGGATGGAAGCGCATGACGTTGCACCGCGGGCAGTGCCGCCCACAGGGTCCGCCGACGAGGCACATGACGTGCACGAACTCCATGCACAAGCTGACGTGGTGTCGCAGCAGGCGGAGTTCCTGCCGTCAGGCCTGCCGCAACTGGTGGCCGCCGACGCACTGGGTTTCAAGCGCATTCTGAGTGAGCGCGGCCAGGATGCAACCCTGCGCATTACCGATGCGGCGCGCCGCGAGTTTGTGGCGGTCGAAGTGCAAGCGGGGATGGCGATCATCATCACGACCCGCACGTTCCACGAGTCCGCGCTGTATCCGACGTATGTGATGGATCTCGAGCGCGCCGACATCAAGGTGCATGAAGAGATGATCGCAACGGACGCGGTGATCGCCGCGATCTACGCGACCGAGCGCAACCGCTCGGCGGCCATTCTTCCGGAGAGTTCGCGTGCGATCGGCACATTTCGCGACGTGGCCGAAGCCGCACACGCGTATGGCGCCGGTGACATCCACTTCGAGTACCGCGACTTCAACGACGATGTTGAAGTCCGGTTCCGCGTGAACGGCGACCTTTACACGTACCGCAAGCTGCCCAAGGCGCTGGTGCGTCGCGCGCTCTCGGCCGCCTACCAGGATCTCGTCGCGCGCAACACCAACTCCGGCGAGACGTTCCAGCCTACTGCTTCGCAGTCGGCAATGATCCCGCTCGTTGTGCAGTCGGATATCGTCAATATCCGCTGGCAGAGCTCGCCGCTCGTTGGTGGTTTCGATGTGGGCCTGCGCCTGCTCGACGGCAACTTCCGCAACCTGAAGGTGCTGATGCCGGAACAGATGGGGCTGCAGACGTCCCAGTTGCGCATCGTTCAGGCGCTGGGCAACGTCAGCGGCGGGGTCACGGTCCTGACCGGCGAGACGGGCTCGGCCAAATCCACGTTGCTGCGCGCGATGTCCTTCATGCTCGCGTCTCGTGACCTGCGCAAGCAGTTCGCAGTCAATGAACCGTCCGAGTATCCGCAGCCGTGGCTGTCGGACATTTCGATTCCGCGTCGTCCCGATGAGACCGACGAAGAAGCGAACCGCAAGTGCGCCGAGGTGATCCGCACGCTGATGCGCATGGACCCGGACGATGTGACGGTCGGGGAGATCCGGGACCGTGTTGTCGCCGGGCTCGTGGCTGAGCTCGCACTCACAGGGCATCCGGTGCGGACCACGCTTCATGCGGATAGTGCGATCGGTGCATTCATGCGCCTGGCCGGTGGGCGCCTGCAGTTGCCGATGGACGAAGTGTCCTCCGAGAAGTTCATTAATGCGGTCGCGAACCAGAAACTGATCCCCCTGCTGTGCCCCCACTGCAAGGTGCCGGCGCGCGATGTGATGCCCGCAGCGCAGATTGAAACGCTCGAACGCAAGTTCGGTCTGGACACCTCGAAGATGGCGTGCCGCGACGAAGGCGGTTGCGAACATTGCCGCCTGAAGGGACTGTTCACACGGGCGGGCAAGGTCGCGGTCGGTACGAAAGGGCAGACGTTGGCAATGGAGATCTTCCGGCCGACGATGGAGTTTCTCGACCGCGTTGCCGAACGCGACTGGCGCGGCGCTGAGCGGGTATGGCGATCGGCGCGCACGACTGGCTTTGACAGCGATGACATGACGGGCAAGACGATCTACGAGCACGCACTCTTCAAGGCGTCGCAAGGGATCATCGATCCGCGCTTCATCGACACGGCGATGCGTCCGTTTGACGAATACCGGATTTTCGCTGACCGCGACGGGAGGATGCCGTCGTGATCCGCGGACTGATTCATACGCTCTTCATGGCGCTGCCGCAGAAGGAGCGCATGCGCATCGCCCGATGGCGCTTCCAGACGGTGCGCGAGACCTTCTATCGCGAGACACGTCTGGACGTGGCGGCCAAGGGGCTGCGCAATCGTGAGACGCTGCTCGAGCGCCTTACTACTCTCGAAAAGCGTCATCGCTCGCGCAGGTGGCTGACATGGCCGGTGTTCAATGCGGTTGCGAAGCGCATGGTCGCTGGTGACGACTTTGCCACCGCGCTCAAGCCGTTCATTCCGAGCCAGGAACATGCGCTTCTCGATATTGCGGGTACGTCGACGCGCGAAGACGCCGCAGTGCGCGGGCTGGAGCTCGCGGAAATGGCTGCGCACGCGGAGGGTGTGCTCGCGTCGACGACGTCGCTGGAGATGGCCTATCCCGCGTTCCTGATCGTCTATCTCTACATGTTCTGCATGCTGTTCGGCGGAGAGATTTTCCCGGCGGTGGCGGACATGAAGCCGGTCGATCAATGGCTACCAATAGGGCAGACGCTCTATGCGATCGACACATTCTGCTACGAGTACTGGTGGCTGAGCGCTGCGATCGCCGCGGGCCTTGTGTCGCTGTACTTCTGGACGCTCAAGCGCTGGACCGGGCACTTCCGTAACCGCGTCGACGCATTGCCGCTGATGTGGCGTAACCGGCGCGACCTGCGCGCAGCCCTGCTGATCGTGTCGCTTGCCGGTCTCTTCGATTCCAATCTGGTCCTGCGTGCGGCGCTCGACCGGCTTGCGAAGACCGCCGACCCGTGGCTGCGGTGGCACATCGACCGCATGAGCCGGCGGCTCACGCAACGCCCGGATGAACCGATGCGGGCGCTCGACACCGGCATCTTCTCCGAGGTGGTGATCGACACCATCGCCGACGCGGCGGGGCGCGACCAGTTTGTCCAGGCCATCAAGAATCTTGGCCGAACATCGCTGGACCGCGTCGTCGCCACCGTGCGCCGCAATGCACGTATCACGCATTACGTGCTGCTTGGCTTCGCCGTCACGCTGTTTTTTGTGCTGGGCATCGGATCGTACGCGGCGACCGGCGCTGCGAGCTTCGATTCTTCCCCAACTACATCCGCTGTATCCAATTGACCGAGGCATGGAAAAAATGAAAAAGAACGCGATCCAGAATCAGACCCAGGAACAACGCAAGGCCGCGATCCTGCGCATGGGCCGTCGGCGCAAACAGTCCGGCGAGCTGTCGATCATCGAAGGCGCAGCCGTGATGGCCGGTGCCGCGCTGCTGGCACTCATCGTGTACGAGGGTCGCAGCTTCGTGATGGATCGTATTCACGCGCACCAGTTCAAGAGCGAGTCGCAACTCTTCCGCAGCGGTATTCAGGATGCGACTGCGAGCGACACGGATTTTTCGGCCGAATCGCTGCTCACGCTGGCGCAGAATCACGCGTTCGATTCGGCAGGCAGCCGGGTGAACAAGACGGCCGGCACGCTGACCGGCATCTTCGGTGGTCCGGTGACAGTCGCGGTCGCCACCATTGCCACGACCGACGATGCGATGGTGCTCACCTATCCGGTTCCGGCGACGGTCTGTTCGCTCGCGGTGGGCGCCGTGGCAGGCGCCTATACCAAGGTGACCGTCAACGGGACGACCCTCTCCGATCCGAATACCACCTTTAACCAGTCGACTGCGGGGACGGTCTGCAGCTCGAGTGGTGCGACGGCGAGCATCGCGATGTACGCGACGCACAACAACTAAGGGTCGTCGCCCATGTTCAGCATCGTTGAGATGGTGGTCGTGCTGGTGGCCGCTGCGCTGATGACGACCGTCGCCATCAAGGAAGACGCGGCGAAGCGGCGCGCGCAGGTCATGGCGGCCGAAGGCCAGAACGAGGCGGTCATTAACTCGGCGTTATCTGACTGGGTGACCAACAATTACGCGACGCTGATTGGAGGGGGGCCTGTCGCGGTGGTTGCCAACCCGCCGACGCTCAATGACCTCTTTACGCAGGGGAACCTGAAACAGCCCCACGCGCCAGGGCCGTTCTGGGGCGGGTCGTACGTGATCAGCATGAGTGTCGGGCCTACAACCTGTACGGCGAGCGCCGGTGACTGCCACGTCACCTACGTCATGTATCCGTCGAAGCCGCTCACGCGCGGCGGGGTGCCAGATATCGTCGGCGCGTCGCAGATTGCGCAGGCGGGCGGCAATGCGTTCGGGTACTCGAAAACGCAGAACGCGGGAACGATCACTGGCCTGAACGGTGCATGGACCGCCACCAATCCGCTGGGCAACGTGCCCGCCGCAATCCTTGCGACCAATGGGCCAACCTCGGACGGCAACTCGGTCTATATCCGGCGCGACGGCGCGCTGACGTGGACAGGCGATCAGAACGTCAATCACGTGAGCCTGCACAACGTTCACGATCTGGATGCAGAGGGGACGGTAAGCGCGGCGAATGTTGGCGCGACGGGCGCCGTGGCGGCAAGCGGTGCGGTAGCTGCGGGCACGACGGTCACGGCTGGTACGACTGTCACCGCCGGTACGACGATCGGGATGGGCAGCGTGGGATGGCCAAGAACTGCTTGCCCGGCGGTGAATGCCATTGCCGGGGCAAGCGACGGTTCCGGCCTAGTGCTGTCGTGCCAGAAGGTGTCGGGCGTTCTGCAGTGGATGCCCATTGGCGGGCCGAAGCTGTGGTACGGCTACACCGCTATTCCCGACGGGAACGGTACGTTCGTGCCCAATCCAGTGTGTCCGGCGGGCGGGACGCCGGGGATTGTGGTGTCCGGACAGAGCACCTACACCGACCCGACCGCCTCGATCCACTACCGGGTCGATGGTACGGGCCCATGGACGGTCTATATCGTGGATGGAAGCCCAGGCGACAGCACCGTTATCCCCGGCACCGCCGTTGCGACGACGTACTGTTCCTATTGAGAATAGAGAAAATGACAAAACTGATAATCAGGATTGCGCTGGCCGTCTGTGCGGTGCTTGTAAGCCATGCTGCAGTGGCAGGGCCGGTAAGGTGCTCGGTCAACAATCAGGACTCGACGTGCGTCGGTCACATAACAACGGTCTGGCAGACTGCACCGACGTGTCCCACAGATCCTGGATGGACGACCCTAGCTGCTGCGCAGTGGATCGGATCGCAATACACCGCTCCGCAGTGCAACTATCAGGCGCCACAACCGTGTCCACCCGGCTTCACCCAAACCTCCGCGCCAGTATGGGACGGGTCTCGCTGGACCGCACCAACTTGCGCGCCGTCGATCCCTCCGATACCTACGATTGTATCGGCCACAGGATTCTGGGTATGGGCGGATTGTGGCTCCTACAATGGGAGCAGCAAAACGGGTCCGATACCGCTAGCGGTCTATAAGGATATTTGGTCCGATGGGTCAACCACGTACTATCAGTTCTACTTCGGTAAGCAATACCCCGTATCGGTCGACAGTCAAGGTCGATACTACGTGAACGAGTTAGGCGACAATTGGGACACGGACCAG
>NZ_JBKGUA010000057.1:0-37696 GCF_046543485.1 Paraburkholderia sp. EG304 | reverse complement strand
ACGCCACCGCTCCCACATCAACGCTTTCTGGCTTTCGCTATAAAAGGTCCGGGTTCTGTACTTCATTTGCAACACTCCCGCCGCTCACGCAGCGTTCATTGTGTTGCATCGACCGGTTGAATCCGCCACCCCATAGGCGCCGTTCGAGCAACTGATTCATCGTCGCGACGAATGACTCCTGTTGGCCGGGAGTCACCTCAGCCGGATCTTGAGGCGTGTGCCGCGCCTCACAGCGATCTAGCGCTTCTGTCTGAGCAAGTCAAATTGGCGCTGTTGTCTCAGCGAATTCAGTTCGCGCTGCTGCATCAGCAAATCCAGGTCGCGCTGTTGTTTCAGTAATTGGAGTTGTTCGTTCTGGAGTTCGATCTGTTGCTTCTGCGCTTCCCATTGCGCTCTATAAGCCCCCATGCTTTGGTCAGCCAGCGCTCCCCGCGGGTAAGTCTGCGCGTAGGTGATGGAACAGCCAGCCGCCAATGTCGCAGCAACGATAAGTGCTTTCATGATGCCCCCGCACGCATGCTCCCTTGCCATATCTTAGGCCAGAAAGGCCGGGCATCGGCGGGACCGACGTGGCTATCGGCGTCGTGCCTGGATCGGTGATTGCGTATGTTGAGCGAGCGGCGTGCTTTTCGCGTGGCAACGAGAGGCCGTGAACGACCGAGATCGTGTGAAAACGCATTGATCGCCTAAACTGAATCAACGCACTGAGAGCGGGTGGCTCATGAAACGATTCGTTGAAGGCGATGACCGCAAGCAGGTTGCACTACTGCCCGAATGCGTCGATGACTACATCGCGCAGGACAATCCGGTCAGGGTCATAGACGTCTTTGTCGACGAGTTGGAGCTTGAGGACCTCGGTTTCAGCGGGACCGTTCCAGCACTCACCGGTCGCCCCTCTTACCACCCGGGCGTGATGCTCAAGATCTATATCTACGGCTACCTGAACCGGGTACCTTCGAGCCGACGTCTTGAGCGTGAATGCCAACGCAATGTCGAATTGATGTGGCTGACGGGACGTCTTGCGCCTGACTTCAAGACGATCGCCGACTTCCGCCACGATAACGGCGCAGCAATCCGCAACGTATGCCGGCGTTTCGTCGAACTCTGTCGCGGACTGAAGCTGTTGTCCAGTGACATGGTGGCAATCGATGGCAGCAGATTCAAGGCTGTGAACAGCCGCGACAAGAACTACACGACAGGTAAGATCGACAAGCGTCGGCAGCAGATCGAGGAAAGCGTCCAGCGATACCTCGACGCAATCGAGACCGCCGACCGGACCAGCCCGACAGGTTTCGCTGTAAAGACTGTGCGCCTGTACCAGAAGATCGCCAGCTTGCGCCGGGAGATGCGTGAGCTCACGCAGATCAAGAGGCAGCTGCAGAAGCAACCCGACAAACAGCTGTCGATGACGGATCCCGACGCGAGGTCCATGGCAACAAGCGGCAGGGGTTCCGGCATCGTCGGCTACAACGTCCAGGTGGCGGTGGACACGAAGCACCACCTGATCGTTGCACACGAAGTGACCAACGTCGGAAACGATCACGGGCAACTCGGCAGGATGGCGGCGTCCGCGAAGAAGGCGATGGCCACGCCAAAGCTGAAGGTGCTGGCTGATCGTGGTTACTTCAGCGGCCCGGAGATACGCGCGTGCGATCTGAACGGCATCAGCGCATACGTCCCAAAGCCACTGACCTCCGCATCACGGAAGAAGGGGCTCTTCACGAAGGCTGACTTTGTCTACCTTGCGAAAGACGATGTGTATCGATGCCCTGCCGGTGAGCGCGCCATTCATCGATTCAACACTGTTGAGAATGGCATGAATCTGCGGGTGTACTGGCCGAGCCGGTCGTGAACATACTTGGCGCTACAGAAGCGATGAAAGCAATCAGGATGGCCGCAAGCTGAAGCCCCTAGGGGGCTTTGTTGCGCGCGCTCGGCTCGATCAGGTCGATCGCTTCGTATTGAACTCAATCGACATGATCGGCGAACTCGCGCTCAGTCGCAGAAATCTCGTTTCCACACGATCTCGACCCACAACTGCCGTTCGGACTGGCGCAAGTTCGATGACTGCTTCCGGGGTGCAACTGCCCGCCGTATTTGCGCGTGCATCACCACCGGTAGCCGACAGTGGAACGACTTCCCCATCAACCCAGTCGTAGGCGTCGCATCCATGACCACATTTCGCGAAAACACGATCCGATCTCGTAGGGCCTCGAGCACGACGGTAATCGCAACAGCAGAACGGTGATCGCGGGAGAGCCTTTCACACCGGCAATCTCGGGTCCTTCAGCGAGCGCCTTGGGGCGTGTGCCACGTGACTATGGATACATCGCCGACATCACGGCCGGAACTTCCAAACCGCCCGACAGCGCATTTTGTGCCGCGAAGCAGCTGCCGGGTCGAGTTGCCAAAGCTCGTGTAGGGTGGCGACGGCGTCCGACTGGCTTTGATGAGAGCCGTTGCGAGACACTCCCGCACCACCGCGCCAGTTTCTCCATTGCCGTCTATTACCAAAGTGATATAGCCGCAGCGAGGCTCGGAAATCATACTGGCTCCGACCTGCCGCACACACGAGCTCGCTGCACATTCTCCGATGATTTTTCAGCTTGCAAGCAAGTGCGGCCTGTCGTCCCTGCAAGGCACGGCGCCGGCACTTGACTCTGCACGTCGCGACGGCGCGTTGCGTCCACATTCTTCTTTACGGAGACCGCCATGAAAACAGTGTTACTCGTCGCCGGTGGGCTATTGTGCGCGTGCACCTGGCACGCCAGCGCACAAAACATCACTGCAAATCCAGCGACCGCAGCACAGCCCGACGCGATGAATTCGGAAGGTCCGGACCCTTCAGGAAGCTCGATGTCCGGCGGACATAGCGTGGGTGACGGAAAGACCCGCGCCGAAGTTTATCAAGACCTCGCGCGCTCGCAACAGAACGGCGAGGCCGCGCGGTTACAGGAACTGTTCAAAGGTAGTGGTACGACTTTCACGCGATGCTCGCGTGGCATTTCACGACCAGCGGGTTGAGCATGCTGTTGGCCGATGATGGACGGTCGATCCGGCCGCGCAACAGGTTCATCGGTTTTTCGTCAAGATCATCGCTGCTCGACTTCGTTGATGAGGTATTGCGTGCGGCGTGTCCCGCGCGGGAAAATGGCGGACGCCGCGTGCTGCCTCGACCTATTCTATGGAAGGAGCGCTCCCGCCTGTCGGGCAAGGGCGCGAGCGGGAGCGAATCCATGAGCACGCTGAATCTCCGGCGCAAGCAAGTCTTCGTGTCTTTCGCGCTACCCACGATCTTCGTAGCGTTTGCGCTTTCAGGTATTGCAGTACCGGCACAGGCCGAGACGGTTCGGATTACCGTCTCACACTGCAGTGACGCGACTGGCCCATACTTCAACAAGATGGCTCACGAGTTCGAGAAAGCTAACCCTGGTACGACAATCAAGATCGAAGAAGTAAACTGGGACGCGCTGCAACAGAAACTCGAGACCGACATAATGGGCGGCGCGAACTCGGACCTCGCGATCGTCGCTACCCGTTGGTTGCTGGATTTCTTTCACGACGACGTCACCGAGCCCCTTGATGCCTACATGGACGCCAGCTTCAGGGACCGCTTCATTGGCCAGATGCTGGCGCCGGGCGAAATCAAAGGCAAGGTGTATGGCTTGCCGCTCGCTGCTTCGACACGCGCGCTGTACTACAACAAGGACCTGCTCGCGACAGCTGGATATCCGAATGGCCCGAAGACCTGGAACGACGTAATCGATGCGTCGATGAAGCTGAAAGCGATGCATATCGCCGGCTTTGGTCTTCAAGGCAAAGAGATCGAGACAGATGTCTATTTCTATTATGCACTCTGGAGCTACGGCGGAGACGTGATCGGCAAGGACGGCAAGGCTGCTTTCAATTCGCAGGCTGGTGTGAAAGCCGCAATGCTGTACAAAACGATGATAGACGACGGTCTGACCGAACCGGGGGTCACCGGCTATAACCGTGAAGGCGTTCAGAACCTGTTCAAGCAGGGCCGTGTAGCGATGGTTATCTCCTTGCCTTTCCTGTCGAAGCAGATCGCGAAGGAGGTGCCGAATCTCAAGTACGGCATTGGTCCCATTCCGATGGGAACGACGCAGGCCACTTATGCGGTGACCGATTCGATCATGATGTTCAAGAACTCCAAGGTCAAGAAGAGCGCCTGGAAGTTTCTCGACTTCCTCTTTACAAAGAGCCCGCGCGTCGAATTCTCGAAGATGGAAGGTTTCCTGCCCACGACGAAGGCCGAAGCAAGCGATCCGGCGCTCAATGGTCCAGACACCAAGGCGTTCATCGCATTGTTGCCAAACGCACGGTTCGCACCGACTGTCACTGGGTGGGAAGACACCGCGAAAGTCGTGTCGGATGCCATGCAGGCCGTCTACCTGGGGAAGGCTCAACCCGCCGCGGCATTGAATGCGGCAGCCGAAAACGCAAACCGGTCGCTGGGCAAGTAATGCGACTGTGGTCATCGAAATCTGATGCAAACCGGCGCGCAAGCGACTCTCGGCGAACCGGGGCGAGGTGAAACAATGTTCAGCCAGGCAATGGCTTTATGCCCATTTCCCGGCAAAGCGACGTGGCGTCCGCTGCACTTTTCTCGCCCAATGCTTTATCTCCGCCCATCTTTTGCAGCCGAGACAGGCCATATAGGCACTGTGCTTGCAAAGGCCGCATTCCGAGGTCCCGGGCGATCATCAAGGCCATGCGGTAGTAATTGTCAGCTTCCTGAGGTGCGGCAGCGATGCCATCCGAGACAAGATCTCCCAACAGGCACGCGGCCCAAGCCTCGTTGCCTCGTTCGCCGGAGGCTCGAGCAAGGTCAATGGCGTCACGTGCGTGAGCGAGGGCTTCATTCTGTCCACCCGCACACTGCCATACCCGACCGAAAATCGAGAGCACTAGCGACTGTCCGAACGCTAGATTACTCGCTGCCGCCTGGCGAACTGCCTCTTCCAGAAGAAAAAGCGCCTCGTCGGTCCGACCCATTAACGCATACGCCGCTCCCAGACACGACGCTATCCGGGGAAGGTAGATTGGAAACTCCGCGCTCTTGCACATGGACAGGGCTGGCTCGAGTGTCTCGATAGCCAGATCGAGATTGCCTTGAATAAGGTGCATCCGTCCAACACCGTGACCAGCAAAGATCAGCTCCTCTGGCTCGTCCATCCCTTGTGCCATGTCGGTCGCCTGCTGTCCAAGGACGGCCGCCTCGTCGAATCGGCCGAGTTCAGCAAGACACAGCACCAACCAGATACGACCGTTGACGCGCGTGAATCTTGCGTAGGCCTCCTGGGGTCCGAGGCCGTGGTCTTCATGGAGGAGGTCTAGCGCCCGTCGCGCATGTCCCATCGCGCGTTCATAGTCTCCGCGGCCATAGCGTATCCTTGCCAGCATCATGGAAGCCCAAGCCTTCGCATCGGGGTCGCTTCGCCGCTCCGCCAACGCCAGAGCGCGTTCGCCTGCCTCGGCGGCGCCGACCAGATCGCCTAACGAACCGAGCGTAAAAGCGAACCTCGATAGAACGCGCGATAGGCGTACCTCGTCGCCAAGTCCTTCAGCCAGATGTTTCGCGTTCCGCAGATTCTCCCGGTCCCGTGCCAATTCGCCGAGCGGATAAAGCGAGTGGTTAAGTTCCCATCGGATATCGATGGTTTCACCCAGTATGTCGGGTGAGGACGGGAGAGCCGCATAGGCAGTCAAGGCTTTCTCGAACAAGACCGACGCCTCCCGATGTGCGGCGCGTTCTGCGGAGATGTGACCGGCACGCCACCACAGCCGCCCCGCCTTTTCCGTCAAACCGGCTTGGGCGCAGTGTTCGGCCAGGATTTCAGGTTGTTGCTCCCTTACGTGAGCAAAATGATTCTCGAGCTCCGTGGCGATGCGGGCGTGCAACTGCTGTCGCCTGTCTCGCAGCATGGAACTGTACGCGGCGTCCTGCACCAGCGCGTGCTTGAAGGTGTATTCCGCATCCGGGGGTGCCCCGCGCCGGAAAACCAGTTCGGCATTGACTAGATGATTCAATGCATCTTCCAGACGCTCCTTCGGCATCGACGCGACCGCGCTGATAAGCTCATAAGAAAACCGCCGGCCGATCGCAGCGGCGACTTGTGCTACATCGCGCGCCAGGGACGAGCGATCGAGACGCGCCATCAGCGAAGCGTGCAGCGTCATAGGGATCGCCAGTGGCGGCATCGGTCCATCGAGCACGTAGCGCCCGTCCTGCTCGCGCAATACGCCGCTCTCAAGCACCATTCTTGTCAATTCTTCGACAAATAGCGGTATTCCATCCGTATGCTCAATGATCCGGTCCGTCACCTCTCTCGGCAGTGCCTTGCCAAGCGTTATCCGCTCGATCATCTCGGCTCGTTGCCGAGGATGCAGACGATTGAGGGTGAGAAGTGTCACCTCTGAACGACCGGTCCAACGAGATGAGAACTCAGGCCGGAAGCTGACAATCAGCAGGGCAGGCAGCGTTGCAATTTGATCGACAAGATGGTCCAGCGCCTCAAGCGAACTCGGGTCGGCCCAATGCGCATCTTCGAACAGTATCAGCAGCGGCTGGCGCATTGCCAGGCCCTTAATCCGGGCAATTATCGTCCTAAGAGTCCTTTCCTTGTACTGCTGCGGTGTGAGATTCAGTGTTGGATATCGACCGTCGGTCGGAATCGATAGCAATGCCGCCACCAGCGCCGCAGCCCCGCCCAGATTGTCGGCACCGAGCCCGAGCACCGCCTCCAGTTTGTCGAGGCGTTGTTCAGCAGTGTCGTCGCGCCGGAGACCTGCCATATGCTCCAACTGGGAAATGAACGGATAGAAGGCGCTCTCCTGATGTCGGCGCGAGCAGAAATACCGCAAGCGGTCATGCGGCTCGAATCGAAGCTGCTCTTCAAGATAAGTGGTCAGCCGAGACTTTCCGATACCCGGCTCACCTGAAAGCAGCACGACCTGCCCCTCACCATTCCTCGCGCGCTGCCATCGGCGGAGCAACAACTCGATTTCTTCGTCGCGCCCGACGATCGGCGTCAGTGTGACCTCATGCAGCGCCTCGGAGCTGCTTTCGACCCCGCTGGATCCTAGCACCTGCCAAACCCGCACTGCCTCGCCAAAGCCCTTCACGCTCACGAGACCCAGGTCGCGAAAGTCAAAGAGCCCGGCCGTCAGCCGCTGTGTGCTCGTAGAAATCACCACTGTTCCAACTTCGGCCAACGTCTGCAGCCGGGAAGCGAGATTGGGTGTTTCACCGACGACGCCAGGCTCCTGGGCTTCGCCCTCACCCCTCAGATCACCGACTACCACCACGCCGGTGGCAATCCCAATCCGCACCTGCAAACCTTCGTCGATCCCGAAATCGAGATTGCTGATGGTTCGCACGAGCGTCAGCCCAGCACGTACGGCCCGCTCCGCGTCGTCCTCATGCGCCTGCGGATAACCAAAATAGGCCAGCACACCGTCACCCATGTACTGGGCAATGACGCCACCGGCCCTGGAAACTACATCCGCGCAACCCCCGGTAATAGGCGGCGAGGATCTTCCGCATGTCTTCAGGATCGAGCCGCTTCGAGAGGGCAGTCGAGCCGACCAGATCGCAAAACATGACGGTGAGTTGGCGTCGGTCCGCGTCATCTCGCGGCAAGCGCGCGGCCACGGTTGGACATATTGCAACGGGGCTATCGCCAAGCTGGTTAATTGCACGCAACATTTTGCGGCGATGCCCAAGCAAAACCCCGAGATCCTTGAGGTCCTGGTCCGTCAGATCGCGGAGGACCGAGGGATCGATACCATTCTGGGCAAAGCTTTGGACATACTCGGACAAGCCGAGTGATGCCAGCCACTCTTCAATGCTTCCCACCGTTTGCCTCCAGAAGGCGGCTGCCTCATGCAATGGTAGGAAAAATATTTGTGCCGTGCGTATCGACCAAGGTCGGCCGGTTGCAACCAACTGTATTTACCCGGCTTGTCGTCCGATGCGATTGACGGGCGATTTATTCGGCTTCTGACGAATCCAGAACCGGCTGTAGTATCGCTCTGAAGCATACAAAAATCTTACATTCAACGAGCCGTCTCGCATCACAGTCGCTGCCTATCCACAAAGCATTTACAAGAACCCGGTCGCTACGGTACGCTCCATCGCTTCGCGATGGTAGCGCATGCGCCGGTACCGATCTGGGCAGACTCCAATGCCTTCGCGACAGACCGCCTCTCGTGAACAGCTTCGCAGGAATGTGATTTTCCAGTCAATGGCCGGCACGATCTGTGGCAGCGCCAAAACGGAAAACATCATGCATGACTTAAGCGAAATCGCGCAATGGCTGGAAAGCCACACTATTCACCACGTATCTGACGTTCACGCGACACTGCCGGATCCCACCTTCGTGTCAAATGGGCGTCAATACCTTTCGTTCAGTTCGAACAATTATCTGGCGCTGGCGAATCATCCCCGGTTGGTGACTGCCGCCAAGCGGGGGCTGGATCGCTATGGCGTCGGTAACTGCGAGTCGCGGCTTCTGGGCGGCGATCTGGAGGTCTATCGCGAACTCGAGGCACGCCTGGGTGCACTCAAGCACAAAAGCGACGCAGTGCTGTTCGTGACTGGCTACATGACCAATCTCGGCGTGCTCTCGACGCTGGTCAAAGCCGCTACACTGGCGCGCTTACACGGTTACCGCCCCAGGACTCGCCGCAAATATGCTTACTACTCGGATGAGTTCAATCACATCAGCATTCGGGAAGGCATCCAGATGTCAGGCGCACTGCGCCACACCTACCGACACTGCGACATGAATCATCTGGAGTCGCTCCTGCAGGCGGGGGACGGCACCACACCAATCATCGTCAGCGACGGCGTGTTCAGCATGGAAGGGACGATTACCCCCCTGCCGGACCTGGTGGCACTGGCCGAGCGCTATGGCGCCATCCTGTATATCGATGATGCGCATGCTACCGGTGTGCTTGGCGAGCATGGCGGCGGCACCTCGGAACATTTTGGTTGCTACAGCCCCCATATCATGCAGATGGGCACGTTGAGCAAGGCATTCGGCGCCATTGGCGGGTTCGTGGCAGTCGATCGCGATATAGCTGATGTGATCCGGCTTACCAGTTCCGCCTATGGTTTTACCTGCCCGCCGCCGCCGGACCAGGCTAGCGCTCTGCTGGCTGCGCTCGACCTGATGGCCGAAGAGCCGCAACGGCGGCAAAAACTGTGGGACAACCAGCGCTATTTCATCGAGCGCATACGGCCGCTCGGATACCAGTTGCTATCGACCGAGACGGCGATCGTTCCCGTGCTGATCGGTGACACGGAACTGTGCGCACGTTACGTCAAGGTTCTGCGCGAAGAAGGTGTCCACGTCGACTCAGTCCAGTTTCCGGCCGTGCCACTCGGTCAAGCACGGCTGCGTTTCATGATGAATGCCGCCCATACCCAGGTGCAAATCGATCATGTCATTGCGGTAATGGAAAGCATCGGTGCAATGGCGGCGTCGTAGCTTTCTCCTGTGGCGCCTTCCAATGCCCGATGTGCGCGTTATTTCGGCTGTTTGATCATGCAATGGTCGTTGGCGGAAACGGGTCCGAAGATTGCCCACTCCCCACGCGCACAATCGATCTCCCTTCGTTGAAGAGCAGATTCATGGAGACGCTTAATTCTTCTGGCGCTCGTCGGGTGCCGTGGAACAAGGGGAGGCTGACCGGCCAGAAGCCTCCGCTGAAGCTTCGGGAAATCTGGGCGATTCGAACGAGGCTGCAGATGTCGTCCAACGCGCGCGAGTTGGCGATGTTCAATCTCGCGATCGACAGTAAGCTTCGCGCGTGCGATTTGACGCGGTTGCAGGTCCGGGACGTTTGCATGGGAGGACACGTAGTTGCGCGAGCCACGTTCATGCAGCAGAAGACACAACGACCCGTCCAGTTTGAGATTACGGAGCAAACTCGTCAGAGTGTCGCGGCCTGGATCTCAGCGCGCGGGTTGGAGCCTTTTGACTACTTATTCCCTAGTCGCCTGCATGCGTCAGCGCACGTCTCAACACGCCAATATGCTCGCATCGTACATCGGTGGGTTGCTTCAATCGGACTGAACGACGCGGCCTACGGCACGCATACGATGCGCCGCACGAAGGCGTCGTTGATTTATCGACGCACGAAGAACCTGCACGCGGTTCAGATGCTCTTGGGCCATACGAAGCTCGAGAGCACAGTTCGATATCTTGGTAGCGAGGTAGATGACGCGCTCGAGATGGCCGAGCAAACCGAAGTCTGACAGCTGGTGGCCGGCGAGCGGACGCTTGCCGGCCGGGCCACGAAGGGCCATTCGCGCGTCGCTATTCCTCGACGTCTAAACGTCCGTTAAGCACCGCGAAACAGTCATATATCGACTGCGTCACATGCTCCCTTTTTCCATTGATGGCCATAAATACGCACATCGCTAGCAAAAGGGCGGTCTCGATCAACTATGGAAACCAGGAGTGCTCACTCTGGCGTGGTCCCTGCCTGCGAGGAACCGATGTTGCTTGCGTTGAATTGCATGGATGTCGGTGAAGAATGCGTCCGCTTCTGCAGCCATGGTGGAGTTGTGCGTCACGTGAGACGTTCAGCCTTCGAAGCTTGCCCCAAGCAGGAGGTCGCACACGTTGGGAATGTGGAGACCAGGCACTAGACGGCGGCCAATGTCGGCCAGACCGGTTCCGATGGCGGTGTGCGGCTTCTGCCTGGCGACCTCGGCTAGCGCCTCCGTGAACGCTTTCTTGAAGCCGAGCCGCGGATAGAGCACGAGGGTATCGTCGATCAGTTGGGAAGAAATCTCGTCCATCCTGAGCCCCCTGACGTCGACATGAGCGCCGAAGTGGACGAGCGCGACTTCCGGCTCCCTGCGATCGGCAATCTCAGCGGACGAGTGAAGGGCAATGGCGTCCCAGACGATCTCGATTTTCGTCTCCGGACAGTCGTGGGCATGCAGAAACCTGCTCGCCGCGTCGGCGCCATCGACTTCGAAGCGCTTATCCGCAGCATGATCCTCCGACAAACCCAGATCGTGAAGCAGCGATGCGAGACAAACCAGTTCGCGATCGTACTTCATTTGCCGCTTCCTGCCGATGAACTCCGCGAACCACCATGTCCTGTGGACATGATTGAGGAGCGGTCCCGAATGAGCCTGCGCGGCGAGGGCCGCCGTTTTGCCGGCGAGTTCGGAATCCGGTGCGGTCATGCCTCCGATAGTGACAGGGGATTTCATAGCCCTTCGTCGAATGACTACTGGTTTGACGAATCATGTTGTTGTCGTAATGCATCTGGAGGCCTAGTCTTCTGGCGAACGCATCTACACGTCGCCGATGACCACCCCTCTCAACCCTTCCCGCAGCGCCGTAACATTGTCTACACCGTTCAGTTGCTCGAACTCCCGTTGCGCTTCCTGCCAGAGAGGGGCTGCCCGGTCGTGCAGGCGCCGTCCCTCCTTGGTGAGTTCGACAAGGCGGCTTCGGCCGTCCGTGGGCGAGGGCGTGATCGTGACGAAGCCGTCGCGTTCCAGGAAGCCAACCATTTTCCCCATCGCCGTTCTTTCGATGTCGAGCCGTTCGGCGAGGGCGTTGACCGGGGTACTTCCCACCTCGTGCAGGGCGGCCAGGGTGAGGAACTGTGTGATGCGCAGACCCGCGGGCTCGAGATGGCTATCGTAGAGTCGGGAGATCTGCCTGCTCGCCTTCCTCACGGCGAAGCAGTTGCATTGATCGATTCCGAGCGGCTGGTTAACGGGCAACATCTTCACTCCTGAATTCAGTTAATTGCGCGAAGGTACGGCGGTAGCTTTCGATGAAAGCCGGGAGCGACAGCGCTGGCGTCCGCCGACCTGCGCACCTCATGTCTCGCTGCCGAAACCGGCCGGTGTCATCTGCGGTGCTCAAAGGCCTGCAGGCGGTGTGATGTAGCCGGGTATCTCGGCTGCAAGCGTGCTCTTCAGCACCGCTGTCCCTTTGTCGGCCATGACCTCGCTCTTGCCGGCGGCGAGCGCGTCGTAGGTCTGTCGCACGACGTCCTCGGGACTGGCTTTCGGCACGTCAATGCCGTTGGTCAGATCGGTATCCACGAACCCGACGTGCAGGCCGAGAACCTGGATGCCACGCTCCTGCAGGTGAAAGCGAAGCTGATTGGTATAACTCCAGGCTGCGGCCTTCGACGCGGCATACGGTGTCAGATAGGGCCGCGGGAGCCACACGATGTCGGAAAGCACGTTGATGATCGCAGCATGCGGCTGGGCCGCCAGGATCTGTTCGAAGGCCTGTGTGACGCGCACCACGCCGTAGTAGTTGGTATCGAACAGGCGGGCGGACTGCGCTTGCACGTCGGCCGCCAGAGGCCCGTCGATCAGAGCGGCAATGCCGGCGTTGTTGATCAGCAGACTCGTGTCGGCCGCCAGTTTCGCCGCCTCGGCAATCGACGCCGGATCCGTGACATCGATCCTGACCGGCACAATGCCCGGCTCGTCGAAACCGCTCGTGTTGCGCATACCCGCGTACACTTTCGCCGCGCCGCGCCGAAGCGCCTCGCGTGCAAAAGCGAGGCCCAGGCCGCGATTGGCACCCGTGATGAAGACGGCGGCGTTCTTGATATCCATGACAAGCTCCTTTTTCAAAAGCCGCATACCGGAGGAGAATCGACTCCATCCACGAGCGCGCGGCTGCCTGGTTCAAAGAAAGACGCGTTCCGGCAACTGCTTCGAAAGCGCCTCCCGCAGATGGGTCGCGAGAGTCAGTACGGCGCCAAGCGGGCTCATGCGCACGCTGACCCGCGGCACCGATCCGTCGGCGTTCCGATCGACGACCACGACCGCGTTCAACTTCTCGCCGCTCGTGAGAACAGCCTCATATTCAAGAAGAAGCCGCGAGCCGACGGTATGAAGAAACGTGGGCGTCTGTGAGACGTAGAAGGTTCCGACGGTCTCGACGGCCGACCGGATTTCGTCGCGCCCGATTACAGGAGCGCGCAATACTGAGCTGACGAGTACCGCGTCAGCCGTCAGATCATCGAGAAACGGGTGACGCTCATCTTGGGTGAGTGACATTTTCAAACCTCGTTTCGCTTCAAGGACGTGTTCACACGAATGCGGTCCGATTTTTGGCGACAAACTGCTGGACCGAGAGCGGCGGCTTTCCGGTGATCTTCTCGACGGCATCGTTGGTGCCTGAGAAGATGCCGTCGCGGTAGTTCTGCGCGACTTCGACCAGATGCTGCGTGAGGAACGGCGGAAACTTGTAGAGGGTTTCCATCTTGATCCGGAATTCCTCGATGGAAGTCGGCGCGTATTCGATCCGGGTACCGAGAACCTCGCTCATCTCGGCTGCGATCTCGACATGGCTCATCTCGACGGGGCCGTGGAGCGTGTAGGTCTTGCCCTCGTGGCCTTCGGGGTTGGCGAGGATGTGGGCGATCACGCGTCCCTGATCGTCGCTGGCGATGGGCGCGTGACGGCCATTGCCAAACGGAAATTCGATCTTCTTCGTGGCCCATATCTCCCGCGCA
Organism: Paraburkholderia sp. EG304; assembly: GCF_046543485.1. Taxonomy (NCBI): domain Bacteria; kingdom Pseudomonadati; phylum Pseudomonadota; class Betaproteobacteria; order Burkholderiales; family Burkholderiaceae; genus Paraburkholderia; species Paraburkholderia sp. EG304. Next base: position 24,154 of record NZ_JBKGUA010000057.1, on the reverse strand, counting down.
AAATGCGGATAGACGAGCCAGTCGGCAAAGAAGGTCGGGCGCAAATGCGTAGTCGCGACACCCGACCAATCGAAGACCTGCTCGGAAACCCAGTGATCCTGTGCTGCGTGGCTCATCGACTCCCGGCGTGCCGAAACCTGCGACATGTTGACGATCGCCGTGACGCCCGCTTCCTTTGCTGCCTGCGCGAAATAGGCCGCGGCCCCAATGATTCCCGGCGCGATCGGATGAAGGAAATACGCCGATCGGATGCCTTCCATCGCTGCTCGAATGTCATCGATGTCGGTGAAGTCCCCGACCGCGATATCGACACCGCGCTGCCTCAGGGCGGCCGCCCGATCGTCATCTGTGCGCACATAGGCCCGCACGCGTTTGTGCATCCTGAGCAGTTCGTCAATGGCAATACCGCCGGTGCGTCCGGTCGCACCGCTCACAAGAATCTCAGCTTCGTTCATCGCTTCGCTCCGTTCGAAAATGAGAGCATATGCTCTCTTGAAGTTAAGAGTAGGAGCATATGCTCGTATGGTCAAGTTTTTTTGGCGTGCCCCCGGATAGCAGCACTTTCGGTTTGGCTGACGGCCTTGCTAGCGTCACTTGAGAAGAGACGGGACAGAGCGATTCGACGAAGTGATTTCCTGTGGTGTGGCGAGGGCGCTGGAGATCATCAGTAAGGGCCCCGAGTGTTCGATCTGCCCGCAGTTTCGTACCAGATGCAAACCGCAAATTGCCGATCGCGCTGGTCATCGCCAAGTAATACCGCTCTGCGCAGGTTTCGGACTTTCATGGTCCGTGGGTCGCTGTCGTTTGACCAGTCACCGAGCCTCGCCAGCCATCACGCTAAACATGACTGGTGCGGCCCCCCAATCACCTAAACTGGGCAGTACATCGCGTGCATTCCGCAAGCGCGCGACAAACAGCACTTTTCGCTGCACATAGCGGGCGCACTGTCGCCCCTTGCGTAAGGCTACATCCCCCGATCACGGCGAAGGGGCGTCTTGATGAAGCGCATCGTGATGCCGGTGCAGGCTGTCGTTTTCGTCAGCTTCGTGCTGGCGGGCTGTACCGCAACGCTCCCCAATGTTGCAGTGCCGCTGTACCAGAACCGCGCCGTGACACGCATCGAGGGCGGCGTGGAGGTTTCGACAGCCGTGCTTTCGCCGGCGGAGAGTGCAGCCGTCTATGGCGTCCCGCTTGCGGAAAGGAGGATTCAGCCCGTCTGGATCGAAGTCCGCAATCGCGAGGACAGCAACTACTTTCTTCTGTCGTCGGGCCTGGACCCGAGCTTCTTTCCCGCGTCGGAGGCGGCTGAAGCATTCGCGGGTAACGCTTCGCGCGAACAGCAGGCGGAACTGGACAGCCGCTTTCGAGCGCTCGCCTTCCATAACCCCGTCCGTCCCGGAGAGACGGTATCAGGGTTTGTTCTGACCAACCTTAACCAGGGTGCGAAGCTCGTGCAGATCGACCTCGTCGCGCGGGGGCGCGCCCGGACGTTTTCGATCTTCGCGGTTGTGCCCGGGTTCGAGCCCGACTACAAGCGCAGCCAGGTCTTCCAACGCGCTGATGATCCTGACGAGACCACCATCAACTTCGCCGATGACGAGAGCTTTCGCGCCGCGCTCAAGGCCCTGCCATGCTGCGCGACGAACGAAGACGGCGCGAAGAATGGCGATCCCCTCAACCTCCTGATCGTCGGCGGCCTCGACGATGCCTTTCCTTCGCTCGTTCGCCGCGGGTGGAGGCTCACGGAGGATAAGTGGTCGGGCGCGATCAGGCGGATGATCAGCGCCGCGCTGTCAGGCGAGCCTTACGTCAACGCCCCCGTGAGCGACCTCTACCTGTTCGGCCACGCACAGGCCCTCGCGCTGCAAAAAGCGCGCGGCGACATTCACCAGCGCAATCACATGCGTCTGTGGCTCAGCAACATGCGCTACCACGGAAAACCCGTCTGGGTCGGACAGGTCAGCCGCGATATCGGCATCCGTCTCACCTGGCACTCGTCGACGTTTACCATGCACAAGATCGACCCGGATGTCGATGAAGCGCGCACCGCGCTGACGGAAGACATGACGTATTCGCAGAATCTGTCGAAAATCGGCCTCGTGAATGGCGTGGGTGCCGTGCCGGAAAGCGCACCGCGCGAAAATCTGACCACCGACCCGTACTTCACGGATGGCTACCGCGTCGTGCTCGTCTTTGACCGTACGCCGACATCGCTTGCGGACATCGAAGTGTTCCCCTGGGTCACGCCTTACAAGGTCCTGCGCGTCGCCCCGGGAGGCAAGCCATGACTGCGCGGCCTACCATGTGTCGAGCACGGATGCGTGCAGGCGCGCTGTTGCTCGCGCTGACGCTGGCCGGATGCACGGCGTAATTCGCGAGGGTCGCTTTCGCGTCATGAGCGGCAGCGTAATCGTCTACTACGGCAGCGAGATCAAGTTTGCGCCATACGGAATGAATCGCCCAGAAACCGTCGCGCGATGGTTGCTGAGCGACCTTTGTCGAAAGTCCGACGCGCAGGCGAAAAAGAACGGGACGTAGTGATTAGCGGATGGCCTTTTTCCGGTGACGGAGCCGACGTCTGAACGTCCGCTCGATCGTAACCACGAATGTCGCTTCAGGCCGACCGGAAATTCGATCCTACCCGATGTCTCGACACCACCGACTCCCCCAGGTTCCTGCATCTCGGCGGAGATCCATACTCGTTCAGGTATTCGTGCCCGCGTCAGCGAGCGGAGCCCGACACGGTCGAGTTCCGACGCGCACCGCGCTCAACGCCGCAATAGCCAGAACAGCGCGGATACCACAGCCGAAATCACGATGCACGTGACGATCGGGAAGTAGAAATTGAATCCGTCGCGAACGATATGAATGTCACCCGGCAGCCGGCCGAACGGGATGCGCGCAAGCCAATGCCATCCGAGGCCGGCAAGAATGCAAAGGATGCCAACGACGGATTAGGAAACGGTTCATGGGCGCAGTCGCTCACGGTAGCCGATCCAGCCATCATAGGCTCACGCAGGTGGACCTGCCAGAGCCGCCGGGCGCGGCATCGGCAGCCGCGAAAAGCGCCAGGCGCACAGTCGATCCGGTATTGCAGGGAGGGAAGCGATAACCGCCGGGAACCGACGCCGTATCTGCGCGACTGAAGGACTGAACCGGGTGCATTTGAATCGGGTGTCGGCAAGCAATCCCGACGGCCATGGCGATGGGTTTGGCGATCGATGCCATTCAAGCGATCAACTCATGCATTGAGGCCGCACTTTTACCGGACTCGGAGACGTTATGCACTTCTATCACATGGTGTAGCGAGACAACCATCGGTAGCAACGAACGGAAATACTTTTGTCGCGCGCGTATCCGTCCAGCCAGCCGTTCAAAACCATCTGGCGACATAGGGTCTAGCGTACGCTCGCCCGTTTCGATAACCCGGGCTGCAAGGGCGATATCCCCGATCGCCCGGGGCCCAGCCTGTGCTCCGTATGTGCGGCATGTATCGGACCACTAGTCCCATCCTGTGCCAATTCAGTGCGGTGGCGAGAGACGTCTGAAACGCTTCCATACGGTCTTCAATGCTTGATGGTCGGCAGCGACACGCGAAGCGAGATAGCCGCGGGCGAACGCCGCGCCGGGGGCTGCCGCCCGGGACTTCTTCGACACCGTCCGCAGAAGCTGATCGGCGACGACCGCATCGTTACGCCAGCCGAGGTCGTCCTGAAGCGCCGTCAACGCTTTTACGTAGTGCTGCGTGGCCTGTTTCGAAGACAATGACGCAAAGAACTCCGTCGCGTAGCGAACCTTCTTTGCCGCGATACGCGCGCGGTGCCGACGGTGATCATCGAGGTCAGCAAGCCGCTTGCCACGCTTGATCAGCTTGCGGTGCCGACTGGCCAGCACTTTAGCGCCAATCTGCCTCGCGGGGCTGTCGATCGCCGTGCGCTGTTCGGCGGCCATCCCCTCGCGCCATTTTTTGCCGCCTAGCCACAGCGTGAGTTCCAGCACCAGCCGCGTGTAGCGAACCGATTCGACCGCGGCCGCCGCACGCTTGCGGTTATCGACCGCGTTCTGCGCGCAGGCCTGCCGCACCGGCTCCAGTTCGTCCGCGTTGCCGTCCGCGCCCGCGCGATCGAGCGTGGCCCCCGCCAAGACTTCCCAATCGCGCGCGGCGCCGAGTTCCGCCGCGATCCACCGCAGTTCGTCATCAAGTCCGGTATAGGCGGGAATCACCTTGGCGAACAGGTCCAGCGCCGAGCGCAAACGCCGAAGCCCCACCCGCATCTGATGCACGCACGACGGATCGTGACCGGACACGACGCCACGCTCGTTGGCGTGAACCTGATCGAGGCAGTTATGCAGGATCGCGCAGAACGCGTCCTCAGTTGAATCGCCCTTTCCAATGCGCACGGGCTTCGCCTTTACAGCTTCAGCGTGCTCAGCGACAAGCAGTTCGTAACCGACATCGGCCTTGCTGCGATGGTCGATGCGCAGCGGCACGGACTTCAGGAGTTCGAGCGCCGCCGTATGGAGAGCTTGCGGCTCGCCGTGCTTGAGTTCGAGTTCGACTGCGACAAGGGACATGGAGCCCGTTTGCGCGTCGACGGTTCCCTCGTCGAGCGCCACTTCGATCTCGTCTTCCGGCGGAAGATGTAGTGAGATTGCGGTCCGATTGATGCGGGTGACGAACACCGCAGCAAGCTGTGCTGCAATGGACTGATCGCGAACCAGCTTGCCGCAATCTGTGTCGGCGGGTATCGCGTCCTGCAGCAGCGCGAGGTCGGGCGTGTCGCTATTGACCGGCATTTCGAACTCGTCCCTATCGGAAACACCCGCCTCGACGACGCCCTCGAGCTTCATGGTCTGAATCCGCTGCTGTCCATCGGCCCGCACGCGCAGCGACGCCTTGCACCCGTGTACGGCCAGATCCGGCGTGTCGAAATAGGTGCTGATCAGGAGTTTCGATGGCGCAGCCGCTACCTGACTGTGTGCAAGCAAGGGTGCCTGACGAAGTCTGTCAAGATCCTCGGGGGCGATGCGTAGCTTTAACTCGCGTTCCATAGTTGTCTCCCTCGGCGCGCCGCGAAATCGGATGATCAAAAAGAGCAAATTTCGGTCCGAACCACGGGACCGGAGCCGAATCGCGATACCGTCTGGGTTGTGTCCCGGAGATCATCGCCAACCATTTTTAGAGCTATCGGGTAGCCAATACGGCTTGTGTCGATGCGGGAATTTGACAGCCGACGCTGCGTCGACGTTTCCCTCACCATTGATTCTTTGGGCCACGCATGGCGGCAATAGTCGTGTGCCGATCCGATATCACGATACGCTTGGGTGTTATCGGTGGTTCAGAGCGACGGACCAGTTTCTAACCCGTCATTGCCTAACTGATGCCCGTATGCCGGCATCGCCCGCAACGCGCTCCCGAATACCCGATCACCGCTTCCGGGTTGGGAACGCGACCTAGGTTCATATGCCCGAAGTGGACGTCGCCTCCTGACCGAACCGCATCAAACGCACGGGCCGCCTTCGTAACTGCCTTAGACTGCTTCGTCTTCCCAGTCGTGCCACTCGACCCGATGCGTTTCCAGGTATCGGCTTACCGCCTCCCCAACCGTCGGAAAGAAGTTGCTGTCGCCGAACATGCCAAACATGCCGTAGTGCTGGCCAACCCCGGCCCAACGGAGATCGGCGGGCGCGGTCGGCCAAAGATCGACCGCCTCGGGCAGCAGCCGACCGACAACCGCCTTTCGAGCCAATGCAAGGGCTATAGGCCGGTTGCAAGCTGGAACGGCCATTCGCGCGGTGAAGCGGTCAAAAGAGCTGGGTTCCCTTCGGTATAACGAAAACGGCAACGCAAAAAGCGCGTGCCACTACCGGTAGAAAACGTAATTCGCAAAATAGGGCGAGCTACCGTTTTCGTGTTCCGTCAAACACGGTGCGGTCGGCATCAATCCTCCAACGGTGTGCACTCGCTGCACATACCGGACAACCGACAGCATGCCGACGCCGGACGTGCTATGGGTTTCGAGCAAGAGTTGCGGTATGCTCGCCGGCGTTTCGCTGGCACGCTGCGCAAGCAGCCGCCCTTCAATCCGGCTTCCATCTTGCGCCCCCCAGGTCGGTCCGGCGACGTGCCAGACTGCCGCCTGGCCCCTCGCATCGTACAGCGTCGCTTGTGGGCTCCTGAACACCCAGCCCAGATGATGCTGCGCGTCGAACTCACACGAATAAGTCTGCACGCCAGACGCTACCAGCGTCATCACGCGCTCGGCCTGAGGCGGGTCGATGGAAGAACTGGCTGGACCTGCTGGCTCCGTCGCACACGCCGCTAGCATCGATAGAATGGCCGTCACAAAGCCAAAGTGCAAAAGATTCTTGAACATGGTTCTCACCATTGAGAGATGGAGCACAACGCGGAGCGATTGCCGACAGAAACATTGGCCAAGGAACCGCTACGGGTCGTATTCCCGGTCGCGTGCGACGTCGGACGGTCAGAGAACGGCTGCTTGGAGAAGCGCAGCCTCGGGCTCTTTTAAGATTCGCTCTAACACGTTATCCGACTCTTGCTCCGAAGGGCTCCATTTGTCTTGAGAAAGGTTCCGACGTAGCCTTCCACAAGACGCAAGGCGCCCGACGGACTTACCTTCCCCATCGACTAGTTTCAGAACCCGGTGCAGCCCACGGTGCCGGTCGCTGCCGTCGCCTGTGTCCACATGAGCTGAAGTTACGCTGATCAAAAACAAGACCATCAGAATGAGCATGCGAGGTGTGCGCGTTCTTTTCGACTGGATAGATGTCGAAGGAATTTGGTCGAGGATTAAAGGCGCGAGCTTGTCAATCGAATGCTCGTTGGCGGTATGGCCGTCAACATGAATCCGTCGCGCATTGCGCGAAATGTGCGTTTCTCTTCCCGCGAAATCACCGGCCGCCGCAAATCCCGGTGAACATGGGGCGCAAACGCGTGCGAGGGCGAGAACATGATGAACTCTCCTAAGAGCGCTTCCATGAAGGTTCCCACCCACGCTACGCTCCTGTTCGAAGCGCTGGTTGATCCACGTCAAGTATGTTGACTTCGATGCATTGCAGCGGGCGAGCCAGTCGAATGCCCGCCGGGCAAGAACGTCGGTTGCATGATCCGAAGCGCCTGCTCGCGTGACCGCGTGGTGAAAATGCCGCAGGGCAGCAACTGTCCGGTTGCCGAAGATCGCAGTTCCAGCGTCGTTCGTCTGCGGCGACCGTCGCCCGAACTGACGGACCCGGTCACAACTGCCTATCAACTCGGCACAATGTCAGTGGCCGCTCGCAAAGATCCACCGGCCAATCGCGTATGAGCAGACGGCACTTGCCGCCCCACGCAAAGCTGCGCGCGACTGCCAAACCTGACTTCTCCTAATATAAGCGTCGCTCAATATCTATTTTCCCAGTTGGGTCGGCTGAGCTGACCCGAACCCCGCCAGACGTCGCAACAGTACAACCTGTAAGCGCCGAAATACAAACATCCCCAATCGCCAAAGTAAATTTCAACTACGGTTGACATGGACTGATATAGATCAAACGGTTTTGAAAACTTCGAGCACTAAATAGCTTGCCCGGCCGTCATGGGTAGGTCTCCGCTTCGCGGGATCCGTAACTCCAACTGGAGAGCGACATCATGGAAAACAGGACAATTGGCAGTTTTCTTTGGCGCATTATTCTTGTGGCACTTTGCTTAATGGGATCGTCCGTTTTTTTATTCCCTACGAGTAGTCGAGCACAATCACCAGAATCCGTCAAACAAGCCATGACTTTGCTTAAGAGTAAGACGGCGGAATTGGGCGCACCGGTCGTAAAAGGCGAGGACTCTGTTGCCGGAAAGCAGGTGCCAGCGTTGTACTTTGGTGCAACGAAGATGAATAACAACTTCGCCGTGGTCGATGAGGTCAAGCAGGCGATGGGCGGCACCGCGACGTTATTCGTGAAAAGCGGCGATGACTTCGTTCGTGTCGCAACAAACGTGCAGAAAACCGACGGATCAAGGGCCATCGGGACTGTCCTCGATCCGAAGGGCAAGGCAATTTCCGCCATTCGCAGCGGCGGTGCCTACTATGGTGATGCTGAAATTCTTGGCAACCCCTACGTGACGGGTTATGAACCGATACACGATTCCAGCGGGACCGTCATTGGTATCTACTACGTAGGCTATCCAAAAGCGCAGTGAGCGCGCGCAAGCCGTCACGCTTCGCGGTTCTACCTCACACCTCGCGCGCGTCGCGCACGCGGCCAACGCGGTACAGCTTCGGGGCGGCGGGAATGCGGCAGGCTTGGGCCTGGATTTCCGCTCGCGAGCTGTCGTCCCGCAGCGGGCTTTGTTCGCGCACATAATCAAGAATATCGGCAAGGTTGAGCAGTGCTGTCGCGATCCATTCGACAGTCACTGTCATTTACCGCCCGCGCGCTTCCGCTGCTCCGTCGGCATGACCGCATTGCCTGCGGCCAGCGCGCTCAGGCCCGGGGCCGGCCCCTTGGCTCGGTGGCCGCATGACTGCTATCAGAACGTATGCCAGTCGTGGCTACCGCTGCTGTGCACTGGCTCCGCAGCCTCCGGCGCTCGATGCTTGGCAGCAGCGGGCGTTGCACGCACCACTTCTCTAGCTGCGTGGCTCGAAGCCGCGGGCAGGACAGCCGGCGCGCGCGTGGCACCACGTGTCGGCGCCGCCGCCAAGACCGGCTGGCCGGTGCGGAATACCGCGACGACTGCGCGCAGCTGCTCTGCCTGGTCTTCCATAGAGCCAGCGGCGGCCGCTGCTTCCTCCACGAGCGCCGCATTCTGCTGCGTCACTTCATCCATCTGCGCGACGGCCTGATTCACCTGCTCGATACCCCGCGTCTGCTCCTCGGACGCAGCGGCGATCTCACCCATGATGTCGGTCACTCGCTGAATGGCGGAGCCGACCTTCTTCATCGTCTCACCGGCTTTGTCCACTAGCTCCGTGCCCGTCTGAACCCGGCTGCCCGACGTCTCGATGAGGACCTTGATCTCCTTGGCCGCGCTGGACGAGCGCTGCGCGAGGCTGCGGACCTCGCTTGCAACGACTGCAAAGCCGCGGCCCTGCTCGCCCGCGCGCGCCGCTTCAACGGCCGCGTTGAGCGCGAGGATGTTCGTCTGGAAAGCGATGCCTTCGATCATGCCGATGATCTCGGCGATCTTGCCCGAGCTTTGCTCGTTCCCGGCCATCGTCTCGACCACCTGTTCAACAATGGCAGTGCCTTCGTTCGCCACCTCGGTCGCGTTATTGGCAAGGCCGCTCGCCTGTCTTGCGTTGTCGGCATTCTGCGTCGCGCACGGAAGAGCAGGCCGCGTCGTTGCAGGAGACCGCAGCGAGCATGGAAGAGCTGGCCTCAACCGTGAAGCACCGGCTCGGCGCTCGCGCCCAGAAACTTCGTCAGCGCGCGATGTAGCGCCATCAGCCTGCTCGTCACGTCGCCGACAAATGCCGACCGCTAGCACGCCACCGCCCAATCATCGGATCAGCAATGGTCGCTGCCGTCGATCTGGGTCGACCGCGCACGGCGATTGCGAGGCGGGTAGACCCTCGGCGGCCGTTATCGGCGCCGAATTCAGAGTCCTGCACTGTGGCGCACTGTCAGTATGGCCCAGCGCATACGGGCTAGACGGGTAAGCTATCTGGAAGAGCCAGCAGCGCTTCACCCTTGGCGGCAGCCCTTCCAAAGGCATCTCGCTGTGTAACCCTGCCAACATACTCCAGGAAGGCGTCACGCTTAGGCAGCGTCCCGAGCCCCAGACCCCAGCCGATATGCGATCCGACGTAGACGTCAGCAGCAGTGAATCGCTCTCCGGCAATGAAAGCGCTTGAACGCACTGCGCGTTCGAGTTGGTCCACCGTGCGCTCATAGCTGCCGTGGCCGAAGAAGAACTCCTCCTGCGGAGCCGGCACGAACCCGGCTCGATGGTTGGTGACAGCCTGCTCGACCGGTCCCGCCGCGAAAAACATCCACCGGTAATAATTAGCGCGCTCCTCCGCAGTGGGCGCCAGCCCCGCGTCCGGGAAGGTTTCGGCCAGGTACGCGCAGATTGCCGCACTCTCGGATATCACCCGGCCGTCGTGCACAATCGCCGGCACCTTACCCATCGGGTTCACTTCCGTGAAAAAGCGACTGCGCTGGTCGAGAATGCCGTACGAACGCGCGAGCGCTGCGCCACCCCATCGATCCGCCTCGCTGGAGCGTTCGTAATCGAGCACAACCGTTTCGTACTCGCACCCTACCTCTTCGAGCATCCAGTGCACAATGCGGCCGCGGGAGTTGGGGTTTGTATAAAACGTCAGTGGCAATGTCCCACTCCTCCGAACCCGATCTACAGCTTCGTTACTCACTCTCGTCTGCATAGTTACTCTCCTCTGGACATTGCGCCCGCTACGTGGATGACGGGAGAAAGATAAAACAATGGCCGCATGGCCGCATTGACTTGACACGCCAGATAACTTGCGGAGTACGCCAATCGCGAATACAGTGCGATCCAATGCGTGTTTGCAGACGAAAGTTGTCAAATCCTTCGCAGAGCGGACGGCCGCCTCTTCCTGCACGGCCACGGCCGCAGCGAAGGGTTCCTTCGTGTCCGCCAGAAATCTTTGATGTGGGAGGGACCAGGCAGTCGAAGTCGTTAAATACAGATGGCGCCATTGAAGGGAAACTCTGTGAAAGATGTTCGTGGGGACCGCTGCAAAGTGCCAGAATCCTTCTGGCGAGCCGTTGAGCTACAAGGATTGCGTGCTGAGGCGGTTCTGAGGGCGGCCGGTCTTCCTGTCATGCTCCGCCACAATGCTGCGGCGAGCATCAGCACCGCTCAGCTTTTCGCAATTTGGCGAGCCATCGAATTGCTATCAGCCGATGCAAGCTTCGGCATCAAGATGGTCCGTGACACCAGCACCGCAGCGCATAAGCTTGCGTTCCTCGCCGCGACCTATGCTGAAAATTATCGTGATGGTCTGGCGAGGGTCATACGATTCAAGCGGCTTTGCAGCCCCGATAAGCTCCATTGCGCCGAGAAGAACGGCCGGGTCTCAATCACGATCGAATGGCCGCCGGGCACTGAGCCTGAGTCTGATCTCTCGGTCGATGCAAGCTTTGCAATGCTGATTGAGTTGGGACGTCGAGGAACGGGTCAAAATCTCGCTCCCGTCGCGGTTGAGTTCAAGCGGGCCGGCCCCGTCATGGACTTGCACGGCGCCTACTTCAACTGCCCGATCCGTTGCGGCGCGGCACAAAACCGGTTCGTTCTGGCTTCCGCCGATCTTGACCGCCCGTTTATCAATCACAACCCGGAGCTCTTGCATATGCTTGCGCCCGCACTGGCGCAAGCGATGGGCGAACTGGAAGCGGAAAGCACCTTGGTTGAGCAAATCAAAACGGTGCTCAAGCGGATTATGCCGAGCGGCCGTCCCGAGATCACCAGTGTCGGTCGCGAGCTCGGCATGAGCGAACGCACTTTACAGCGTCGGATCACAGCGGAAGGCACGACGTTCCGTGCGCTCCTCGGCGATGCTCGTCAGGAGCTCGGCATGCAACTGCTGTCGGACCCCGCTTTAGATATCCAGGAAGTGGCTTGGCTCTTAGGATACCAGGATACAAATTCGTTCTACCGTGCCTTCCGGGAATGGGCGGACACGACGCCAGGGAAATGGCGTCAATTGAAACGATCAGCAAATAACGGACAACGCCTCAGTTGAACAAGCGGGTCATGCCTAGCGGCCGGTCCCTGTCGCTTGACGGTCACTCGCCGGAGCCAGGCGACAGGCAGTTCAGGGTCGAGAGGACTCGTTCGCTAATAAGGAAAGCTGACACACGCCGGCACCGGGTCGCGAATGTCGGTGAAGCAATCTAGAACGGCCACACGTTCCTGATCGGCCACTGTCGGCATTGGCCGAAATTTATCTGTAGATCATCGGGCAGCATTCGGTTGCGGACCGGCCGCCCGGGTGAAGGCTTTGCAAGATCGATGAAAGGCAATATTTGGCCTGGCCGGGTATGAACCCCGGGGCGAATCCGGCCGGAGTGGGCGTCGAGGTCGGAGATCACAATCGAACTCCCATTATCCCTGTGGGAGACTGAGATGAAAACCGAACAATCCCGTGAGGCGTGGAACAAGGGCAAGCTGGTCGGACAGAAGCCGCCAGGTCGATCAGTAACTTTGTCATGCGGGCTCCAGGCTGCTCTGCTTGATCGGATGTCGTGCCCGAGACACGGTTGCTTTTCGAAGTCCGCCGGGCGGCCTTCATTCGTACACGGCCAGAAGTGCCATTCACCGCGCTCATTGATCACGCGGGCAACTTACACGCCGGCGCCGCAGGTGCTCCCTTGCGCGAAAACTGCTACGAATGCCCAGCTGGTGGCTGGGTTGGTACGTACACGACGCCGCCGCTTCCGTACCCCTCCGTATACCATGTCGCACCGCACTTATAGTAAGGGGCGCCGCTGACCAAGATCGGGGCGACATTGCAAGGCGGCGGTGCTGCCGGCGGCGGGGGGGCCGGCATGGGTGCCGCTGTACTCACGGGAGGTGGAGTCGCCGCGGTTGCTACGGCCGCGGCCGTGCCGACCACCATCGCGCCCGCGACGAATCCAGCTGCAGCGTCGTTGTCCCAACTGGAGCCGCCGCAGTTGTAGCAATTTTCGACGGCTGCCTGTCGTTGTGACTGGTTCTGGCTCGCAGCGGCCTGTCGTTGTGATTGGTTCTGGCTAGCAGCGGCTTGCCGTTGTGACTGGTTCTGGCTCGCGGCGGCTTGCCGCTGTGCCTGATTGGCGCCAGATGTCTGTTGCGCCTGACTTCGTGACGCTTGTCGCTGCGCCTGATTGGCGCCCGATGTCTGTTGCGCCTGAGTCATGGCAGACTGTCGCTGCGCCTGATTTTCGCCGGCCGCTTGCCTGCGCTGACCCGCTGCTGCCTGCCCTCCTCCAGAGCCATATGCGGAGGCACCGGCTCCGCCTCCACGCCCCGATGAGAATGAGCCGCCAGCCGCGGCTCCGCCTCGTGAGAAGCCCCCGTCGCCGCCGCGATCGCCACCAGCCCGGCCGCGATCGCCACGACCCGCCGCGCTGGCGTCGAGCATGCCCCCGGCGAGAACGAGGCTAGCCAGCATCGCCGTACCGACGCTACTCCATGAGAGGGTTTTCATTTCGTGCCTCCTTTGGCCGACGACGGCTTGCGCGCGTGGGAGGGCAGCGTGGGAATATCAGCGGCGAATGCGATCTTCTGCGCACCGTCGGGGATTTTAACTACGAACGTGTCGTCGGCGAGCCTCGGCGCAAAGTTCCAGTTCGACAACTGCGCCCAGTACTGGGGCTGACCTGGCGCATTCTTATAAGTCAGGACAACGCGCACCGGATAGGGCTCGTTGCCGTCCGCAATCCAGACCTGAAAATCCACAGTGTCGGTGCGTGCGGCAAGGTGATGTGTGGGAATGCCCTCGATGTTCGTCTTTTCCACATAATCGACCTGCCGCACCCGCTCTTCGAATTCCGTTGGCAGCCGACTAGTCAGCAGCATCGCTAGCGGAAAGCGTAGATGGAGATCCCGAACGAAATGGATCAGCGTGACGTCCACATTACCTGGCTGCTGTTTGGTCGCGTAAACGTTATTGGCAGAATCGACCACGATGATATCTTTGCCATCGAAAACAGCAACTGTCTTCGTGCCGTCGCTGCGTTCGCTCTCAACGCGCAATTGGTCCGGCCGCTTTACCGTGATATTTCGCAGTTCACCGAATTCGATCTTTTGCCCGGAAAGTTGAACGGCGTCATAGCCGCTGCGTACGTCGACGCCGAACGCATTCGCATTAGCAAGGAACACTGCCATCCTCATCAGGATCGCGTGGGCTTGCTCCTGCGATGCGGTCTGCTTCTGCTGTGGTGTGGAAGCCTGTTGCGGGTAAGCTGGTTGACCGCTCACCAGCAAGAGTGCAGAGACGAGTAGAGCAGACTTGAAGCGCCGCAGCATGTGAAGTTTTGTGCTCATGAGCTACCCCCGTCGGCCGTTGTGCCTCACGGATATCCTCGCGTCGAGAATTGAATATAGTACAGTTCTGCGTCGAGAAAAGTCCCTCGCCCCTCGGCCTCCGGTGTCAGCACACCTTCACGACCGCCTCGCGCATCACGGGCTAGCGCGACATGCAACTGCTCGTCGATCACTCCGGTCTCGTCATCTGACATGGTGAACCGGCAACAATCATCCGTAATCACGCCGACGGCCGAGGCGGTGCCCCGGCGCCCATGCATCGTGCTATGACCTCAAGACTTCTTACGTCTTCGGATTTGTCGTAGGTGTCCAGCCCGGCGCAATCGCGCTCTGGCGAAAAAATTCCTGGGCGCGTGCATCCAGCGGGCCGAACCAGGAGCCATAAACCTTTTGCAACTCCGGCGACACGAACAGCTCGCTCAGCGTGCGGTCGACTATCAGCCGCAGCTCGTCGTCACCACGCGGTACGCCGATCGCGATCGATGCGTCGGTAAAGCGACGCTCCAGCACCAGCAGGTCGTCTGCCGCCGGATTGATTCTGACGAGAGAGACCAATAAGGCCCGTTCAGCGAAAAACGCGTTCGCCTGCCGATTGACGACGCTCAGCACACCCGCGGTGACATCAGGCACGCTCAGCACTCGCGCGTCGATATGCAGTTCGTTCAGGCGCTTGCGCACCCACGCTTCGGCATCGGCGCCCGCGACCACGGCGATCGTCTGTTGCGACAAAATCTGCGACGGCGCGCCGCGCCAGAACACTCCGCTGTGCGTGCCGTTAAGCACATTCCTGAGCCCTGGCGACGCGTCGCGGCGCACCACCACGCCAATGCCGCCGGGATAGACGGGGATTGAGAACGTCGCCTGGCGGCGCGCTGCCAGCGTATCGTAGGTGCCGCATGCCAAAGTGAGCAATGTCGTCGACGATGTCTGATGCCAAGGTCTCGCCTGAGACGCTAAAAGCGTCCCGAACCAGCTTCCGCATATAGCTGCGGCCTTCGTTGCGAACCTTGATGACCATCTGAAGGGCTTCCGGTTCCGCAGCCTCGTTGCTCATGACCATGATGAGCATCAGGCGCAGGAAGTTTTCCCTGAACCTGAACACTTCGCCCGACTTTTTGAGGTACCAGAGCAGCCGGTCACGCGGAGTGCCCGCTTCCGGTGGATCCCGGTGAGCTTCCTGCATCGCGGCGAAAAACCCGCTGGCGCCTTGAGCCATGACGTCGGCAAGCAGTCCGGCTTTTGAGCCAAAGTGATGGTAGATCGCGCTTTTCGGGATCCCGGTCGCATTGACCAGGGTGGACATTGAGGTGCCCGCATAGCCGTAAGCGGACATCACACGCGAGGCCGCATTGAGGATTTCCTGGCGCGATCGTTCACCGCGACTGTTGGTTGTCTTTCGTGGTTTTTCCATTGAACGATGATAGTCCCGCGGGTCATGAACCGAACGGTACATTTCTCATGGTTTACCCTCGGTAATATTTTGTGGACCTATCGGTACAATTTTCAGTGCAGACTAGAATCGATCATTTCATGCGCCGGCGTGTCGGGACAAACATGAGAAACGAAAAGTTCATTGTGACTGAGTCGATGACGCTGCCTACAGTGACCGCCGTGCGCGGATGGTTAATGCGAATGACATCTGCCCTGTGGTACGCAACTCGACCGGAGATACGGCCCGGCCTTGCGCCGCTTTCCAAGCCGCATGGTCGCCTGCTGCAGAGTCTGCGCAGCATTCTCGAGGTGGTGCCTGCGGCCGCGCTGGTGCTCGATACTTCGAACAACGTTATCTGGGCAAATGGAAGCGCAATTCAGTTGCTCGGTTACGCACTCGAGGAAATATTGGGTATGCCGATTGAGTCTTTCATCGTACCGTCGGCGAGGGACAATCGCCCAATTTCAATTGCCACAATGAGGGTCGCGCAGCGCTCGCCCCAGAGCATGACCTGGGCGGCGATTGCGCATACAAAGAGCGGCGCGCATCTTCGAGCTAAGGCCACCATGTCTGCATCGCTGCCAATAGGACCTCAGACAAACGTGGTGGTCGTCATCGAGCCGCAGAGGGAGGAGGCAGAGGGTGTGCCAGCCGCCAGCGTTCCGCAAGGCATCCTTCGCACGCGCGAGTCTGAACTCGGGGACATCGCCGTCGCGATCAGCCATGAAGTCGATCAGCCGCTCACCGCCATTCTCAGCAACGCCCAGGCCGCGCAGCGGTTTCTCGCGCAGAACCCGCCGGCCCTCGGTGACCTGCAGGAGTTGCTAGCCGACGTCGTCGCCGATAGTACGCGTGCGCACGCCATCATTCGCCGCATGCGCCAGTCTGCTCGAGGCGAGACTGCCGGGACGAGCCCGATTGCCGTGGACGGGCTCGTGCGCGACGTCATCCAGCTGCTACGACGCGAGACGCAGACGTGTGGCGCGAAGGTTTTCGCACGAATCGAAGACGGTCTACCGCAGTTGCGAGGCGATGCGGTTCAGATCCAGCAGGTTCTCGTCAACCTGCTGCGTAATGCGCTCGACGCTGTTCGCGACCGGCCTCTGGAGCAACGTAGGATTGACGTTTCAGTTCGTGCTATCGAGGATCGTGGCACGGTATGCATCGACGTGAGCGATCAGGGCGTGGGCGTCGACGACGACCGGCTCGGGTCTCTGTTCATGCCTTTCGTCACATCCAAGCCGCAAGGGCTCGGTCTTGGACTCGCTATCAGCCGGTCCATCGTGATGGCGCACGACGGCAAGTTGTGGGTCGAGCGCAATGCCGACCGCGGCCTGACATTCCATATCGAACTTCCGTCCCATTCTGGATCTCGAAAACCCGTACCCGCAAATGACCGAAAACCGACCGACGCCACTTGTGTTCGTCGTTGATGACGATCAGCATGTACGGAATGCCCTGTGCCGCGTGCTGCGATCAGGCGGATTCACCGTGCAGGGCTATGGGTGTGCAAGCGCTTTCATGCAGGACGCTGACCTGAAAAGTGCGCCTGCCTGCCTGCTGCTTGACCTCCAGTTGCCCGATTTCAGTGGCATTGAACTGCAACGACGGGCTTGACGGCATCGTTCCGATCGTATTGGTTTCTGCTCAAGGTGACATGCAGACCGCGGTGGAGGCGATGAAAGCCGGGGCGGTGGATTTCCTGGTCAAACCGGTCGAAGCCGCTTTGCTGCTCGAGGCGACGGCCAGGGCGACGGCACAGGCGCAACGTCTGTTTGCGCGGCGCGAACAACGGGCGGAGGTACAGCGGCGGCTCGACACGCTGACTCCCCGCGAGCGCGAGGTGATGGCCCTCGTGGTGGCAGGCCACATGAACAAGCTCGTCGCCAGTGAGCTTGGCGCAGCGGAAAAGACGGTCAAGGTTCACCGGGGACGCGTGATGGAGAAGATGAAAGCCGCGTCGCTTGCTGGGCTGGTAAGCATGCTCATCGATAGTGACTTCGATACGCCAGAACTCCGCCCGTGAAGTTAGCGCAAAGGCCGCGCCGTCGGGCGCAAGGAGACTTCACACGTTGTTGAACTCGCAACGATGAGACGAAGGTCCGATATCGGCGGCAACGGCGTACGACTAAGCTGAAAACGCAAACCACCACCAGGGGAGTTCCTTGCCATGAAAAACATGTTCGCAATTGTCCGGCGATTGATCAGGGCAATGGGTGCGAAAAGCGCCGGGCGGCTCAACGCTCTCCAGTACATCAATATGCTGCCGCAGCCAGTGCTCGCTTCCCGACACACGGCGCGCATGCCTGGCAGCGCACGCAGGACTCGTCGTCATTGAGAACGTTAAGGATCGGCACCGAGAGCATCGATCTAGCCGACTGCCGCGCCAAGATGGAGAAAGCTTTCTGTTTCGTGGACAGGCCCGCCAGGATCTAAACAGTCCGGGTATCGCCCCGAGGAGTGACACAATGAGAAACCGGTATCCCGCAGTTATCCTGACGGAGTCCATGTTGCGCCTCGCAGGGGAACTCGCCGACACAGGGAGTTACGCAGACTGGAAAGCCATCGCTCAATCCTTGAATGTTCGATTCGGGGAACATCGAAGTGCCCGGTTACTGGCGGACCCTTCGGTTCGCGATGAGCTTGACCGGCGTTGCCACGCTTCTTCGCATCAGCGACAGCGGCAGATTGCAAGTTCTTCGGTGGCGCTTCCATGAGGGTACTGGCGGACGGGCTGTATGGAGTCGCGACCCTGCATGTCTTCTCCCAGGACGGCGTCTGGCACTGGGGTATTACCGTCCCGCGCGGGAAAGGTGGCGGGTTTCGGGTAGTGGCTTACAACACAGGAGTATTCACGCAAGAGGGCGACGCAGCCCCGGACGGCTGTCGAACGCTGGATCTGATGAGGAAATGCCAGCTGAGCCTCAAACATGACTTCACGCCCGGACGCTAACTAGACTGAGGAAATTGCAATTAGGGGCGCGGCCATACTGACTGTCTTCATCGAAGACTTCTGATGGACTGGCGCAAGGCGCGCCTGCTGGAGTTTCGGAGCGCCTCGCCGAGCATTCTGACGAGGTCGTGACAATGCAGCAGCGGCTGCGAAGAAGCGGAACGCTGCGATCAAGGCGGCACATCAAGGTGCTTTTGGTCCGAGTGTTCAGAGAGACTCCAGTGATTGCAAGCGCACCATCGCGTCGGGCGCAGGCACCGGATCCCGCCTTGACCCGTGCTAATAACGCACCGACCCACCCCGCTCGACGAGGGTCGCATATTTAAATATTAGTTGCGCACGACCGGCGGCATCGCGCCGCTTGCGTTGTGCCAATCGGATACACGGAGAGGCGCTATGGAAAAGCTCACGAAAAACTGCTCGACCCTTGCTGCGTTGGCGATCCTGCTGACTGGATATGCCGCTGCCGGCGTGCCTCATAGCGCGAGACATCTGACCCCAACTGAGTGCCGTGACCTGGCTGAGACTAAAAACAACGCGCCACGGACGAGGTCACAACACCGAAGCGAGCTCTCGGCTCTGAGCAAAGCGGGGTACAACCCGTCACCATGGCACGACGACCCACACTATCCAGCGGATCTACACGCAGCGCAGCGCCTGGTCGACCATTGGTTCGAAACGGAGTGCAAGTAGTCTCACCCCAGGCGAGAAGTCCCTGAGCCCCTGGCGCCAATTCGGTCCACCGCAGACTTAGCGCGCGGCAACCGCCGGTCGCATTTCACCGCAGCGCTGGGGGTTGGCAACGCGTATGGACGGTTCGAAAACTTTTCGCAGGCACAGAACGTAACGAGTGTCGGGGCGGGCTTTCATTGTCTGATCGCACGTACGTTGCCCAACTGGAGCGAACGATGGGTACGGGCCGCGCTTTTGTGGCTGATCCTGCTTGTGGCGGCCCCTGCCTATGGGGAACGCGGTTCTGAAGGACCTGCGCCCTACAAGCCGGAGCAGCTTGAGGCGCTGGTTGCGCCGATCGCGCTCTATCCAGACCCGGTTCTGGCTCAGGTCCTGATGGCGCCCACTTATCCGCTCGAAATCGTCTATGCGGCGCGCTGGGTGCAAAAGAATCCAAATGTAAAAGGCGATGCCGCGGTGCAGGCAGTCCAGAATCAACCTTGGGACGCCAGCGTGAAGTCGCTGGTGGCATTCCCCCAGATACTGGAGCCGATGTACGACAAGCTGGATTGGACACAGAAGCTTGGTGACGCGTTCCTCGCCCAGCAAAAAGACGTATTCGCAGCGGTGCAGCGGTTACGTGCGCGCGCGCAGGATGCGGGCAACCTCAAGTCCAACGAGCAGCAACAGGTCATCGTTGAGCCAGCGGCCGCCGGCCAGACAACGGTCGTGCGGATCGAGCCCGCCAATCCTCAGGTCATCTACGTTCCCGCGTACAACCCGACGGTTGTCTACGGTGCGTGGAGCTACCCGGCCTATCCGCCCTATTACTGGCCACCATACCCGGCCTACTACCCCGGTTACTATCCCGGCGCGGCCCTCGCGACCGGATTGGCCTTCGGCCTCGGCGTTGCAGCTATCGGTGCGATTTACAGCGACTGCAACTGGAATTCGGGCGACGTCAACATCAACTATGACAAGCAAAGAAACGTCGACCGGAACGCTGACAGATCGCGGAGCCAGAACGGTGAGAGAAGCGGGCGCTGGCAGCACGATGCGGGCCATCGCCAAGGTGTGGCCTATCGGGATAACGCCACGCGCGACAAGTTCACCGGTTCATCAGGGGCCGACAGGCGGTCCGAGTATCGTGGGCGTGAGTCCGGTACGGGTAACCGAGCGGCCACGGCCGACCGGGCGGGTACGGGCAACCGGGCCGGCGGGGGCAACCGTGCATCGGTCGCAGACCGATCCGCTGGCACCAACCGGACCGGCGCGGCCAATCGAAGCGCTTCCAGCAACATCAATCGCGCCAGCAACAATCTAGGCGGGGTTACGGGGGCGGATATGGTGGTGGGCGCGACCGACGCAGCGCTTTATTGGCCGACGCGCTGATGCGCTGCCGCTATTGCTGCATCGCGTTCCTTTCTGGCTTCAGCCTTTTTCTCATCGAAGACTTTCTTTGCAGCGGCTACTTTCTTGTTGTAGACCCGATTGGCTGCGGCGACCTGCTGGTGCATCCGCACGATCTCGTCGGGATGCTCTGCAGCCGCCGGCGCGGTGGTGGCCGAATTGTCTTGAGCCCATGCATACGAGTTCGACAGCACGACAACGAAGATGGCCGAGGTAGCAAATACAGAAATTTTCATGATGTACTCCCGGGGAAATGCGAACAAGTGGGCCGTCCAAAAGGTCGGTGCAATTTCACCCTACACAGCCAGGTGCGCGAAAAAAATGGGACCAAGGTCCGATGGCGCCCGCGTCGGGACTCTTCATGCACGGAAGCCGAATCAAACATAGTCGCGCTCACATGAGTGCCGAGCGGCAGAGTGCACGGAAGTCCGTGGTCGCTCCGCGCGATTGCGCATCGAAATATCGGACCAAGGTCCGATAGGCAATGGATCGGCCCACGACTAGGCTGTAAGCTCCCGCTCGAAATCCGGGACGGGGACAAAGGATATTTACCGCGAAATTCTGATCGCAGGCGTGCTCTTTGTCTTCGCCGCGGTGACATATCGAGGTTCCTCTTTCGCAACCGTCATGCAAAGGGCCGTCTATAGGCGCGACGCGGTCCAGCAATTCCCAACAGCGCCGTTGCAGCGGACCTGGACGCTTCGACGTTCGACCCGGGTTGAGGCTGCATGTAAAGGAGACGCAGGTATGAGCATGGATGCTGCTTCGGCTGCTTCACCTCGCGCGACGCTATCCAGTGACGAACTCACAGGCATTGACGCGTGGTGGCGCGCCTGTAATTACCTGTCGGTCGGCATGATTTATCTTCGGGACAATCCGCTATTGCGCGAACCCCTGAAGGTCGAGCATGTAAAACATCGCCTGCTCGGACACTGGGGCGCGAGTCCGGCACTTTCGTTTGTCTGGGCCCATCTGAATCGCGTCATCGCTCGCGACGATCTCGATGTGATCTTCATGGCCGGCCCTGGGCACGGCGCTCCCGGTGTACTGGGTCCCGCTTATCTGGAAGGCACCTATTCCGAGGTGTACCCGGACAAAAGCGAGGACGCCGAGGGGATGCAGAAGTTCTTCAAGCAGTTCTCCTTTCCGGGTCACATTGGCTCACACGTGACGCCGGAAACACCAGGCTCGATTCATGAAGGGGGAGAACTCGGCTACAGCCTCTCGCACGCCTACGGCGCCGTGCTCGACAACCCTGATCTGATTGTGGCTTGCGTGGTCGGTGACGGCGAGGCCGAAACCGGCCCGCTCGCCACTGCCTGGCATTCGAACAAGTTCATCAACCCCGCGCGCGACGGCACCGTCCTGCCGATCCTGAACCTGAATGGCTACAAGATCGCCAATCCGACGATCCTGTCGCGCATCAGTCACCGGGAGCTGAAAGCACTGTTTGAGGGGTACGGCTATACGCCATATTTCGTAGAGGGATCGGACCCGGCCGAGATGCATCAGGCGATGGCCGCCACGCTCGATACCGTCACCGCGGAGATTCGTGCGATTCACGAAAGAACGCGCGCAAGCGGCACCGCTGAGCGGCCGTTCTGGCCGATGATCGTCTTGCGCACCCCGAAGGGCTGGACCGGGCCGAAGGAGATCAATGGCCATAAGGTCGAGGGCTCATGGCGCTCGCATCAGGTGCCGTTCTCCGATGTGAGCGGCAATCCCGCGAATCTTGCGCTGCTGGAAATCTGGATGCGCAGTTACAAGCCGGAAGAGCTGTTTGACGAAAACGGTCGCCTTGTGCCCGAACTGCGCGCGCTGGCCCCGGAAGGGCGTCGCCGCATGAGCGCCAATCCGCATGCGAACGGCGGCGTGTTGCGCCGCGAATTGAAGCTGCCCGACTTCCGCGACTACGCGGTGGAAGTCGGGCAAGCAGGCGCCGTGCTGCGCGAGAACACGCAGCCACTGGGCCAGTTCCTGCGCGACACGATGCGCTGCAACATGAGCACCTTCCGCGTATTTGGCCCCGACGAGACGGCGTCGAACCGCTTGCAGTCGATCTATGAGGTCAGCAAGAAGGTGTGGATGGCCGACATGCTGCCCGAAGACGACGACGGCGGCGAACTCGCGCGTGATGGCCGCGTGATGGAGATGCTCTCCGAGCACACGCTGATGGGCTGGCTCGAAGGCTACTTGCTGTCCGGGCGTCACGGCTTCTTTCATACGTACGAAGCGTTCGCGCATGTGGTGGACTCTATGTTCAACCAGCACGCGAAGTGGCTGGACGTATGCAAGAACCATGTGCCGTGGCGCGCTTCGGTGGCCTCGGAGAACATTCTGCTTTCGTCGACGGTATGGCGTCAGGATCACAACGGATTCTCGCATCAGGACCCAGGCTTCATCGATCTGGTCACCAACAAGAGCCCATCGGTGACGCGTGTCTATTTGCCACCCGACGCGAACACGCTGCTCGTGGTCGCCGACCACTGCCTGCGCACCACCGACTGCATCAACGTGATCGTCGCCGACAAACAGAAGCATCTGCAGTTCACCACGATCGACGAAGCTGTTGTGCATTGCGCAAAGGGTATGGGCGTCTGGCGGCGTGCAAGTAATGACGAGGACGCGGAGCCGGATGCGGTGATGGCTTCGTGCGGCGACGTCGCCACTCAGGAGGCACTTGCGGCCACGGCGATTCTGCGCGAACGTCTGCCCGAGCTGAAGCTACGCTTCGTGAACGTGGTGGATCTCTTCAAGATGCAGCCTGTGAGCGAGCATCCGCACGGCTCCACTGAGCGTGAGTTCGACAGCCTGTTTACGACCAACAAGCCGGTCATCTTCAATTTTCACGGCTATCCGTGGCTCATTCACAAGCTGGCTTACCGCTTTCGCAATCACGAGAACCTGCACGTGCGCGGTTACACCGAGAAGGGCAATATCAACACGCCGCTCGAACTCGCGATCCTCAATAAAGTAGACCGCTTCAACCTCGTGCTCGACGTGCTCGACCGCGTGCCGCGCTTGCAGGGCAGGAGTGCGCACCTCAGGGAAGACATGCGCAATGCAATCATCCTTAACCTGAACTACGCGCACAAGCATGGCACCGATCGCGCCGAAATCTCCGACTGGACTTGGCCGTATTGAATCGAGCGTCGCAATGATGCGTGAGCGGTGAAGGTGGCGACCGCACGTAGGAATGTCGCGCTCACGCGGCTCGAGTCGAGCCACCTCAGGCGAGCGTCAATGTACAAGGAGTCCTGGTGATGAAAGCTCCTCAGCGTCCTCAGCGCATCGAGTTGATCGCGCCACTGTCGGGCGTACTGGTTCCTCTCGACAGCGTGCCCGATCCGGTCTTTGCCCAGAAGATGGTCGGCGATGGCATATCGATCGATCCGACCTCGGATGAACTGCTATCGCCGCTTGCCGGCAAGGTCACGCAACTCCACAGCTCGTGCCACGCCGCAACGATCACCGGCGACAACGGTCTGCAGGTGCTGCTGCATATCGGGCTGGACACCGTGTTGCTGCACGGTGAGGGCTTCATGCCGTTGGTCAAGGAAGGCGACACCGTCGCTGCGGGCACGCCGCTGATTCGCTTCGACCCGATCGTGGTCGGCGCAAAAGCAGCCAGCCTGCTCACGCAAATGGTCATCGCCAATGGCGATCTCGTCACGCGCTACGT
>NZ_JBKGUA010000056.1:0-39430 GCF_046543485.1 Paraburkholderia sp. EG304 | reverse complement strand
GCACGACGCTCGTCTATCGCGATCCGCTGACTCACACTACGCGTATCGTGCGGGTACAAGACCAACTATGAATAACGCAATCCACAGAGAGAGTGGCCTTTGAGCACGCTGATCGTCCTATTGCCGCCGCGTGATCCGGCGGTGCCCTCGCAGGAGTGGCAACTGCCCGAGCTACCGTTCGTGCTGCTCGATAAGGCCGGGCGCACGCAGCGCGCCGGCCGCTCGGCGCTCGCGCTGCTGCCGCGCGCGAACACGACGGTGCTGATGGTCGCCGCGCGCGACCTGCTGCTGATGCCCGCGACGCTGCCGCCGCTGCGCGGCCCGAAGCTGCGCCAGGCGCTGCCCAATATCGTCGAGGATCAACTGATCCAGGACCCGCAGACCTGTCATATCGCGGTCGATCCGCAGGGGCTTGGGGAAGGCCGGCACCTGCTCGCGATCATCGATCGCGGCTGGTTCCGTTTCATCTGCGAGGCGTTCACGGCGGCCGGTCATCGCAGCCTGCGCGCGGTGCCGGTCACGCGTTGCCTGCCGCCGGCGCCGGTGACCGAAGCCGCCGCGAACGTTGGCGAAACCGCCGAGGTGCGCGAGCCGGTGCTGGCTGGCGCGGCGAGCGTCGCGACGTCGCTGCCGGGCGTCGCGCCGGTGGTCGCGCCCGAAGCGCCGTCCATCGTGCCGATGGTGGCCGCGGTGCTCGGTGCGGTCGTGCAGACCGCGCCCGCGCTGCTGGTTGAAGGCGCGGTCGAAAGCGGCGTGCCGCGCGTCGAACTGGCGATTGCGCGCGGCGTGCAGGGCGAGGGTCTTGCGGCCCCGGCCAATGCGGTGAACGCGACGCTCTCCGCGCTGGCGGGGGCGGCGCCGGTGTCGCTGTACATGCTGACCGAAATGCCGGGTAACGAGCCCAGCCACCCGACGACGAGTCCCGCGCGGCTCGCCTCGCATATCCACGGCGCGAGTCCGCTGCCGTTCGAGCAGCTCGCTCGGCGCGCGCTCGAATGCCGCTTCGACCTGTGCCAGTTCGAATTCGCGTCGCAGCCGTGGCGCCTCGATCGCGCGACGCTGCGGCGTCTACGTCTGCCGATCCTGCTCGCGGTCGCCGCGCTGGTCGTCGCGATCATCGGCGCGAACGTGCAGTGGCTGCTGCTCGTGCGTCAGCGTGACGCGATCAACCAGCAGATGACGGAGCTGCTGCTCAACACGTTCCCGAAGACGACCGTCGTGCTCGATGCGCCCGATCAGATGGCGCGTCAGTTGCAACAGCTGCGCGTCGCGGCGGGCGAGCTCTCGCCGGAGGATTTCCTGTCGCTCGCCGACGGCCTCGCGCGCTCGTTGGCGCCGCTGCCGGTCAACGGCATCGCCGCGCTGGACTACCACGAGCACCGCCTCGACGTGACCTTCAAACCCGCGATCAAGGTCGACCCCGACTTCGCCAAGCGCCTCGCGCGCAACGGCCTGACCGGCGCGATCGACAGCAGCACCGGCAAGTGGACCATCAGGAACGGACAATGAAAGCTGAACTCGCTCAAACATGGGCTGGCTTCTGGGACCAGCGCACCGATCGCGAAAAGGCGCTGCTGACCTGGGGCGGTGCCGCGCTCGCGGTGGCGATCGCGTGGTCGGTGCTGTGGGCGCCCGCGCAGGAAGGCCGCGCGCATCTGCGTCAATCGCTGCCCAGCCTGCAGCGGCAGCTCGCGCAGATGACCGCGCAAGCGAACGAGGCGCGATCGCTGTCGGCGGCCGCGCAAGGTGTCGCACCGACCGGCGCGGCGCTGAAGGACGCGCTCTCCGCGTCGCTCGGCGAACACGGCCTCGCCGCGACGCAGGTGCAGTTCGTCGGCAACGCGGTGCAGGTGCAGATGAAAAACGTCGCGTTTCCGGCCTGGACCGCTTGGGTCGATGACGTTCGCAAGCAGTTCAAGGTGCAGGTCTCCGAGGCGCATATCACCGCGCTGAAAGACGACGGCCAGGTGGATCTGACGGTCGCGCTGCAACCGTCGACCGCGAAATAACGACGCGCCGCTCGGTACAGGATCTCGCATGAATTACTGGATGTGGCGCCTGCGTAGGGCGCTGCCGTGGCTGGTGGTCGCCGTTTTGTCGGCGGCGGCCGTGACGCTCGCGTTGCTGCCGGCCGCCTGGATTACGCCGCAATTCGCGCGGCAAACGCATGGACACGTCAATCTCGTCGACGCCGAGGGCTCGCTGTGGCACGGCTCGGCGACGCTGATGCTGGCCGCCGGCTCCGATTTGAGCGCGGCGACGCTGCTGCCTGGGCGGATCGAGTGGCGCACCGCGTTCTGGCCGCTTTTCACCGGCCGCGTGCGCATGGTCATGCGCCATAGCGACGCGATGCCCGACCCGATCACGGTCGATGTGACGCCGCGCGGCGCAACCGTCACGCCGGGCGTGCTCGCAGTGCCGGCGTCGCTGCTCGCGGGGCTGGGCGCGCCATTCAACACGCTCGATCTGCAGGGCAATGTGCAGCTGTCGTGGACCGACTGGCGCAGCTTCAACGGCGAAGCGTTCGGCCAACTGACGATGACGCTCGCCGACGTCAGCTCGCGTGTGTCGCTCGTGAAGCCGCTCGGGTCGTACCGGGTCAGGTTTCAGGCGCAGGGCAAGTCGTCGGCGCTCGATCTGAGTACGATCAAGGGCCCATTGACGCTGACCGGCAGCGGCACGGTGTCGGCGGCATCGACGTCGTTTCGTGGCACGGCGAGCGCCGCGCCGGAACAGCATGACAACCTCGCCGGCCTGCTGAACCTGCTTGGCCGGCCGAGCGGGCCGGATACGGTGGCGCTGACCTTCATGCACTGAGGTGCGCTTCGCACGCGTAGCGCGATGAAAAAGAGGCATGGCCGCGAGTCGCGGCCATGCCTCTTCTGTTTCTGTGGTGATGCTGCGCGGCGGGCGCAGCGGACAACTATTTGCTTTGTACCCGCGCTTGCGGCGCGTTGCTCTGTGCGATGGACGCCGCGCCGACTGCCGCAGCCGCCGGAGCCGATGCCGGCAGCGGCGCGGGCGCCGCGACATCGCCGGTCTCGCGATTCATCTGCGACGCGTCCCAGCCGCCGCCGAGCGCCTTCACGAGCCCCACCGACGACACCATCCGCTGCCCGGCGATATTCTCGAGCTTCTGTTCGGCCGTGAACGCGGTGGTCTGCGCGGTCAGCACATTGACGAAGCCGACCGTACCCGCCTTGTACTCGTTCGTCACGATTGCGAGCGCCTGGCGCGCCGAGTCGACCGCCTGCCGCTGGACGACGATTTCCTGCTCGAGGATGCGCAGCGACGCGAGGTTGTCCTCGACGTCCTGGAACGCGGCGAGCACCGTCTGCCGATAGCTCGCGACATCCGCGTCATAGGTGGCGCGCGCGGCCTCGGTTTGCGCCTTGCGCAGGCCGGCGTCGAAGATCGTCCCGGCCAGTTGCGGGCCGAGCGTCCAGAAGCGCGACGGCAACGACAGCAATTGCGAGAACACCGAGTTCTCGAAGCCTCCGGTCGCCGATAGCGTGAGCGACGGGAAGAACGCGGCGATCGCCACGCCGATCTGCTCGTTGGCCGCCGCGGCCTTGCGTTCCGCCGATGCGATATCCGGCCTGCGTTCGAGCAGCGCGGACGGCATCTGCGCGGGCACGGCGGGCGGCGTCGCGGTGAGCGGCATCGGTGGCAGCGAGAACATCGACGCGGGCACGCCGATCAGCACCGCGATCGCGTGCTCGTCCTGCGCGCGCTGGATGCCGTTCTCGATCGCGGCGGCCTGCGCCGATTGCAGCTGCGTTTGCGCCTGGATCACGTCCGAGCGCGCGGCGACGCCGGCCGCGTACTGATTCTGCGTGAGCTGCAGCGAGCGCTGATAGGCGAGAACGGTGTCGTCGAGCAGCTTCTGCGTGGAGTCGAGCGCGCGCAGCAGGAAGTAGGTCTGCGCGAGCGTTGCCTGAGCGGACAGGCGCGCGTTCGCGAGTTCGGCGGCCGCGCCCTGCTGGCCGGCTTTCTGCGCGTTGACCGAGCGCGTGACCGAGCCCCACAGGTCCGGCTCCCAGCTCGCCGTCATCTGGACGTTGAAGCTGTTATTGATGCCTTCGCGACTCGTCGCCGTCGTCGCATTGCCGCCGGTTTGCGAGCCATTGCCCGAGCGGGTCGCGCCCGCCGACGCACCGATGGTCGGGAAGTACGCCGCCCGCGCTTCGCCGACGAGCGCGCGCGCCTGCCGGTAGTTCGCGGCAAATTGCGCGATGGTCTGGTTCGCGGCGTTGAGCTTGTCTTCGAGTTCGTTGAGTTTCGGGTCTTCGTAGATCGCCCACCAGTCGCCGCGGTCGTGCTGATCGGCGGGTTCCGCAACCTTCCAGCCGGGCGCGGCCTCCTTGAACGACGCGGGGATCTCGGTGGCCGGCCGCTGATAGTTCGGGCCGACCGCACAGGCGGTGACGAGTGCCGCGCAGGTCGCGCTGACGGCAAGGGGCAGGACGCGCGGCGCAAATGCCCGCGCGCGCGGGATTCGAACAGACTGCATGCAATGAATTCCTTCTGGACGCCGCGGTATGCCCGGGAACGGCGCCACCGGCCGGGCGAGATCGTGGTCTGCCGGAATGTTAGCGTATGGGCCCGCGCGAGCGCGGGAAACTGAAAGCTGGAAGGTTAATGCGAGGCGGTGCGCAGGTGTGTTACTTGCGGCAACGCGATGGTTACGCGTTGTTACTGGCGCAGCGAGGGGCGGCGGGTTTGTGTGTTTGAAATAGCGAGAAAAGCGCGCGGCGAACCAGTGCGCCTTCAGAGCCTCGTTTCCGTGGACTGGGCCTGCTGGCGTTGACGCTGACGTTGACTCGCGAGCTTGCCCGCCGAGGCGCGGCACGACGCACCGCCGGATGCGAGGCAAACGTTGCCGCTGTTGGCCGTCGCGGCGACGACGTCTTCCGTCTCAATCGGCAGGCTTTTCTTCGGCGACGCGATTTCGCTGGACTGGCCGAGCGCGGCCTTGCCTTTCTTCGCCCGCTTCGACTCCCGTCGATGCTCGGCCCAGGCGAGCAGCGCGACGCCCACCGACCCGCCCGGCAGCACGAACAATCCCGCGAACAGCGCGAGCTTCCACCAGCGGTGCCGGCCCTGGAAGCTATGGAGTGCGGAATCGGTCAGTGAGCGGCTGAGGCCGCCAAGCGTGTGTTTGAGGTACTGCATCGGGGGAATCCTTTGGCGCGCGTCGCGAGGCGGGCGGCGTGCGGTCGATCGGTCAGAACATGGTCTCGAATGGCGCAGAACGCGCGAAACTCATTGCTTGTCATAATATTGACTATGCAAGCAAATTTCAAGATACTGTGCGGCGCAAAAGATTAGACCGTTGTTTTCAGGTTGGCCCGGTTGCGCACCGCAAAATGTAATTTGACTTGTCTGCTTAGGCAGCTAAACTTCGTCTTGCGTGGATGTTTCGGATACCCCATGGTTGATGGCCCCTACAAAGCGGATGAAGTCGAGCTCACGAGCAGTCTTGGCTACTACCTGACGAAAGCGCGCAATGTGCTGGTCGAGCGCACGGACCGTGCGGTCAAGCCCCTCGGACTCACCGCGCAGCAGATCGGCGTGATTCTGATGCTGTCGTCGCGACGCGCGAGCACGCCTTTCGAGCTGTCGCGCGCGATGTCGTACGACAGCGGCTCGATGACGCGACTGCTCGATCGTCTGGAAAAGAAAGGCTTCGTCGTGCGCACGCGCAGCAACGACGACCGACGCATGGTGAAACTGGAGCTGACACCGCAGGGCCATGAGGCCGCGCGGCAGTTGCCGAACCTGGGCGCGACCGTGCTGAACGACCAGCTGCGCGGCTTTACCGCCGAAGAACACGCGACGCTGATTCACCTGCTCGCCCGTTTCATCGCAAACGGTCCCGAGGGGGAAGCCGACGTGGGTTGCGGTCCGGCCCCACCGCCGGACGAGCCGCGGCGATGAGCCGAAGCATGCGTCGAGGCGCGGTCGTCGTCGGATGGCGGCGGCGCTTCATCACGAAGTACTAGCAAGACAATCACAAGGCGCCTTTTCAAGGCGCCATTGTCACCAGATATCTGTCTGGGCAGAGGGTGATGCGGCATGTAAGCATCATGTCCAGGACACCCGATAAAGCTGCCGCGACAAGCATTTGCCGCCTGAGGAGAACCCAACCTATGGATGCCACGGCTTCCAACGCCGCGCTGCCCGCAGCCGAACCGGCCCCACTCAAAGGCGGCACGCTCGCGCTGCTGACCGTCGGCCTTGCGCTCGGCACCTTCATGGAGGTGCTCGACACGTCGATTGCGAACGTCGCGGTGCCGACCATTTCTGGCAGTCTCGGTGTCGCGGCCAGTCAGGGTACGTGGGTGATCTCGTCGTATTCGGTCGCCTCGGCGATCGCCGTGCCGCTGACCGGCTGGCTCGCGCGACGCGTCGGCGAGGTACGGCTCTTCACGCTGTCGGTGCTGCTGTTCACGATCGCGTCGGCGGCCTGCGGTTTTGCGCATAACTTCGAATCGCTGATAGCCTTCCGGCTCGTGCAAGGGCTCGTGTCCGGGCCGATGGTGCCGCTGTCGCAGACGATCCTGATGCGCTCCTACCCGCCCGCGAAACGCGGTCTCGCGCTCGGCTTATGGGCGATGACCGTGATCTGCGCGCCGATCTTCGGCCCGGTGATGGGCGGCTACATCACCGATAACTTCACGTGGCCGTGGATCTTCTATATCAACGTTCCGATCGGCCTGTTCTCGGCGTTCTGCGCATATCTGCTGCTGCGTGGCCGCGAGACCCAGACGACGCGCCAGCGCATCGACGTGGTGGGCCTCGTGCTGCTCGTGACCGGCGTGTCTTGCCTGCAGATGATGCTCGACCTCGGCAAGGACCGAGACTGGTTCAACTCGACGTTCATCGTCGCGCTCGCCGTGATCGCGCTCGTGTCGATCGCGTTCCTGCTCGTGTGGGAGTTGACCGAAGATGAACCGATCGTCGATCTGTCGCTGTTCAAGGATCGCAATTTCGCGCTTGGCGTCGTGATCATTTCGTTCGGCTTCATGGCGTTTTTCGGCTCGGTGGTGATCTTTCCGCTATGGCTGCAAACGGTGATGGGCTACACGGCGGGCCTCGCGGGTCTCGCCACGGCTCCGGTCGGACTGCTCGCATTGTTTCTATCGCCGATGATCGGCAAGAACATGCATCGGCTGAATCTGCGCATGGTCGCGAGCTTCGCGTTCATCGTGTTCGCGATCGTGTCGTTCTGGAACTCGACGTTCACACTCGACGTGCCGTTCGGCCACGTGATCCTGCCGCGGCTCGTGCAGGGTATCGGCGTCGCATGCTTCTTCGTGCCGATGACGACGATCACGCTGTCGAGCGTGCCCGACGAGCGCCTGGCGAGCGCGTCGGGTCTGTCGAACTTTTTCCGCACGTTGTCGGGCGCGATCGGCACTGCGATCAGCACGACGTTCTGGGAAAACGACACGATCTATCACCACGCGATGCTCGCCGATACGGTCAACACGTATTCGGCCAACACCAACGCCTATACCAATGCGCTCGCGGGCGCCGGGCTGTCCGGCGACAGTCTCACCGCGCAGTTGAACCAGGTAGTGACGAGCCAGGCGTACATGATGGCCACCAACGACTTTTTCCGCATCTCGTGCGCGGCGTTTATCGTGCTGGCGTTGCTCGTGTGGATCACCAAGCCACGCAAGGGCAGCGGGCCCTCGTTAGGACACTGAAGCAAGCACGCCGCAGCTTCAGCTATTGCGACATCGCCTCGCCATTCGGCAGCCTGCTGCTCTTTCCGGGAATCGTCTCCGGATGCGTCGTATCGGGCGCGTTCTGCGATGGCGTCGCACTGCCTTGCGGCGCGCTGGCGGCTGTGCCAGTGGTGCCTCTCACATACTGCTTGAAATCCGCACCGGCTTCCCAGGGATTCGGCTTGCAGCCGAGCGAGCTGTCGCAGTGCGCGGAGAAGCCGATCGTAACGGTGCCATCGGGTTCCGAGGCACGCGTGATCTGAAACGCGAGAGCGCGCTTGCCACCGTCGGGACCGGTGGTCTGGATCAGCGAGTCGTTAGCGGTCTCGATCTTGTACTTCGAATGAGTCGCGACCCACGATTGCGCCCGTTGCCACCAGAGGTCGCATTCGGCCTTGTTCGAACACGTCAATGGCTTGGTCGCGATCTGCATGACGTCCGGATTGACCTGACCCTGCGTTGAGCATCCCGCAGTCGCTGCGAGACACAGTGCGGCGAACAGAGCTTTGTTCTTCACGTCGATACCTCCCCCTGTGGAGCCTGTCATATTATTTTGGACCACCCCATCGAAGCGGTGTTTCACCCAGATCAGAGAATCGCGACGACGCGTGGAGAATTTGCCGATTGCGCGCGCTCGAAGAGCGCAATCCGTAGAGCTTACTTGCGGGTTTCGCACGACAAAGAAAAAGCGGCCACGGGGGCCGCTTGATCACATCTCGAGTTGTTGCGGTCCGAGCGCTCAGACACTGAAGCGATTGAGCGTATAGGCACGATACGCAGCGACGAACGCGTCGAACGAACCAACTTCTTCGCGTTCGAGCTTCGCCTGTTCGTCGAGCGATCGCACCGCGAGCTCCGCAAACGCCTTGGATTGCTCGGCATCGAGCGGACGCGCGCGGAAGTACGCGGCGTGCGCTTCGCTTTGCGCGAGTCCGAACGCGAGAAAGCTTTGTTGCTGCTCACGCATCGTTTGCAGCACGCGCGCCGATGGCGTCAGCGACACGTCCGCGAGCTTCGCGCGTTGCGCGGCGACCGCGCGTGCGTGTTCGTCGCCGCCCTTCAACCTATCGAGCACGGCCGCCGCCGCGTCGATCTTCGCGAGCAATTCGTCGGCCCAGTCGGTCATCGCGATCGGCTTGCCGTCGCGAACCAGTTCGAGGCCCGGCTTGCGGCCTTCCATCGTCACGCGGCCGAAGTTCTGATTCGCTTCGGTGTACGCGGGCGGAGGCAGCGGCGCGCTGTCGTCGAGCGCGCATACGAGCAGGTAGGCATCGAGAAAGCGCGATGTTTCGAGCGAAATGCCGGTCGGCTCGAACGGATCGATGTCCATGCAACGCACTTCGACGTATTGCACGCCGCGCACGGCGAGCGCATGTAGCGGCCGCTCACCCGGATACGTGACGCGCTTCGGACGGATCGTCGAATAGAACTCGTTTTCGATCTGCAGCACGTTGGTGTTGATCTGCACCCACTCGCCGTCGCGTTGCGTACCGATCTGCTCGTAGGCGGGATATGGCTGGCTCACGGCTTTCGCGAGCGCGTCGAGATAGCCGGGCAGCGTGTCGTAGTCGGCGTGCAGCGCGGCTTGCGCGGTCGTGTTCGAATAGCCGAGATCGCTCATGCGCAGGCTCGTCGCGTACGGGCGATACAGCGTGTCGGCGTCGAACGTGTCGAGCGTGTGTTTGCGATCGCGGAGGAATCGACGATCGAGCGCCGGCGACGCGCCGAACAGATACATCAGCAGCCAGTTCGTGCGGCGGAAATTGCGGATCAGCGCGAGGTAGCGGTCGGACTGAAAGTCGACCGCGTTCGCGGTGGATTGCTGATCGGCGTGCAGCAGGCGCCACACTTCTTCGTTCAGCGAATAGTTGTAGTGGATGCCCGCGATGCACTGCATCGTGCGGCCATAGCGCAGCGCGAGGCCGACCCGGTATACGTACTTCAGCTTGCCGATGTTCGACGTGCCGTAGTGCGCGATCGGAATGCCGTCGTCGGTGGCGGGCAACAGCCCCGGCATCGAGTTGTTCCACAGGATCTCGTCGCCGAGCTCCGCATAGACGAAACGATGCAGCACGTCGAGCTGCGCGAGCGTTTCAGCGGCGTCCTGCTCGGCCGGCGTGATCAGCTCGAGCAGCGCCTCGGAGTAGTCGGTCGTCAGCGACGGATGCGTGAGCGCGGAGCCGAGCGCGCGCGGGTGCGGCGTCATCGCGAGCTGGCCGTCGCGCGTGACGCGCAGGCTTTCCCTTTCGATGCCGCGCAGGCCGCGTATCAGCACATCGCGCTGCGGGCTCGAGTCGAGCACGGACAGGCGGTGCGAAAGCGCGTCGGTCGTGCCGGATGGTGTGGTGTTTGGCATTGATGCAAATCGGGCGTTGCCGGTCGCCGTGTATCGCCAGACGATTCACAGACGATACAGCGGCTGACAACGTTCGGCGGAATTTTCAGTAGCGGGCACTTTAACATCTCGCCAGAACGGCTGCTTGCGGCCGCTTCGGCGGGGTTTGAGCGCGCATGTCGGGGTCATGCTGAACTACGCCGTCGCCATCAGCACGTCGTGACGACGCTCAGCTCAACTCACCCGCCGCGCGCCGCGCCCGCCCGATCCGCTACCTCGTTCCACAGATGCATCGCGGCGTACGCGCGATACGGCCGCCATGCGTCGCTGCGGGTGCGCTGCTGTGCGGGCCGTATCAGCGAAGGATCGCGCGCACAGATCGATTGCATCAGCACGAGATCCGACGCGGGCCACGCATCGGGATCGCGCCATGCGCGCATCGCGACATATTCGACGGTCCATGGGCCGATGCCCGCGAGCGCGAGCAACGCGGCGCGCAGGCTCGCGGCGTCGACGGTGTCGCTGCTGTCGAGCGGCACGTCGCCGCTCGCGACCGCGCGCGCGAAACCCTGCAACGCGGCGACGCGTTTGCCGGGCATGCCGATTTGCGCGAGATCGACTTCGGCTAGCGCGGCCGGCGTCGGAAAACGCCACGCGGTGTTCTCATGCGGATGGCCGTCGATGCGTTGGCCCGCGCGCTGCACGAGCCGTCCGATGATGGTCGTCGCGGCCTTCACGCTGACCTGCTGACCGACGATCGCACGCACCACCAGTTCGAAGCCGGACCACGCGCCCGGCACCCGCAGGCCAGGCACCGCCGCGACGAGCGGCGCAAGCCACGGGTCCGCAGCGAGTCCGGCGGCGATCTTCTTCGGATCGGCGCGCAGATCGAACATCTTCGCGATCGGCGCGGCGAGTGCGTCGGCATGCCGGCTCGCCGGCCCTTCGATGCTCGCGACGATGCAGCGCTTGCGCGGATGCAAGCGCACGCTGAGTGTGCCGCTGTCGCCGTCCCAGTCGATCGCGCGACGATACGCGCCATCCTCGACGGCTTCTACGCCGGGCGTCGCGCGGCCGCTGAAAAAACGCAGCAGCCGCGGCCAGTCGAACGGTGCGTTGAACGGTAATTCGAGAGTTGCGACGTCGTTAAGCGTGCTCAAGCGGCGTGATCCAGTTTGGAGTGGCGGGAATCGGCATCGGTGCGGCTTGCGTGGCGGCGCGGCGCGTCGTCGGCTGAAGTGCCGCCTGCGTGCTGCGCCTCATTGTCGAGCAACGCGGCCTTGCGCGGCAGCCCCCAGCGATAGCCGGCGAGCGCCCCGCCCTTCTGCACGACGCGATGGCAAGGAATCGCGAGCGCCACCGGATTGGTCGCGCATGCGCTCGCGACGGCGCGCACCGCGCGCGGCGAGCCGACCGCCTCGGCGATCTGCGAGTAGCTGCGCGTTTCGCCATACGGGATGCGTCGCAAAGCATCCCAGACGCGCTGCTTGAACGCGGTCGACGCGATATCGAGCGGCAAGTCGAAGTCCTGGCGCGTGCCGCGCAGATAAGCATCGATCTGCGCGATGAACGGCGCGAGCCGCCCGGCGTCTTCGCGCAGCTCGGCGTTCGAGAACTCGCCGCGCAATTCGTCGATCAGCAGCGTGGTGTCGTCGCCGAAACCGATCTTGCAGATGCCCTTATCGGTCGCCGCGACGAGCACGAAGCCGAGCGAGGTCGGCGCGCTCGCGTAGCGCACCGTGAGCCCGGCGCCCTTGCGGCGGTAAGCGGACGGCGCCATGCCGAGCTCGGCCGGCGCGCTGTCGTACATGCGCGATGGCGAGCCGAAACCGGCGTCGAGTGTCGCGCGCGTGACATCGGCGCCGCCCTGCAGCGCATCGCGAAGCGCGGCACCGCGCTGTGCCGCCTGGTACTGACGCGGCGACACGCCGACCACGCGCTTGAACAGGCGCTGCAAATGGAACGGGCTCACGTGCACGGCGTCGCTCAGTTGCGAGAGCGTGAGACGCTGCTGCGGATCGGCGTCGAGCGCGGCGCATGCCCTCGCGACGATGTCGAGCTCGCGTGGCAGGCCGCCGGGCTGGCAGCGCTTGCAATCGCGAAAGCCCGCGGCGCGCGCGGCGGCGGCATCGGTGAAGAAGGCGACGTTTTCGCGACGCGGCTGGCGCGATGCGCACGACGGCCGGCAGAACACGCCGGTCGTTCGGACCGCGTAGAAGAACGCGCCGTCGGCATCCTGGTCGCGGTGGGTGACGGCGTCCCAGCGCTCGTCGTCGGTGCGCCACTGGGCCGCGTCGACGTCGGCGGCGGTGCGCATCGGGGTGGAATTGCGAGTGGTGGCGTTCATGATGTCCTGGGGCCCGGATGGGCAGTCAGTGTCGATGCTCATCAATCTAGGCCCGTTCGCTACACAGTACGCGCCGGTTCTTGCTCTGTCATTCGGACGCGCTTGACCTTACGCGTAGTGGGGTCAAACCCGGCAAACCGCGGTCCGAAGCACCGCGGAACGCCCCGCGGCCGGGCGTTTTGCCTCAAAGTGCGACAATTTCGCACGATGTCGGGTTTTCCCTTAAAAAGTTATTGCGTCGCACCAAGCCGGTGTGTATATTAGTACCTGTCTCCTCCATGTCTCCTCCTGATATGGATTCAGCCCGCTCCATTTGAGCGGGCTTTTTTTTGCCCGCCGATCCGCCCCCGCCCTTTCTCCTACACTTCCTAATCGGTTCTCCGAACTAGCGAAAGGGCGTTCCACATGAAAATCCACATTCGCGAGATCGACCATGTCGTGATCCGGGCGACGCACGTCGACACCCTCGCGCGCTTTTACTGCGACGTACTCGGTTGCAGCCTTGAAAAGGAGCAGCGCGAACTCGGCCTCACGCAACTGCGCGCGGGCCGATCGCTGATCGATCTGCTGCAGGTCGGCGCTAAGCTCGATCGGGCGGAAAACGGTGAGGCGGGCACCGGGCGCAACATGGATCACTTGTGTCTGCGCGTCGAGTCGTTCGACGCCGACGCGCTGAAGGCGCATCTGAGCGCGCATGGCGCGCGGCTCGGCGAACAAGGGGTGCGTTATGGCGCGGACGGGTTCGGACCGTCGTTGTATCTGTTCGACCCGGAGGGCAACATGGTCGAACTGAAGGGGCCGCCCGAGGCGGCGCGAGTCACGTCGCTCTGAAAGCGAAAACGAAACTGCTCAAAACCGGTTCAGACCGGTTCCATCACGCGTCGGCGGGCGCTTTCAGTACGGTCCAGTCGATCTTCACCGCGTCGGCTTCGGCACTGCCGAGCCAGGCTTCGCCGTCCTGCACCGTGCACTGCAGCCGCATCGTGCGTTCGGCGAGCGAGCCGAGCGATGCCGCGACGTCCTCGCCGAGCGTCCAGACCGTCACGTTGCGCAGCCGTTCGACCTTGTTGCGCACGCCCTGCCACCAGATTTCCGAGGTTCGCCCGCCATACGCGATCACGATCACGTGATTGGCGCGGCCGCTCGCCTTCGCGATGCGGCGCTCATCGGGCTGACCGACCTCGATCCAGGTGTCGATCGCGCCGGTCAGGTCCTTCGCCCACAGATCCGGCTCGTCGACATCCGACAAACCTTTGCAAAACTCCAGCCGCTCCTGCGCGAACAGCGCGAACGCGGCGACGCGGACCATCATCCGTTCGTCGGTTTCCGAGGGGTGACGGGCGATCGTCAGCGAATGGTCGGCGTAATAGTGCCGGTCCATGTCCGCGATCTGCAATTCAGCCTTGTATATCGTCGATTTGAGAGCCATACCGTTGCTAAACCAGGCGCTCGCTCCACCGGAGCGCAGCGAAAATGAATCGTCGACGGCGCGTTGCCGTTTCTTGTGTTTGCTGTACATCGTCTGTTCCTCCCGCGCCGTCAGCCGGTGCCTATGACACAGAAGGAAGCATTTAACGGGCCACCACCGGTTCCATGGCGGTGCCGTACACATCGCGAGCCGCCTCCCGCAGCGCCTCGAGCACGACGGCGGCCGCCGGAGACAACAGATGCGACTGGCGCGTGATAATACCGAAAGTGTCCATCCTGCACGGTAAATCGATCGGTACGCGTTTCAACACCCCGTACTGTTGGTACTGACGCGCCACTTCGTCGGGCAATACCGCCAACATGTCGCTTTGCAGCAGCAGGCTAGAAATCGCGAGGAAGTTGTTCGTATTGACGACGTTCTGCGGCGGATTCAGGCCGATCTGCGAAAACATCAGATCGAAGCGGTGGCGCAGCACGCTTCCCGGCGGATGCAGCACCCACGCCGCGTTGACGATACCGCGCAGCGTCAATCCCGTTTCGTTTTCGAGCGGATGGCCGGGACGCGCGACCACGCACAGCGGTTCGTCGGCGAGCGGTTCGTAGCGCACGTCGGTCTTGAACTGGTTATGCCGTTCGAGCACGCGGCCGATCATGATGTCGAGCTCGCCTTCGGCGAGCCGCGGCAGCATCACGTCGGAGGTCTCGACCTCGGTCCAGATCTGCAGCTGCGGATAACGCTCCTTCACGCTCGCGATCGCGCGCGGCACCATCGTCGCGGCGGCCGCCGCGATCACGCCGATGCGAACCTGACCGGCGAGCCCCGAGCGCAGCGCCGAGATTTCGTCGTGCGCCTGGCTCAGGTTCGACAGGACCATGCGCGCGTGGCGGATCATCACCTCGCCATACAGCGTCGCGTGCATACCGTGCGGCGTGCGGTCGAACAGACTCACGCCGAGCATGTCCTCGAGCTCTTTCAACAAGCGCGACGCGGCCGGCTGTGTCATGCCGAGCACGTCGGCCGCGCGGCGCACGTTGCCCTCCTCCTCCATCGCGGCAAGCAGCAGCAACTGGCGCGTCTTCAGCCGCGCACGCACGAACCAGTTCGAATAGCTACGCGTCATCGCAGGGGTCTCCAGGTTTTTATGAGCGATGTTTGTACGTTCTTCGTCCGAAGTTCCCATGATGCCATATCGAAACTGATATCGGAGAGGCCAAAAAAGGGATTGGAAAGTTATTGGGACGGCTCATACCATTCGTGGACTTTTGTGAACTTCCGGTGCGCCTTTTCCGCCGATGAACCGCGATCCGCTCGTCCCGCTCGTTACCAGCCCGTTTCGCCATTACATCAATGGCGGATGGGAGACGGGTGCGACCGCGGGCGTGTCGCTCAATCCGTCGGATCTGGACGAACCCGTCGGCGAATACGTGCGCGCCGACGTGCGGCAGACCGACAGCGCGATCGAGGCCGCGCACGCGGCGTTTCGCGACTGGTCGCTCGCCTCCGCGCAGCGCCGCGCCGACGCGCTCGACGCGATCGGCAGCGAAATGCTCGCGCGCCGCGACGAACTGGCGCGCCTGCTCGCGCGTGAAGTCGGCAGGGTGCTGCCCGAGGCGCTCGCCGAGGCGACGCGCGCGGGGCAACTGTTCAAGCTGTTCGCGGCCGAAGCGCTGCGCGCGT
The DNA here is from genome assembly GCF_046543485.1 of Paraburkholderia sp. EG304. NCBI lineage: Bacteria > Pseudomonadati > Pseudomonadota > Betaproteobacteria > Burkholderiales > Burkholderiaceae > Paraburkholderia > Paraburkholderia sp. EG304. The sequence goes on along the minus strand of NZ_JBKGUA010000056.1, from coordinate 23,906 downwards.
TCGCCGAACCGCTCGCGTCAGCGCGTGCCGGCGTCGAAATCGACGTGACGCGCGAGCCGCTCGGCGTGGTCGGCGTCATCACGCCGTGGAGCGCCCCGCTCGCGATCGCCGCGGCGAAGATCGGTGCCGCGCTCGCGCACGGCAACTGCGTCGTCTACAAGCCGGCCGAATCGGTGCCGGCCTGTGCGGCGGCGCTTGCGTCGATCATCAGTCGCGCGGGCTTGCCGGCTGGTGTGTTCAACCTCGTGATGGGCAGCGGCCGCAAAGTCGGTGCGCGAATCGTCGCGCATCCGCTCGTCGCCGCGATCAGCTTTACCGGTTCGTCCGATACCGGCACGCGTGTGCTGCAGGCTGCCGCGACGCGCCAGGCGCGCGTGCAACTCGAGATGGGCGGCAAGAATCCGTTCGTCGTGCTGGCCGACGCCAATCTCGACGGCGCGGTCGATGCGGCGCTGACCGGCGCCTTCAGCGCGACGGGCCAGCGCAGCACCGCGGCCGCGCGGCTGATCGTCGAACGCGCGGTGTTCGCGCAATTCGTCGACGCATTGCAGGCAAAGCTCGCGAAACTCAGCGTCGATCACGCGCTGAAGCACGGCACCGACGTCGGCCCGGTGGCGAACGCCGCGCAGCTCGAACGCAATCTCGAATACGTGCGCATCGGCGAGCAGGAAGGCGCGCAGTTGCTGCGTGGCGGACGGCAGCTGGAGCGCGCGACGCGCGGCTATTTTTTCGAGCCGGCGCTGTTTATCGGCGAACCCGAGCATCGCATCGCGCGCGAAGAAATTTTCGGGCCGCTCGCGGTCGTGCTGCGCGCGGACGATTATGAACACGCGCTGCATCTCGCGAACGACACCACCTACGGATTGTGCGCAGGCATCTGCACGCGCTCGCTCGAACGCGCGCGGCATTTTCGCCGCCACGTGCAGAGCGGCCTCGTCACGATCAACCTGCCGACCACGGCCGTCGAGCATCACGGACCCGGCGGCGGACGCAAGGCGTCGGCCTATGGCGCGAGCGATGCCGCGTTCTGGACCGCCGTGAAAACGGCTTACGTGGCGGGCTAGCACCGATGAGCCGCACCACGTTTTTCGCCGTGCCCCTGGCCGTGCGTCCCGCTTTACGAATCGCCCGGCCTGCCGAGCCCAGATCCAACCAGATCCGCGCGTCGGCTGACGCCGCCCGCGTTACCCCGCTGCAACTACCACGACATCAATGCAGCTTTTCAACCTCAGGAGACAGTAGATGACCAGCAAGCTTCGCCGTTTGACTCTGACCGCGATGGCCGCCGCCGCCCTCGCCGCCCCGTTTGCCGCGCAACTGTCCGCGCATGCGGATGAGCCGCTCAAAGTCGGCTTCCTCGTGAAGATGCCGGAACAGGCGTGGTTCATCAACGAACAGAAAGCCGCGACCGCTCTCGGCCAGAAGGACGGATTCTCGGTCGTCAACATCGGTACGCCCGACGGCGAAAAAGTGCTGGCCGCGATCGACAACCTCGGCGCGCAAGGCGCGAAGGGCTTCGTGATCTGCGCGCCCGACGTGCGTCTCGGACCGGCGATTCAGGCACGCGCGAAGCGCTACAACATGAAGTTCGTGACCGTCGACGACCAACTGGTCGATTCGACCGGCAAGCCGCTTGCGAACGTGCCGCACCTCGGCATGTCGGCGTTCAAGATCGGCAATCAGGTCGGCACGGCGATCTCCGAGGAAATGAAGCGCCGCGGCTGGAAGCCAGAGGAAGTCGGCGCGCTGCGCATCACCGACTACGAACTGCCGACCGCGAAGCTGCGCACCGACGGTGCGACCCAGTCGCTGCTCGCCGGCGGCTTCAAGAAGGAAAACATCTTCGACGCGCCGCAGAAAACCACCGACGACGAAGGCGGCTTCAACGCGGTGTCGCCGGTGCTCGCGCAGCATCCGAACATCAAGAAGTGGGTGATCTTCGCGCTCAATGAAGAGAGCGTGCTCGGCGGCGTGCGCGCGACCGAACAGCTGCACATTCCGGGCACGGACGTGATCGGCGTCGGCATCAACGGCGCGGGCGAGGCGTTCGCCGAATTCCAGAAGAAGGAACCGACGGGCTTCTACGGCACGATCGCGGTCAGCTCGACGAACCACGGCAAGGAGAGCACCGAAAACCTCGTCGAATGGATCAAGGACGGCAAGCAGCCGCCCGCCGATACGCAGACTACCGGCAAGCTGATGGTCCGTAGCAACTGGCAGGACGTGCGCAAGGAACTGGGTATTTAAGCGAAGTTCTCGCAGCAGACGGCGGGCCGCATCGCGCGTTGCGTTTAGCGTGAGCGTGGCCCGCTCTGGTTCCATCCGTTCGAGGTTTTTCCGATGACGTCCTTATTCACCGGGTCTCATGCCGGCGACGCGGCGCTTGCGCCCTCGCCTGCAACGACGCCCGCATCCGACGCCCCCTATCTCCAGCTCGACGGCATCACCGTGCGTTTTCCGGGCGTGCTCGCGCTCGACCAGGTGTCGCTCGAAGTGCGCCGCGGCGAGGTGCACGGCCTGATGGGCGAAAACGGCGCCGGCAAGTCGACGCTGCTCAAGGTGCTGTCCGGCGTCAATCATCCCGAGTCGGGCACGCTGTCGCTCGACGGCGTCGAGCAGCAGTTCGCGACGACCAAGGCGGCGATCGCCGCGGGCATCGCGATCATCTACCAGGAATTGCATCTGGTGCCGGAGCTGACCGTCGCCGAGAACCTGATGCTCGGCGCGCTGCCGAATCGCTTCGGGGTTCTGGACGAAAAGGCCCTGGTCGCCCGCGCGATGCGCGAGCTTGAACGGCTCGGCGAAAAGCTCGATCCGTCGCAGCAGGTCAAGCATCTGTCGATCGGTCAGCGGCAGATGATCGAAATCGGCAAGGCGCTGATGCGCGACGCGCGCGTGATCGCGTTCGACGAACCGACCAGCTCGCTGTCGTCGCGCGAAACCACGCAACTGTTCCGCATCATCCGCGCGCTGAAGGCCGAAGGCCGCGCGATCATCTACGTCACGCACCGGATGGAGGAAGTCTACGAGCTGTGCGATCGCGTCACCGTGTTTCGCGACGGCCGCCGCATCGACACCTTCGAGGCCGGCGCGGGACTCGATCGCGATCGGCTGATCAGCTGCATGGTGGGCCGCTCGATCACCGATGTGTACGGCTATCGCGCGCGCGAGCACGGCGACGTGCAGCTTCAGGTCGACGGCCTGATGGGGCCGGGCCTGCGCGAACCGGCGTCGTTTTCGGCACGCAAGGGCGAAATCGTCGGCTTTTTTGGGCTGGTCGGTGCGGGCCGCTCCGAACTGATGAAGCTGATCTACGGCGCGGTCAAGCCCAGCGCCGGCGGGGTCGCGCTGAAGGGCAAGCGCGTGCAGTTCGCCACGCCGCGCGACGCGGTGCGCGCCGGTGTCGCGCTGTGTCCGGAGGATCGCAAGCAGGAAGGCATCGTGTCGATCGCGTCGGTGTCGGACAACCTGAACATCAGCTGCCGCCGCCACTTCAGCCGCTTTAACGTGCTCAACGGCCGCAAGGAAGCGCAGACCACGCGCGACTACATCGGCAAGCTCGCGATCAAGACCCGCAACGGCGACACGCCGATCGGCACGCTGTCCGGCGGCAATCAGCAGAAGGTGATCCTGTCGCGCTGGCTCGCCGAAGAGATCGACGTGTTCCTGATGGACGAGCCGACGCGCGGCATCGACGTCGGGGCGCGCAGCGAGATTTACGGGCTGTTGTATGGACTCGCCGAGGCGGGCCGCACGGTCATCGTCGTGTCGAGCGATCTCGCCGAAGTGATCGGCGTGACCGATCGCGTGATCGTGATGAAGGAAGGCCGCATCGTCGGCGATCTGCCGAAGGCGCAAGCCACGCCGGATGCGCTGATCAAGCTGGCGTTGCCCCGCTGATCCGCCAACGGCTCTCGCCACCAGACCTCTTATCGAATACCGCAACGAAACGGCATTGAATGGAACACACATCATGAGCATACCTTCCACCGATTCCTCGACCCCCGCCGTCGCCTCCGCCGGTTTGACCGCGCGGGCCGCACGCACCTGGGACCTGATCAACAAATCCGGCATCGTGATGGTGTTCATCATCCTGTTCGCGGTGCTGTCGTTCACGGTCCCTGGCTTTCTGAGCTCGCGCAATATCCAGGGCCTGCTGCTGTCGGTCACGCTGATCGGCTCGATCTCCGTCACGATGATGTTCGTGCTCGCGCTCGGCGAGGTGGACTTGTCGGTGGCGTCGATCGTCGCGTTTTCGGGCGTGGTGGCTTCCGTGCTGATCACCGCCACGCATAGCGTGTTCATCGGAGTCGCGGCCGGCGTGCTTGCGGGCGGCGCGGTCGGGCTCGTCAACGGCACGCTGGTCGCGCGCTACAAGATCAACTCGCTGATCGTCACGCTCGCGATGATGGAGGTCGTGCGCGGCCTCGCCTACATCACGTCGAACGGCGACGCGGTGATGATCTCCGAGGAGCGCTTTTTCGATCTCGGCGGCGGCTCGTTCCTCGGCATTTCTTATCCGATCTGGAGCAACATCATCGGCTTCGTGCTGTTCGGCTTCCTGCTGAAAAAGACCGTCTTCGGCAAGAACGTGCTGGCCGTCGGCGGCAATAGCGAAGCGGCCGTGCTCGCGGGGCTGCCCGTCACGCGGATCAAGATCACCGTATTCGTGCTGCAAGGTCTCGTGACCGGCTTCGCGGGCGTGATGCTCGCGTCGCGCATGAGCCTCGGCGATCCGAAGACGTCGGTCGGGCTCGAACTCGGCGTCATTTCGGCTTGCGTGCTCGGCGGCGTGTCGCTGACGGGCGGTGTCGCGACGATCTCCGGCGTGCTGGTCGGCGTGCTGATCATGGGTTCGGTACAGGACGCGATGAGCCTGCTCAACGTGCCGACGTTCTATCAGTACCTGATCCGCGGTGGCATCCTGCTGCTCGCGGTGCTGTTCGACCAGTTCCGCCGCAGCAAGCGCGTGCACTGACGCGCCGCTGCACCAGGCCGGTTTCCTGCGCTTTGCGAGAAGGCGTACTGCCGATGCGGGTCGATAAAACCCGCATCGGCTTTTTTTAATGCACGTGAAGTCCGGCCTGCATGAAAAGCAATAAAAAAAACGGCTTGGCATCTGAATGCCCAAGCCGTCCTTTTTTAGCTCACGCGTTCACGCCTGCGACTTTAAAGCCGCAGTGGAGACGCATGCGACCGTATTCCGGCTTTTGCCGGAGTACCGGTGTTGTACTTATTGCTTGATAAATCGGTCGTTGGCCCAGAGCCCCTCGGTGTCGCTATTGGCTGCATTCACGAACTCGACGTCGTGGCCGACCACGCGCACCACGCGGAAACTCGAGTCCGTCGGTGTCGATACGCATTGATATCCGGAGAAGAATTCCTGCATCTGCTGTTGCTCTCCAGCTTGCGCATGGTGATCGACGGCATCGAGCTTGTCCTTCGATACGCAGCCATACGCATTGGCCTTGAACTGGATCGTTTGCTGCGGCTTGATCACGACGTCTTGCGCCTGAACGCTAGCGGCAGCCAAACCCGCGATGGCGAAAACAACGGCAATTCGAGTTTTCATTTATTCCTCCGGGGCGGGTCGAAAAAATACTCGGTTAGCTATGTATTTAACTTTAACGGTGGACCAACAGCTTGCACTGTAGGAGAACCTATAAGAACGACAAGCACATCTTGTGTGCGGTCGCAACAGTGGCTAATTGTCGCACCCGCTGTCACGGCTGATTAGAGCGTGCGCAGACGCCTGATCAAATGACAATGAAACGAATCACTAAAAATCCAACTCGCTCAGCGCTTTAGCTGGTAAAGCTTTGCGCCCGCATTCGCGTAAACGCGTAGCGCCAATTAAGCGCTCTAATACAATTTAATCAACGAGTTTGTGCGTCGCACACAAAGTCATTCGGCGGGCAAAAGCCGCTAAGTGCAATAACGTGGCAGGTGCAGAAAACAAATGGTGCCAGCCGTCTCTCGCGCGCTTTCGTGAAGGGCCTGCAACGGCTTGCGTGTATAGGCGCTGCTCTACAATTGAAACAAATCTCCCGCACCTGGAGGCTATCGTGAACGAGCACGTAATACTCGGGATTTTTCTGGTCGTTCCGCTGCTGATCGTGATGTTTCTTTTTTCCGACGAACTGTGGCAGGAGCATCGCGACCTGCACGACGGGCGGCCGTTGTCACCGCGTCCCCGTCGCATCGACTGGCGGCATCCACTGCGCCGTTCTCGCGATCGGCTCTGAGATTGCGCGCGGACCATAAAGAAAAAAGCCTGCCACAAGGGCAGGCTGAAAAAAGAGATCCACACTCAATGCCTTGAACACAAGGCAATAGCAGTCTAGTCGCGACTCACCAGTCGGTGGTTTCAACGGTTTTTACAGTTGTTACCGCACGTGACCGTCACGCCTGGCGCGGCAATGTGTGCGGGCCCGCGCGTCGCGCTTCAATGGGCGCGCCAGTGCGCGCGAATCCGTTTGGCGAGCGCTTCAAGTGTGTCGGCGTCGGCGACCTCGCGCGCATGCAGCTTCAGCGGCTGGCCTTCCCAGCGCGGAATCACATGGAAATGCACATGCGGCACCGTCTGTCCCGCCGCCGCACCGTTGAACTGGCCGATGAACACGCCGTCAGGACGCAGTGCCGCGCGCACCGCAATCGCGAGCTTTTGCGCCATGCGCGCCGACGCGACGAGCGCCTCATCCGACAGATCGAAAATCTCCGCGACCGCTTCCTTCGGCACGACGAGCAGATGACCGTCGGCTTGCGGCATCAAGTCCATGAAAGCCAGCGCCTGGTCGTTTTCGGCCACCTTGATGCACGGTAGTTCGCCGCGCAAGATTTTGGCGAACGGGTTGCTGTCGTTGTAGCTCATCGCGTTTCCTTTCGTTTGGTCTGGTTTCGATTCATGGGTCGAGCGGGACGCTGCTGTTTCGCGCAGTTTCGCATCGCGGGCTTCCTATTTTCTACCCGAATGCTCACGGCACGCGTGCGGCGCGCCGGATTGCTTGAGGCGGCTGGCCGAACGCGCGCAAAAACGCGCGCCGCATGCGCTCGGGGTCGATGAAGCCAGTGTCGGCTGCGACCGTTTCGATCGAATGACGGCCGGTTTCGAGCATCGTGCGGGCCGCTTCGACGCGCAGCGCCTCGATTGCACGAGCCGGCGACTGGCGCGTCTCGTCGCGAAACGCGCGGCTGAACTGGCGCGGGCTCAGATGCGCGACCTCGGCGAGCTGCTCGACGCTCAGCGGCTCGCGCAAATGACTCTTCGCATACGACAGCGCGTTCTGGATCCGATCCGACTTCGGTTCGAGATCCAGCATCGCCGAGTACTGCGATTGCCCGCCGGTGCGGCGGTGATAGACGACGAGCTTTTTCGCGATCGCGCGCGACACTGAGACGCCGAGGTCGTTCTCGACCAGCGCGAGGCACAGATCGATGCACGCGGTCATGCCGGCCGACGTCCACACCGAGCCGTCGACGATGAAGATGCGGTCCTCGTCGACCCGCGCGCGCGGAAAGCGCCGCTGCAGATCGCGGGCATGCGCCCAGTGTGTGGTCGCGTGGCGGCCGTCCAGGATGCCCGCTTCGGCAAGCACGAACGCGCCGGTGCAGATGCTCGCGGTGCGGCGAGAGGCGGCGAGGGCGTCGTTCAGAAACGCGAGCAGCCCCGGCGACGACGGCGCGATCTGCATCGCGCCGGTGACGATCACCGTGTCGTAGGCGGGATCGCCGAACGGCCGGGTCGCGACCTCGACCCCCGCCGAACTGCGCACCATGCCGCCGTGCTCGGAGATCACCGTGACGTCGTACGCGGGCTCGTCGGTGTCCTGATTGGCGAGTTCGAAAATCGATACCGCGATCATGTCGAGGATCTGGAAGCCCGGAAACACCACTACGCCGATGCGCTTCATTTTGCGATGTCCTGAAACGAGGGAAATACGACATTTGAGACAAAACGGTACGCGCCTAAACTCAGCTCGTCAACACCGCCGCATCAGCGCGAAGGCCGCGAGAGGGCGAGTTCACGGATGTTCCCATTCACCAGTCAGGGCGGTCGCATCGTGCGCAGCCCGCAAGGAGAGTTTCAATGGCAACACAGGCAGAGAAGGGCGTACAACGCGATTCGAACGAAGGCAAGGGCACGGCGGTGATCACTGGCGCATCGTCGGGCATCGGTGCGGTCTATGCGGACCGGCTCGCACGACGCGGCTACGATCTGCTGCTGATTGCGCGCGACGGCGCGCGCCTCAGCAGCGTCGCCGAGCGGCTGACGAAGGAGACCGGCCGGCGCGTGAGCACCGTCAGCGCCGATCTGACCGACAAGGCCGACGTGCGCCGCATCGAGAATCAGTTGCGCGCCGAGCGCGGCATCACGATGCTGGTCAACAACGCGGGCGTCGGCGCGACCGCAACGCTGCTCGACTCCGACATCGATGAACTCGAGAAGATGATCGATCTGAACGTGACTTCGCTCACGCGCCTGACGGCGGCCGTGTTGCCGGGTTTCATAGCGCGTGGCGCGGGCACGGTGATCAATATCTCGTCGATCGTCGCGCTTTCGCCGGAATTGCTGAACGGCACCTATAGCGGCACCAAGGCGTACGTGCTGAATCTCACGCAGTCGCTGCATCACGAGGTGGGCGGCAAGGGCGTGCGGTTGCAGGCGGTGCTGCCGGGCGCGACGAGCACCGCGTTCTGGGATCGCGCAGGTCTCGCGGTCGAGAACCTGCCTGCGCAGATCGTAATGAGCGCCGAGGACATGGTCGACGCGGCGCTCGCCGGTCTCGACGAGGGCGAGCTGGTGACGATCCCGTCGTTGCCCGATGCCGCCGACTGGGAGCGTCTGAACAACGCGCGCTTGCATCTGCAGCCGAATCTGTCGCACAGCGCGCCGGCCGAGCGCTATACGCGCGCCGTGACGGCGTGAAATAGAGGGTAGGGGAAGGGCGGCGCCCGACTCAGCCGCTCACCGCCACCTGATTCTTGCCGTCGTGTTTCGCGCGATGCAGGCCGACACCGGCGGCCTCGATCAGCGACGTGACCGGCTCGGCCGCCGACGGCACCACCATCGCCGCGCCGATGCTGATCGTGACGACGCCCTCTGCCGAGCCCGCATGGGTGATCGCGAGATCTTCGACCGCAATGCGAATTTTTTCCGCGAGCAGGCGCAAGCCGCCCGCCGACGTGCCCGGCACGACCACCGCGAACTCCTCGCCGCCGAAGCGGGCGGCGAGATCCGGTGAATGGCCGAGGCACGCCTCGATCGTATGCGCGACGCTCTTCAGCGCTTCGTCGCCGGCGACGTGCCCGTAGGTGTCGTTATAGGCCTTGAAGTGATCGACATCGATGATCAGGAGGCCGAGGCCGGTCTTGTCGCGCGCGCCGCGGCGCCATTCGTCGGCCAGATGCTGGTCCAGGTAGCGGCGGTTCGACAGGCCGGTCAGACCGTCCGAATGCGTGCGCCGCTGCAATTCCAGCTTCGTCGCCAGCAGTTGCTGCTGTGACTGCCGCAGCGCGCGGTACGCCTCGTCGCGTTGCAGCACGTTCAGATAAGAGCGCGAGTGATAGCGGATGCGCGCGATCAGCTCGATGCGATCCGGCAGCTTCACGAGGTAATCATTCGAGCCGGCCGCGAACGCCGCGCTTTTGACGAGCGGCTCTTCCCTGGTCGACAGCGCGATGATCGGGATGTCGCGCGTGGCCGGGTTCAACCGATATTGCCGGACCAGCGTCAGACCGTCGGCGCCCGGCATCGCGAGATCTTGCAGGATCACCGTCGCGCGCTTGTCTTCGGCGCAGCGCACCGCGTCTTCCCATGACGCGCAGTAATGAAAGTCGACGCCCGGTTCGTCGGCGAGCGCCTCGCGCACCCCGTCGGCGATGACCGCCTGGTCATCGACCAGCAGAACCATGATCGGGCACTCGGCCGCCGGCGGGTCGGCGAGGATGCGCGCGAACGAGTCGTCGATGGCGAGATTGGGCGGACCCTCCGTGACGAGCGCGTGTGCCTGCGTCTGTGCTTCGTCTGCGGGATGCAGCGTTGCGACGTTCTGGGGCAGTTTAGAGGTGTCCATGTAGTTCAGCCCGAATGAAGGTCAGGAAAGGCCGGTCAGGTTGCGCAGAGGCGGGGCGCTCCTTGAGCAGTGCCATTGGTCAGATAATAGTCGGCGCCCGAAACAAGACCAGCGCGGCAATCGTCCGCGCTGTCGCCGCGCGATCCCATGCGCAGGCGGAAGCATCCGACGTTATGCGCCTGTTACAGAGTTAATGTCCCGTTACCAACTGCAGCATCTATTTCCGCCCGCGCCAGCGACAATTCGTCCATGCCTGAACGGCGGGAGCTCAATATGAAAAAGATCGCAGTGGCGTTGGTAATGGCGGGTAGTTTGACGGTCGCGGGCCAGGCGTCCGCGCACGGACACGGCGGCGACGTGGTGGGTGCGCTGATCGGCGGCGCGGTGCTGGGTGCGGTGGTCAGTTCGGTGTTGACGCCGGCGCCGGTGGTCGCGTATCCGCAGCCGGTTTATGCCGAGCCCGCGTATCAGCCGGCGCCGGCCTACGTGGCACCGCCGCCCGGATATTGCTATGACCAGTATCAGCGCGCCTATGTTGCGTGCGGCGCACCGCCGCCCGGACAGTACGGCTACGCACAGCCGCAACCCGAGCCGCAGTGGTGAACGCGGCATGGCTCTGATGCGCGGATGATCCAGCCTGGCAACGCGCAGACAAAAAGGCCGTCGCTCGATGCGACGGCCTTTTCCATTGAGGCACGCCTTAGTGCTTGTGATGCAGCCACTCCGCGTAATGAGTGTCGAGCCAGCGCTCGAGCTTGGGCGGTTTGGACGGGTCGCGGTGACGCGACATCATCCAGATGGCAAAGCCGACCACCAGCATGACGGCAGGCCCCATCAGATAGGCGAGCATTGATTCAGGCATCGAAACCTCCGTATCTGCTTGCATCCATCTCTCAGTGTAGGCGACGGAAGCGGGGAAAGAACGATGATGTGAGACGGTCACGAAGAGCGGATAAAGGCGCATTTTCGCGCGCTTTAGAAACCTTATTTTTTAATGATTTTCCCTTGCTTGACTAGCTTTGGGACAAGGTCGAATCGGCCTGTGTACCATCCCGATTCCGCCATGGCAGCAAGCGTCAGATCACGCCAAAACCCATGACGATGCCGTCAAGCCGTGCCGTTCGCAGTCTGCCGTGCGACTTCCATCTGGCTATCGACAAAGTCCGCCCAACTCTGAAGCATGCGACTGTCCCGCGCTGCTTCATCGGTTGCTTCACGATTCGTGATGTCGCGTGCCGCGGCCGATTGCTGCTCCATGTCACGCAGATGCGTCGACGCTGTGCGACGAAAGTCGTGCAGCACGAAATGCTCCACATCGAGCCCCAATGCCTTGACCGCCTGGTTCAGCGTGCTTTTCGCGATCGGCCGATCGTCGCCCCTGACGCTCGGGAACACGAACGTCTCGCTGGTGCGCGCGCGCTGCAGCTCGCGCAAAAGCGCAACCGCCTGACGCGGCAGACGTAGGATGCGGTCCTCGCGCGCGTTCAGGCGGGCAGCGGGGATCGTCCATAGCGCGTTGTCGAGATCGAACTCCGCCCATGTCGATTCGACGAGGTCCGATTTGCGCGCCATCGTCAGCACCAGCAGGTGCAGCGCTAGCTTCAGCGGGCGGCGGATATTCGACGTGTCGATGGTGCGCAGCATGACACCGATCTCGGCGCCGGACAGCACGCGGGTGCGGCTGTCGAAGGTCGCGATCGAGCGCGCCGGCACCACTTCGGCGGGGTTGCGGGTCGCGAGCTGACGCGCGATCAGGTATGCATACAGGCGCTTCACGACGTTGCGCGTGTGCAGCGCCATTTTCGGCGCGCCGCGGCTTTTGATGCGCTCGCAGATCGCGACGATGTCGTCGGCGGTGACCGCGCCGATCGGCTTGTTGCCGAGCGCGGGAAGCACGTCCTTGTCGAGCGCGCGCCGCGTGGTACGGCGATATTCGTCGGACTTGCCGGCCAGCGCCGTCGAGACATAAAGCTCCGCCGCTTCGCGCAGCACGTCGGCCTTGCTCTCGGCACCTCGATCGCGCCGCGCGGTCGCCACCGGCGAGATGCCCTGCGCGACGAGTGCCGCGTACCTCTGGGCCTTCGCGCGCGCGACGCGCAGCGAAATCATCCGGTAGTCGCCGATCGTCGCGAGCGGCTGACGCTTGCCGTTCAACGTATAGCGGAAGCGCCAGACCTTGGTGCCGGTCGTCATGACTTCGATCACGAGACCGTTGCCGTCGGCGACGCAGTAGCGGGTCGCGCGCGGTTCGAGCGCGCGGATCTCGGATTCGGTGAGCGGAGTGGCGAGGCGGGGCATGCTTTCGGAACGCTGTACGTCGTTTAGGTTCGGACAGCCGAGATTTTAAAACTTTTTCCCCGGCTGTGTACCAAAAATTTGCCGGGTTTTTGGTCGACAGAGTGCGTTTTCGATTGCGTGACAGCAGCGGCTTTTCGACCGCGGACGTTATATCAGAACGGAACAGCGCTGGCGAGCGTGTTAGGCGTTACTTGCCGATACAGAATCGGCTGAAAATCACTCCGAGAAGATCGTCCGAACTGAACTCACCCGTGATCGAATTCAACTGATCTTGCGCGAGCCGCAACTCCTCGGCGAACAGATCGAGCGCCTGCGCGTTCTGCTCCGCATGCGCGGCGGCGGTTGCCAGATGTTCGTCGGCCGCACGCAATGCAATCAGATGCCGCTCGCGCGCGAGATAGACGCTCTCCGCGCCCGCCTGCCAGCCGGCAATCCGCAGCAGTTCGTCGCGCAAAAATGAGACACCGTCCCCCTTCTTCGCCGACAGCCGCACCTCGCTGAGTTCGAGATCGGCGTCGAGCGCCTGCGTCGCGGGCGCGAGCCCGGTCAGATCGGTCTTGTTCAGCACGCGCACGACCGGCACGCCGCGCGGAAAGCGTGCGGCGATCGTTTCGTCGTCGGTCGTCATGCCGGCGCGCGCGTCGAGCAGATGCAGCACCACGTCCGCGCGCTCGATCTCGCCCCACGTGCGCTCGATGCCGATCTTCTCGACCTCGTCCTCGGTGTCGCGCAGGCCGGCCGTATCGATCACGTGGAGCGGGATGCCTTCGATCTGGATCGTCTGCGCGACCTTGTCGCGGGTCGTGCCGGCGATCGGCGTGACGATCGCGAGTTCGGCACCAGCGAGCGCATTCAGCAGCGACGATTTGCCGACGTTCGGCTGCCCAGCCAGCACGACCGACAGACCCTCGCGCAACAACGCCCCTTGGCGCGCCTCACTCAGCACATGCGCGAGACGTTCGCGAATGCGCGCGAGCTTGCCGCGCGCGTCTGCGGCTTCGAGGAAGTCGATTTCCTCTTCCGGGAAGTCGAGCGTTGCTTCGACCAGCATCCGCAGCGTGATCACTTCTTCGACCAGCGCGTGGATGTCGCGCGAGAACGCGCCGTCGAGCGAGCGGCCGGCCGAACGCGCGGCGGCCTCGGTGCTCGCCTCGATCAGATCGGCGACGGCTTCGGCCTGCGCGAGGTCGAGCTTGTCGTTCAGAAACGCGCGGCGCGTGAATTCGCCGGGCTCGGCGAGCCGCAGACCGAACGCGCGGCCGGCGTCGATGCAGCGCTGCAGGACCAATTGCAGCACGACCGGGCCGCCATGGCCCTGCAGTTCGAGCACGTGCTCGCCGGTGTACGAATGCGGCGCCGGAAAGTACAGCGCGATGCCGCGATCGAGCGGATTGCCGTTCGCGTCGAGAAATGGCACGTAGCTCGCGTGACGCGCCTCGAGCATCTGGCCGGTGAGCGCCTGCATCAATGGCTGGGCCGCCGCCGCGCCGGCGCGGCCGAACGAAATCCGCACGACGCCGATACCTCCCCGGCCGGGCGCGGTAGCAATGGCAACGATGGGATCGGAGTCGGTCGTGAGCATGTGAAGTCGGCGAAACGGGAGGGGAAGGGCAGGGCCGCGTTGGTCGAGTCGGCGCGAGGCATTGTAACGCGCGCGCTACGGACGAAAGGGTGCATTCCTATCGTGTAAACATCTCGGATTTATCCCAAGTAAGCTAGGATTATTATCGCGCTACTTAAGAATAATTGAGACTTGGCAGCACCTGCAGTTCAGGCAAAGCCAAGCCAGGCAATAAAGAGATGAAAAAAATCGAATTCGCGCAACGCTTTATCGGGCGCACGCTGCAAGCTAAAACTATCTCAAATAAGAGAAAACAAAGCTTGGTCGGTTGTCAACGGGTTGAACGCTGAATTGCACAATCTGGCCCATGCCGACCGACAAAGAAAAAGCCGCCTTCGCCAAGAGGCTGAAGGATCTGCTCGAGCCGCTGAAAATTCGCGGCGGGACCAAACTCGCCGAGCAGTTCAATCTTCGCTATCACGGCGAGCGTCCCGTGACACCTCAGACCGCGCACAAATGGCTGACGGGTACGACGATTCCGAAGCCGGACAAGTTGCGCACGCTCGCCGAATGGTTGAACGTCAACGAGCATTGGCTCCATTACGGACCGCCGCCCGGCGCCAGCGCACGACCGATGGCACGTGGCGAAAAATATCCGCCGACACCGGAAACGATCGAACTCGCTTCGAAGATCGCATCGTTGACCCCGAAGGATCGGAATCTGGTCGAGGAAATGATCGTGCGTTTTTACGGCGAAGATTCCGACGAGGAGTGAACGTCGAAACGTAGGCGCAGCCGCCGCCCGTCGCATTTTCTTCGACCGCATCATGAAAAAAGCCGCCCGGTTCGCACCGGGCGGCTTTTCGTTTTCGCTTTGCGTCACGGCGGCCATGCGGAGCGCCGTGGGACGGAATATCAGGCCGGCTTCGCCTTCGAGGTGCCCATCATCCGCGTGATGTAGTACTGCTGCGCGATCGACAGCACGTTGTTCACGACGTAGTACAGCACGAGACCCGCGGGGAAGAAGAAAAACATCACCGAGAACGCGATCGGCATGAACATCATCATCTTGGCCTGAACCGGATCCGGCGGCGTCGGGTTCAACTTGGTCTGCAGGAACATCGATACGGCCATCAGCACCGGCAGGATGAAATACGGGTCCTGCTGCGACAGATCCTGAATCCACCAGATCCACGGCGCGCCGCGCATTTCCACCGACGACAGCAGCACCCAGTACAGCGAGATGAACACCGGAATCTGGATCACGACCGGCAGACAGCCGCCGAACGGATTGACCTTCTCGGTCTTGTACAGCTCCATCAGCGCCGCGTTCATCTTCTGCGGATCGCCCTTGAAGCGCTCGCGCAGCGCCTGCATGCGCGGCGTGATCGCCTTCATGCGCGCCATCGACTTGTAGCTTGCGGCCGACAGTGGGAAGAACACCGCCTTGATCAGCAGCGTGAGCAGCACGATCGACCAGCCCCAGTTGCCGACATAGCTGTGAATCTTCGACAGCAGCCAGAACAGTGGCTTCGCGATGATCGTGACCCAGCCATAGTCCTTCACCAGATCGAGGCCCGGCGCGATGCCCGCGAGCATCTGCTCTTCTTCCGGACCGGCGAACAGACGCGCGGACACGCTGACGGTCTGGCCCGGCTGGATGGTCGGCATCGCCTGCTTCATGCCGACGCGATACAGCGACGGATCGATTTTCTCGGCGTAGAAGTCACGCTTCACGCCTTCTTGCGGAATCCAGGCCGACGCGAAGTAGTGCTGGACCATCGCGACCCAGCCGTCGTTGGCCGACGCCGCGAAGTTCTGCTTGTTCTTGTCGAGATCACTGAACGTCATCTTCTGGAAATGATGCTCGTCCGTGTAGACAGCCGGTCCGATGAACGTGTGCGAGAAGCGCGGCGTTTCGACTGGCTGATCGTCGCGAACGAGCTCCATATAGACCTGCGGCGTCACCGGCGTGGTGCCGAGGTTCTGAACTTTCGTCTCGACGCCGATCACGTAGCTGCCGCGTGTGAACGTATACGTCTTGATGACCCGAAGGCCGCCCTTTTCCGGCGACTCGAAGCTCATCTGGAACGAGTTCTGACCGTCAGCCAGGTGGGTAGGCTGATTCGGCATCAGCGTGAAGACGTCGTTGTGATTCGGGAAGTCACCGCCGAGCAGGCCGGTGCGCGCCAGATACGTGTGGCTGTTCGTCTTGTCGAACAGTGTGATCACGAGATCCGGCTGCTTGCCGTCGCCCTGCTTGATGAGCGACAGGCGCGACAATGTGCCGCCGCGGGTGTCGATTTCGCCGGTGTAGACGTCTGTGCCGAACTTCACGAGTTGCGATTGCTCGGCCGCCGGCGCGTTGCCGGGAGCGGCCGCGTTAGTGGCCGGCAGATCGGCCGGCTGGGTGCCCGGCGTCGTTGTGCCCGGCGCGGCAGTGCCGGCGGTCTGGGTCGGCGTCGTGCTCGGGAAGAACATCGACGGGCGTCCGTGGTCGCGTTGCCAGTTGTCGAACAGCATGACAGCTGACATAAAAAAGATGACCCATAGGACGGTGCGTTTGATATCCATGCGTTGTCTCAGTGTCGATGGAACGGCGCGTCAGCGCTTTTCAGAAGTGGGTGGCGGGACGAGATCGATGCCGCCCGCGGAAAACGGATGGCAGCGGCAAACACGCCTCACGGCGAGATAAGTCCCGCGCGCGGCGCCATGATACTGGATTGCCTCGCGCGCGTAATCAGAGCAGGAAGGGTAAAAACGGCACCGGTTGCCGAGCATGGGGCTGACGGCAAGCTTGTAAAAACGCAATAAAGCGAGAAGTACCGTTTGCATGGCAGGTGCGGCCGTACGGCGCCGCGCAACGTGAAGTACCGGGCGACGCCCGCGCCCTGAAGCTGCCGGCGCAATGCCCGTTGCGGCGACCGCTGTGCGGGCGGTCACTGCGTCATTCCGTCCTGGGCGCCTCCGCGGGCGGCACCTGACGACGGGTAATTTCGCGCGCTGCCTTGTCGAGCAACGCCTCGATTTCGCTGCGGCACAGCGCCTTCAACGGCGGCGATGACGCGCTCGGCAAAGCTTTTTTGTCGAAACGCGTGTGTAGACGCAGCAGCACATCCCAACCGCCGAATTCCGCGCGACGCAGCCGGAAGGCTTCACGCGCGATCCGACGCACCAGATTCCGCGTAGCCGCGCGCGGCGCGTACTTCTTGCCGATGACGAGGCCAAGACGCGCCTCGTTGCCGGTGGGCCGCCCGTACACGACGAAGTGCGCGGTACGGCGCCACGGCCGCAAACGAAAAACGGATGAAAATTCATCCGTTTTTAGCAGCCTTGCGGCTTTGGGGAAGGCGGCTTGCGCTCGCAACGGAACCGAGCCCGGTTGCTGCGCCCCGGCCGCTCCCGCTTCGCCGCGGGCTTCGGTCACAGCGCGCAATCCGCTTGCCTTAGATCGCGAGGCGCTTGCGGCCCTTCGCGCGACGTGCGTTGATGACCTTGCGGCCGCCAGCGGTCTTCATGCGAACGCGAAAGCCGTGGGTGCGCTTGCGACGGGTAACGGAAGGTTGGTAAGTACGTTTCATGTTGCTCTCACTTGATCGAAAAAAACCGCGCGATCATCGCTGAAAGCGCAATGGCCGGTGGTTTACTGGAATTGGTTTTCGCGGAACCCGCTATTTAAACTGGTTTTCCGTTGGCCGTCAATAGTTTAGCCCGCATCTGACGCAGCCGGGGTTTGCCGGGCGAGCTGATCGGTCCCTGTGGATAACTCACTTCCGGGTCCGTTTTGGCGTTAGAATCTCGCCTTACTTCCCAAAAATGTTGCACGTCGCTCCGGCACGCTCGTCCCGCAGACCCTTGTGGCACAGGCGCCTGGGGCCGTTACGCCTGGCTGCTTAGGGCCTTGTTGCGGGCGCGCGACAGGGGCAGCGGCGACCGCCGTGCACACCATAACGATAGCAACTTGATGAACGAATTCTGGCAACACTGTTCCGCATTGCTGGAGCGTGAGCTTACGCCCCAGCAGTACGTGACGTGG
The DNA here is from genome assembly GCF_046543485.1 of Paraburkholderia sp. EG304. Classification (NCBI taxonomy): domain Bacteria; kingdom Pseudomonadati; phylum Pseudomonadota; class Betaproteobacteria; order Burkholderiales; family Burkholderiaceae; genus Paraburkholderia; species Paraburkholderia sp. EG304. The sequence goes on along the minus strand of NZ_JBKGUA010000056.1, from coordinate 5,938 downwards.
ATCAAACCCTTGGCCCCGGTCGCCTTCGACGCCGATGCGAACACGTTGAGCATTGCCGCGCCGAACCGCTTCAAGCTCGACTGGGTCAAGAGCCAGTTCTCCGGCCGCATCGCGGATATGGCCCGCGATTTCTGGCACGCGCCGGTGGACGTGCAATTCGTACTGGATCCGAAGGCTGGTATGCGCGGCCCGGCGGCCGCAGCGCCGGCTCCGTCGTCTGCGCGCCCGGCTTCGACCGCGCCGCAAGGCGGTAATGCCGGCGGCGTCGCAGCCATGGATGCCGCTGTGGGCGCGGTGCAGGCAGCGCATGGCGCGCGCGCGAATCCCGCAGCCGCGGCAGCGGCGCTCGCCGCGCAAAACGCGAATCCGCGCAGCGCCGCCGAAGATGCCGCCGACCTCGATCTGCCGAGCCTTGACGCGAACGAGGCCGCCGCTGGGCGCCGCACGTGGCGTCCGGGCCAAGGCGCGGGTGCGGCGGCAACCAGCGAAAGCGACTCGATGTACGAGCGCTCGAAGCTGAACCCCGTCCTGACCTTCGACAACTTCGTGACCGGTAAGGCGAATCAGCTCGCCCGCGCCGCGGCGATTCAGGTCGCCGACAACCCCGGTATCTCGTATAACCCGCTGTTCCTGTACGGTGGCGTGGGCCTCGGCAAGACCCACCTGATCCACGCGATCGGCAACCAGTTGCTGATGGACAAACCCGGCGCGCGAATTCGCTATATCCACGCGGAACAGTACGTGTCCGATGTCGTGAAGGCGTACCAGCGCAAGGCGTTCGACGACTTCAAGCGCTACTACCACTCGCTCGACCTGCTGCTGATCGACGATATTCAGTTCTTTTCGGGTAAATCGCGCACACAAGAGGAATTCTTCTACGCGTTCGAGGCGCTGGTCGCAAACAAGGCGCAGGTGATCATCACGAGCGATACATATCCGAAGGAAATCTCGGGTATCGACGATCGCCTGATCTCGCGCTTCGACTCCGGTCTGACGGTGGCGATCGAGCCGCCCGAACTCGAAATGCGCGTCGCGATTCTGATGCGCAAGGCGCAATCGGAGTTCGTGAGCCTGAACGAGGACGTGGCGTTCTTCGTCGCGAAGCATCTGCGCTCGAACGTGCGTGAGCTCGAGGGCGCGCTGCGCAAGATCCTCGCGTATTCGAAGTTCCACGGCCGCGAAATCACGATCGAACTGACCAAGGAAGCTCTGAAAGACCTGCTGACGGTGCAGAACCGGCAGATTTCGGTGGAAAACATCCAGAAGACGGTCGCCGACTTTTACAGCATCAAGGTCGCGGACATGTATTCGAAGAAGCGTCCGGCGAACATCGCGCGGCCGCGTCAGATCGCGATGTACCTGGCCAAGGAACTGACGCAGAAGAGCCTGCCCGAAATTGGCGAGCTGTTCGGCGGGCGCGACCACACGACGGTGCTGCACGCTGTGCGCAAGATCGCCGACGAGCGCAGCAAGGACGCGCAGTTGAACCACGAACTGCACGTGCTGGAACAGACGCTGAAGGGCTAAACGGGCCGGCCGCACGCGACAGTGAAAAGGGCGTGGGCGGCGGGAAGCGCTGTGTGCGCTGTGAAATAGAGAAATGGGCAGGGGACCAACAACCCGGCGGCGCAGCCGGGTCCTGACGCGAAATGGCAAGGGACGCGACAGCAAGCGAGCAGAAGCGGCGCAAAAACGTGGCGAACCCCCGATGAATTTGCGGTGCAACCGGCCCGAAGTGTCGGAAAAACTCGCCCGCAAACCAGAAGCACCGGGCAGCGGCATGAAAAACCGTCGGCGATCCGGATCACGCCTTGCAAAATCGACCTGTTTATTCCCGAACTCGCCCCCATTTTAGTGAGGCGGTCCCGTTTTCAGGCACAATACAGGTTTAACCGCCCGGCGGCGACGGGCGGATTTCACGCCGTGTCGGGCGCTTTTCAGGGCGCCGGCGGGGAGCCGTGGCTGCACGCTGAAAAGCTTGTCCCGTAAGGCGTGCAGGCCGTTATATCAACGAAGGAACCCTATGCAACTGGTCAAGACCGAACGCGACAACCTCCTCAGGCCGCTGCAAACCGTGAGCGGCATCGTCGAACGCCGCCATACGTTGCCGATCCTCGCCAATTTGCTGATCACCAAGAACGGTCCTGACGTGTCGTTCCTGTCGACCGACCTCGAGTTGCAGATCACCACGCGCGCCGATTTCGGCGTGGGCGGCGAGTCGGTCGCGACCACGGTGGCGGCGCGCAAGCTCCTCGACATTCTGCGCGCGATGCCCGACGGCCAGGTCACGCTGACGCTGAATGACAAGCGCCTGACAGTGCAATCCGGCAAGAGCCGTTTTGCGCTGCAAACGCTCGCCGCGGACGAATTCCCGACCGTCGCTCAGGCTAAAGACTACGGCGCGAGCCTCGTGGTTCCGCAAAAGACGTTCCGCCAGCTGCTCGGCATGGTCCATTTCTCGATGGCCCAGCAGGACATCCGTTACTACCTGAACGGCATGCTGCTGGTGGTGGACGGCGATCAGCTGATGGCGGTCGCGACCGACGGCCACCGTCTCGCGTTCTCGTCGATGAAAATCGAGGGCTCGTTCGCGCGCCAGGAAGTGATCATTCCGCGCAAGACAATTCTCGAACTGCAGCGCCTGCTCGAAGACATCGACGACACGCTGAACATCGACATCGCGCAGACGCAGGTCAAGTTCACGTTCGGCCAGGTCGAACTCGTGTCGAAGCTCGTGGAAGGCAAGTTCCCCGACTTCCAGCGCGTGATTCCGAAGTCGCACAAGAACAAATTCCTGATCGGTCGTGAAGAACTGCAGCGCTCGCTGCAACGCGCGGCGATTCTGACGTCGGATAAGTTCAAGGGCGTGCGCTGCATCGTCGAGCCGGGCCAGTTGAAGATCATGTCGACCAACGCCGATCAGGAAGAGGCGCAGGAAGAACTGGAAATCGCATACGACGGCGACAGCGTCGATATCGGGTTCAACGTCACGTATCTGCTCGACGTGCTCGCGAACCTGAAGGTCGACATGTTGCAGGTGAGCCTGGGTGATGCCAGCTCCAGCGCGTTGATCACGATTCCCGAGAACGACGAATTCAAGTACGTGGTGATGCCGATGCGCATCTGACGCGTCCAACATCAAGAAGAACACCAAGGGGCGCAGCGCCCCTTTGGTGTTTTTATGGCGTTTTGAAAAGTCCAGAGCAGCAACCTCGCAGTAACGCAGAACCGGAAAAAATCCATGACTGACATGAACAATACGCAGCCCGATAACAGCTACGGCGCCTCGTCCATCCAGATCCTCGAAGGTCTGGAAGCCGTGCGCAAGCGGCCTGGAATGTACATCGGGGATACATCGGATGGCACCGGTCTGCACCACCTCGTGTTCGAAGTGCTCGACAACTCCATCGACGAAGCGCTCGCCGGGCATTGCAACGACATCCAGGTGATCATCCACGCGGACAACTCGATTTCGATCACCGACAACGGCCGCGGCGTGCCGACCGGCCTGAAGATGGACGACAAGCACGATCCGAAGCGCAGCGCCGCTGAAATCGTGATGACCGAGCTGCACGCCGGCGGCAAGTTCGACCAGAACAGCTACAAGGTGTCGGGCGGCCTGCACGGCGTCGGCGTGTCGTGCGTGAACGCGCTGTCGGCGTGGCTGCGCCTCACGGTGCGCCGTGACGGCAAGAAGCACTTCATGGAGTTCCACCGTGGCGTGCCGCAGAATCGCGTGCTCGAAGAAACCGACGGTGTGGTCACGTCGCCGATGCAGGTGATCGGCGAGACCGAAAACCGCGGTACCGAAGTGCATTTCATGGCCGATGAGACGATTTTCGGCAACGTCGAATATCACTACGACATTCTCGCTAAGCGGATTCGCGAACTGTCGTTCCTCAATAACGGCGTGCGGATTCGCTTGCTGGATCAGCGCTCGGGCAAGGAAGAAGATTTTGCGTTCGTTGGCGGCGTGAAGGGCTTTGTCGAGTACATCAACAAGAACAAGTCCGTGCTGCACCCGAATATCTTCCACATCATGGGCGAGAAGGATGGTGTGGGCGTCGAAGTGGCGATGCAGTGGAACGACAGCTACAACGAAAACGTGCTGTGCTTCACGAACAACATTCCGCAGCGCGACGGCGGCACGCACCTTACCGGTTTGCGTGCGGCGATGACGCGTGTGCTGAACAAGTACATCGCCGATCATGAAGTCGCGAAGAAGGCGAAGGTCGAAACGTCGGGCGACGACATGCGTGAAGGGCTGTCGTGCGTGCTGTCGGTGAAGGTGCCGGAGCCGAAGTTCAGCTCGCAGACGAAGGACAAGCTGGTGTCGTCGGAAGTGCGCGCGCCGGTGGAAGAAGTGGTCGCGAAGGCGCTCGAGGAATTCCTGCTCGAGACGCCGGGCGACGCGAAGATCATCTGCGGCAAGATCGTCGATGCGGCGCGTGCGCGCGATGCCGCGCGCAAGGCGCGTGAGATGACGCGTCGTAAGGGCGTGCTCGATGGCGTTGGTTTGCCTGGGAAGCTCGCGGATTGTCAGGAGAAGGATCCGGCGAAGTCGGAGATTTATATCGTCGAGGGTGACTCGGCGGGTGGGTCGGCGAAGCAGGGCCGGGATCGGAAGTTCCAGGCTATCTTGCCGTTGCGCGGTAAGGTGCTGAACGTCGAGAAGGCGCGTTACGACAAGCTGCTGTCTTCCGAGCAGATCGTTACGCTGATTACCGCGCTTGGGTGCGGGATCGGCAAGGAAGACTACAACCTCGACAAGCTGCGTTATCACCGCATCATCATCATGACCGATGCTGACGTGGACGGTGCGCACATCCGGACGCTGTTGCTGACGTTCTTCTATCGGCAGATGCCGGAGATGATCGAGCGCGGGTATATCTATATCGCACAGCCGCCGCTGTACAAGATCAAGGCAGGGAAGGACGAGCGGTATCTGAAGGATGAGTCGGAAGTTAATGCGCATATTCTTCGCCTTGCGTTGCAGGGGTCGGAGTTGGTCGCTTCCGAAGGTGCGACTCCGATTACCGGGGATGCGCTCGGTGAGTTGGCTCGGTCTTATCTGTTGGCGCAGGCGGTGGTCGATCGTTTGAGCCGTCTGTACGACGCTGGCGCGCTCGAGGCGGTGATGGATGGCGTCGCTGTCGATCTCTCCAGCGAGCAGGCGGCCGAGGCTTCGGCTCGCGCGCTCGAAGCGAAGCTGCGGGATGACGCGCTGAAGCCTGATGTGACAGTGACCACGATGTATGACCCTGTGCGGGAACTGCGCTCGCTGCGCGTCGCGCGGACGCATCATGGGAATCAGAAGATTTCCGTGATCGATGAAGAGTTTCAGTTGACCGCGGATTATCAGCAGCTTGTTAATACCGCCAATACGTTCAAGGGATTGATTGGGGCTGGCGCTGTGATCAAGCGTGGGGAGCGGAGCATGGCTGTCACCGACTTCAAGAGTGCGATGAAGTGGTTGCTTGCTGATGCTGAGCGGAATATGTCCAAGCAGCGCTATAAAGGCCTCGGTGAGATGAATCCTGAGCAGCTTTGGGAGACGACTATGGATCCGCAAGTGCGGCGTCTTCTGAGGGTGCAGATTGAGGATGCTATTGCTGCTGATGGCATCTTTACTACGCTGATGGGGGATGATGTGGAGCCGCGTCGGGCTTTCATTGAGTCTAATGCGCTTAGGGCGGGGAATATTGATGTTTGAAGGTTGGTCTAGATAGCCGCATAACCTCAGAAGAACGGGCTCATAAGTTGAGAAACTTATGGGCCCGTTTTCATTAGCAGGTCATCCGTTGTTACTCCAGAGCCTGTCAGAAATTTTGTGTTCAAGGCATAACATGTACCCAAAGGAGCATGTATGCCAAGCAAACCAAAAGCAGGGTCTGCGCCCCCGCCTGAGCTGCCCGCGATTCCAGAGGAGCTCATCGAT
>NZ_JBKGUA010000055.1:0-43231 GCF_046543485.1 Paraburkholderia sp. EG304 | reverse complement strand
CCAACGTCCTGGAGCCGGAACTCGACCAGAACTGACAAGGAAATCTACAATCGACACCGCGCAACGCCCAACCCCGCCGAATCGGTCACGTTCCCGAAATCGGCGGTCACGTTCGCCGAAATCCGCAAAAGCGGCCGATTGGCTGCGAGACGGATTGCGTCCGTATGTTGGGCGTCTGTGGAGTGAGAGCATCGATCCGCGCGGCCGCAGTGCGATTATTCCTGACGTCTACCTGAAGGTCTGGGCGCAAACGGACCCGTGCATAGAATCTGATTTCATCCTGTTCGATGAGGCACAGGATAGCGACGGAGTGATGCTGTGGCTCCTTGATCGACAACGGCACGCGCAAATCGTCTTCGTTGGCGATCCATATCAACAGATATACGAATGGCGTGGTGCAGTTAACGCAATGGCGCAGATAAATGCACCCGAATACGCCCTGACAGAGTCGTTCCGTTTCGGTCCCGCGATTGCCTCGCTGGCCAGTCGGCTGCTGGCATTGATGGGCGAGCAAACACCCGTTCGCGGCCAGGAAGCGATCGGCTCGATCGGGGTTGAAGACCCGTCTGTCTCACCACCCGTCGATGCCATCCTATGTCGCAAGAATGTGTCAGCAATCTGGCATCTTGCCGCAGGGGTAGAGGCAGGCCACAGACCGTCGATCCGCATGAGTTCAGCAGAAATCGTCGCGTATGCGGACGGCGCCGATGCACTGCTCGCGGGACGTCGTGCTTTCAGGCCTGCAGCGTTTTCCCTGTTTGAGACGTGGAAGGACGCGCAGTCTTTCGCTCGCAGTGTGGCTGGTGCGGATCTGCTGCCGATCGTGCGAATTGTGGACGAGCTGGGAACAGGTTATCTGCGCTCGTTGGCGCAACGGATAGCGCCCGAGACAGATTCCGACTACGTTATCTCAACCGTGCATAGAGCCAAGGGTCTCGAATGGAAGCGGGTCAAGGTCGTCAATGATTTCTTGTTCAAGTACGTCGACGGCCGTCTGACGGTCGAGGACGACGAACTGCGACTACTTTACGTCGCCTTCACACGCGCTCAGCACTTGCTGGATGTCTCGGATCTTCGCGAAGAACTCTTGCGGCTGCTTGCATCGCGGCGACAGAATCTCAAGCTGCAGGAGGGCGAATAACCCGTCCGTTTGCATTGAGCCTCCCTAGCGGCTCGAGGCTTCGCAAGTAACGACGCGACCGCGGGCACTTTCCGTTTTCATCACCTGGTTAAATCGGACGGCTAGGCAGGAATCGACTTTGCTGCTCGTGGTCTCATCATCGGGAGGTTAGAAATGACTTACGGAAAACCAGACGAACTCCTCCGGTTGACTATCGGGAACCGGCCCCTACCGAAAAACGACCTGGGTCACACCGCGCTGGACGACTTTGACCATTTCTGGGCTCTGGTGCAAATAGGGCCGGCGAATGGGTTAGAGTTGTCGGAACAAAACGAACCGACGAGCCGCGATGAGCAAGCTGAAGAGTCCGGAGAAGTTGTTCGACGGACGCCATTTTGATCGGGAGATCATCATTCTGTGCGTTCGCTGGTACCTGCGCTACAAGCTCAGCTTTCGCGATCTGGTCGAGATGATGGCCGAACGGGGATTGTCGCTGGCTCACACGACGATTCTGCGCTGGGTGAGGCGTTATACACCCGAGTTCGTCAAACGCTGGAACCGCTTTGCTACACCTGCGGGTCGCTCGTGGCGTGTCGATGAGACTTACCTGAAGATTCGCGGCAGGTGGGTCTACCTGTACCGGGCAGTGGATCGGGCTGGCCAGACGGTGGACTTCATGCTCAGAGCCCGACGCGACGTGGCTGCGGCCAAAGCCTTTTTCAGCCAGGCTATCAAGCGTCAGGGCCAGCCGCCGGAGACCATCACGCTCGACGGCTATGCCGCATCGCACCGCGCGGTGCGCGAAATGAAGGCCGATGGTCTGCTGCCTGAAGACACGAAGGTCCGGTCCTCAAAATATCTGAACAACGTGATCGAACAAGACCATCGCTACATCAAGTCCAGAACGAACGTGATGCTTGGGTTCAAGCGATTCGGGAGCGCCGCGAGCACGATTTCAGGAATCGAGTTGACGCATCGCATTCGCAAGGGGCAGTTCGATCTCGCGAAGCTCGGCCTCAAGGAGGCCGCTGCGCCCGCCGTATGGAATGCGGTCCTGTTTGATCGATAAGCTTTCCTACCTATATGAGCTTTCTCAACCCGCCTACCTATTTGCACCAGAACCGGCGTAATCAATACCAGTGAGCACCCCAAGATGGGCAACCGTAGTGAAATGCGAGTCATGGTTCGTATCGATGTCCAGCTCGCGGACATTGCCGTCCAGATCGGTCACGAAGGCACGGCGCCTTCTCCAATCTAAGCACACGCCAATTCCTTCCTTAAGTCCCCGCGCAACCACTTCACGATCTGCCAGTCCCAGCGTTGTGATCCTTGCACGATTCAGTGTATTTCCGTCGTCCGCATCATCGCCGCGATCTGTCCAATAAAGCATCGCGTCGCGGTGATCGATATCGAGATCAATAGGCTCCGGCAATTTGGCAAGCAAACATTCAACGTCCGACCGTCTATCGGGAACTGCATTAGCCGGTAGCTCAATGCCTGCCCTAAAGATACGCCCCTGTCCGCCGTCGGCAGGGCCCTTCTGAGACCAGTAAATGTGCCCGTTTTTCTTATCGAGCGCGATACCCACACAGTGGCGTGTCGCATCCGGAGTGTCTTCCGGGAAATTCCCAGTCCGCACGAGCACCGTGACCTCAGTTCCATCCAGCCGGGCGCGCATGACTCGCATGCCTTCACGATCGCACCAGTACAGATGGCCGGTTTCCCTATCCAAGGCCAGTTCCTTGGGTGTTCCTGCGATTCCGGAAGGCACAAGCACTCGATGCCCGCTACCGTCAAACTTCGAGCATTCGATCGTGCCATCATTCGATGGCGGTCCCGGGAGCACCGCGTCACCGTTAACCAGATGGATGCCGCTGCCCATGTTGCTCCAGTACAATAGTCGGTCCTCGGCATCCACCTTTATGCCGTCGGGTGTATTCGTCAGGTCCGCGATGACGAGCTGGTGCGAACCGTCCGGGGATAAAGCAATGATTGCCGGGGGGCGTGCCTGGATTACATACAGCATACCGCCCCCACGTCTAGCCACAATGCCACCTCCGTCGAGTCTGACCATATACGTGCACAGTGGCCGCGGCGGTGCGCTGCGCTGCCATTACCGACCCATTCGCCTGGAAAGCGCTTGAATTAGGCAATAACATGCAAGTGAGCGATCCCGTTCCTTGAACGTAGCGCACTTTCTGAACTACCCATCGGAAAAGCCAGACCTTCCGGATCAGGTGATCACCAGCAGGAACATCGTTGGCCGATAACGGCCAGCGAGATTCTCCTGTCACATTCGAATCGACATCCGGCAATAAAATCGTCGGAGCCGTCCAAACCCTGATGGATCGCCCAAAAGCATTCGCAGTAAGCAGATCGAGAATAATCGCTCGCCGCAAGCACAGGATACGAGCAGAAGCCTTAGTAGCATTTGACCGAGATCATATCTCTCTCAGATCCCGAAGGCTGACGGGTATTGCCAACCTGTTCGATGCACGGACGAGCGGAGGTGTTGCCGAACGGGAGTTCCCCCGCTTACCTCGCCAAGCGGGCGCACGAGGCCCTTTCCCAGGCCGCGATGGCCTGGGAAAGGGCCTCACGTTTCTGCCGGTTCAGTCGCGCCAAGGCACTGAGCTAAAATTGTGGTTCTGTCGCAGTAAGAGCGAGAGGTCGGCCAAATCCGATATGGTATGGATTACTTATCCAGCCAGCGAATAGAATTGCTGTGCGGGAGTTTGACCAACCCCGCCATCGTCGATCTGCCCCTTGACGATCATGTGCATAACTTCGATGCCGCCCAACAGGATGCGGGCACAACGAAAGCTTTTGAACCCAAGCATCGGTCGAGTTCGGCGCTTGATCGCCCGATGATCCTGTTCGATGATGTTATTCAGATACTTTTTCTGGCGGACCTTGATCGGCACCTCCCGTGGGGCGTTGATCGCCCACAAGGCAGCCAGATTCGAACCGCTCTTGTCGATCGTCACGGTCTCGGGTTCGCCATTCTGGTCGATTGCCTTTTCGAAACAGGCCCGGGCCGCAGCCTTGTCCCGTCGGGCTCGCAGCAGAAAATCAACGGCGTTGCCTGCCTTGTCGACACCCCGATAGAGATACCGCCACTCACCCCTGATGCGAATGTAGGTCTCGTCCATCCTCCAGCTCTTGCCGACCGTCCGTTTGCGTGGTTCTGTCGCGCTACGGAGGTAGCGTAAAATCAGAACATGAAAAATTTGTCCGAAGCGCCGGTGAAGAAACAACGCATTTCCCGGAAGACGTTGCCGCTGGGGATCGCGAAGGTCCTGAAGCGGCTGCATTTCCCGGTGGACGTGATTCTGCTGTGCGTACGGTGGTATGTGGCGTATTCGCTGAGTCTGCGTGATCTCGAAGAGATGATTGCGGAACACGGTATCGAGGTCGATCATTCGACCGTGCACCGATGGGTGATCAAGCTGGTGCCGTTGTTCGAAAAAGCCTTCCGCAAGCACAAACGTCCGGTCGGCAAAAGCTGGCGGATGGACGAGACGTACATCAAGGTGCGGGGCCAGTGGAAGTACCTGTATCGGGCGGTGGACAAGGCCGGAGACACGGTGGATTTTCTGTTTCGGGCCCGTCGGGACAAGGTTGCCGCGCAACGATATTTTGAAAAGGCGATCGACCAGAATGGCGCGCCGGAGACGGTCACGGTGGATAAAAGCGGGTCCAACCTTGCGGCGCTTCAGGCCGTCAATGCCGAGCGGGAAACGCCCATCAGGATTCGCCAATGCAAGTACCTGAACAACATTGTTGAGCAGGTCACAGGACCATCAAACGTCTCGTCAAACCGATGATGGGCTTCAAGAATTTTCGGTGCGCACGCATCATTCTGTCTGGCATCGAGACCATGCATATGATTCGGAAAGGCCAGATGCGGGTGAAAAAAGGCACCCACCCGTCAGCCGCCGAGCAGTTCTACTCTTTGGTTATGTAACCCATCCTAATTATATCGACCAGGCTCGTCCGTCCACCGTTACCGCGACAGAACCGCCTGCATTGAGGACATCGAATACCGGCAGAGCCGTGGTCTCGACAAGGGTATCGTCGCCACGCTCGCCAGCTGTGACTGGATCCGCAACGCACAGAACCTCATCCTCACAGGGCCGACTGGCGCCGGAAAGACTTGGGTCGCCTGCGCCTTCGGCCAGCAGGCCTGTCGACAGGGCTTCTCCGTGCTGTACGTGCGCGTCGCGAGGCTGTTCGAGGAATTGAAGATCCGGGCGGGATTCGTTATCCGAAGCCCTCAGATGAGCTTTTACTCATCGCGCCAAATCAGGCAGAACGTGGCCGAAAGTGAACGTTCCCCGCATCACGCCTTGTTACCATGACGGACAGGCGTCCTTTTCACGCCAGTGAACTGCCCCGGCGTGAAAAGGACGGAGAACGCTACCGATGAAGCTGGGGCCGGAATCCCGGCCGCAAACAACCACAGGGAAAATGGGCGATGCCTGAGATGGAAGTTGCTGGAAAGGAGCTTATGGCGGGCGATGAAATCACCGCCGCGTCCATTGGGTACGGACATGCCGCCGGTCAACGCCTGACCGTGGTGGGCATCACCCACCTTGGCACCTTTGTGAAAATTGAAACCGGGCCCGGTAACAGTCACATGGTGCCCGTCAACCGCACCATCACCGTGTGGCGGCCGGAACCGGTCGCCCTCCCCGATCCGGAGCAAACATGACGCTACTCAAGAGCCGTCTCGCGGCGACCGACGAAAAAGTGAAGGCGCTGAAGGAGGCGCGCAAGACCGCCGATCGCGAGCGGCGCAAGGCATACCGGCAGAGCCGCGCCGATCGTGAGCGCAAGGTCATGCTCGTGGGCGAAGCCGTACTCCATCGCCTCGAGCGCGGCGAATTCGACGAGGCCGAGTTCCACCAGATGATGAACGACGCGCTCACGCGCCCTGCTGACCGCGCACTCTTTGATCTCGACGAATAGGGGGCGTCGGTGCAGGGAGGCGACATTGTGTGCAATGAGTCCCTCGCACCATGGGCAAACCGCGCGGATGCGCGGCTGGACTACCTCAAGCCCGGAGCGAGGCAATGAAGAGCGACTCGCCCGTCATGCAGACGGCCGGCGCTGCTCACACGCGCACGGTCAGGAAGGCCGAGCTGGTCGTCGCACTGTGTGATCGCGTGGGACTCAGCAGGCAGGAAGCGACCGAGATGGTCAAGGCGTTTTTCGACATCGTGCGCGACACGCTGGCCCTCGGCGACGCAGTCAGGCTTGCCGGATTCGGGGTCTTTGAGTTGCGTGACAAGCCGCCACGCCCTGGGCGTAATCCGCTGACCGGCGTTGCCGCACCCATCGCGGCGCGGCGAATCGTAAAGTTTCGCGCCCGCGCGCAGCTGCAGGTGCGCGTCAAGCGGTGTCAGCGGGCGGCGTTATAGAGCCAATTCGGGGGCGGCGTAAAGGAGCCGTATCCGTCAGCGCAACCCGCCAGAAGTCTGAAGCTCAGAACGCATAGCTTTGATCGTGCCAGTAATGCCAGTCCGCGACTGCCACCTGTGTTGACTTGTCGCTGTTCAACGAAACAAGCTGGGCCAGCGGTGCCACCACGTCTCGTTCACCCCACCGGGCCCAGACGAAGATGCCAACCCGACACAGGTCTTCATGAGCGAGCGCGGTGACCGATACCTGTTCACCTGCGGGCAGCGGCGAAGAGGCCATCGCCTTGCGAACGTTGGCCAGGAATGGAAACGAGAGCTGTTCTTCCAGGTAGTAGTACCACGACAGCGCACGCTCTTCCTCGGTATCCGGGGTCGCTTCAGGAAACGGGGTCCCCGTGATTTGCATGCGGTTTACCGGCTTAGCGCCATCCAGGCGCGACAAGGGTTTCCGGCCTGTCGCCATATAGAAGATTCGGTAAATCAAGGACTTGCTGTTTGCTCTATGGGAAGGGCGCAATGCCGTTGATCCCAATTGTCATAGTGTTGGCGTAGCCTAACAGGCTGTTGAAATTTGATCCCGTGTAAACGGCGTTCCGGGGCCAAGCGTTATGGATATCGTGTTCATGATCTTTGGCAATGAATTCGATGCGCGGAATGGATGAGATGCAGGAAGCCCTCTTCACGACGGTCAAGCTTGAGGACTTTGTTCCAGCCGACCATCCGTTGCGCCCCATCCGGTTGCTGGTCAATCAGGCGCTGAAGCGACTCAACGGACTGTTCAGCGTTATCTATGCGGACAGCGGTCGGGCCTCGATTGCACCGGAGAAGCTGGTGCGTGCGCTGCTGTTGCAGGTGTTCTACTCGGTGCGCAGCGAGCGCATGCTGATGGAGCAGATGCAGTACAACCTGTTGTTTCGCTGGTTCGTCGGGCTGGCCATCGAGGACACGGTGTGGAACCACTCCGTCTTCTCGAAGAACCGCGACCGGCTGCTCGAGCATGAAGTCGTGGAGTCGTTCTTCACGGAAGTCATGAGGCTCGCCGATAAGCAGGGTCTGCTGTCCCGGGAGCATTTTTCGGTCGACGGTACACTGATTCAGGCATGGGCGAGTCACAAGAGTTTTCGCCGCAAGGACGGTTCTGACGATCCGCCGGCCGGCGGTGGGCGCAACGCCGAGGCCGACTGGAAGGGCGAGCGGCGCAGCAATGACACGCATGAGTCGAGCACTGATTCGGATGCACGCCTGTTCAAGAAGAGCAGGCAGAGTCCGGCGATCCTCTGTTACCAGGGGCATATTCTGATGGAGAACCGCTCGGGGTTGGTGGTCGGCGCCGTGGTCAGCCATGCAGATGGCTTTGCCGAGCGTGCCAGTGCGCTGCGACTGCTTGACTGCGTGCCGGGCACTCACGCCAAGACAATCGGTGCCGACAAGGCGTACGACACGCATGATTTCGTAAACGATTGCCGGGCGCGAAACGTGACCCCGCATGTCGCACGCAATGACGCCCGCCCGGGTGGCAGCGCGATCGATGACCGTACATCGCGGCACGCGGGATACCAAATGAGCCAGGTCATCCGCAAGCGTATCGAGGAGCATTTCGGCTGGGGCAAGACGGTCGGCCGGATCCGGCAGACCGTGTATCGCGGCATCAAGCGGGTCGACCAGCACTTCAAGCTCACGATGGTGGCGAGCAACCTCACGCGCATGGCGCGAATAATGGACGCTGTGCTTACGGGAGCGGTGCAACGAGCCGCCATGGCGCACGGACCGAGGCGCATAGCACCGCCGCACAGGCGCGTTGCCTGCACAAACTGACTGGCGCAGCTGGATTTCAGCTGAAAATCGCACGCGAAACACTCCTGAACATTGCTTCGGTCTTCATGGCGAGGCGCTTTTCAACAGCCTGCTAAGCGGTCCCTCTTCCGGCTGCGGAGCGGACGGCAATGGAATACTGGCGGCAGGCCTATCTCGGGATGCGTTCGATCCCGTACACGCTCAACGAGTTTGAACTCGCCACGTTCTTCACGTTTTCGGCGAAGGAGTGCGTGCTGATCAACGCGCGTCGCCGACACCTCTACCGCCTGGCGCTGGCCATTCATATCGGCTTCGTGCGCATGACCGGTCGTACTCTCGACGCGTGCCGATACGTGCCGCACAATCTGTGGCAGCACCTTGGGCAACAGCTCGGCATCGAGCCGCCCGATCTCGGAACGATGACGTCCCTGTACGACGGCCACACCGACACGCTCATCGAACATCAGGTCTGTGCATACCAGGCGCTCGGCTTCGGGCCCATGACCGAGCATCAACGCCGCTATGTGATGCGTTGGCTGAAATCCACACTTTCAGGCCGGCAGGATCGCAACGGTTTGCTGCACGAACTCAAACGCTGGCTGTACGAACACCGGATCCTGCTGCCTCGCGACCGCACCCTTCGGGAGTTGATCGTACAGGCTGTCCGGGATGTCGAGGCGACGCTCACGGGCGAACTGACACAGGCCTTCGGCGAGACCACACTGGATCGGTGGGGCAAGCTTCTCCCGAAGCCGCATGGCGAGGCCTCGAGCCTGCAGCAATGGCTATGGTCGGTGCCGCTGCGCAATTCGACGCGACAGATGAGTGAACTCTTCCGCAAGGTCGACCATCTGGTTGAACTCGGCGTGCGGGCGACGTGGCCCGATACATGTAACGAAGCCATCGTGCGGCATTATGCGCGGCGCTGTGCGAACCGCAAACCTTCGGTGAGTCACCGTATCCAGTCCACCATACGACGGCTCGAGGCGGCCTGCTTCATGCGCTACGCGTTGTGCTCGGCAACCGACCAGCTCCTGTCGATGCTCGGTGACCGGATCCGCAAGGCGATCAGGACTGCAAATGACAGGGTCGCTGCTTCGCGCCCGGATCTGAAGGCGCAACTGCAGGATTTTGCTGAGGCAGTCAAGGCACTCGCCGGTAGCAGGGACCTGACGCGCGATGCGCTCGTCAAGCAACTGTGCGACCTGGCCGACGCGGTGCTCAAACAGGATGCCCCCAGCCGGACCAGTCTCATGCGGGCGCAGCTCGTCTCGAAGCGGCGTGTAGCGCGTGCATTGCTCGCGAAGCTGCTCAGCCTGCCTTTCCAGGCACAGAGCGCCCATCCGGTCATGGACGCGCTGGTGCTGCTGCGCGAACTCTACGCAGTCACGGCAGTCGAGCTGCCGCAGGACACCGCGATTGCGCTCGGGCGGGCCTGGCAACGCATGATCGCCAGCGAGAACCGCGGCGACGCGCTGATCGCCTTCGAATGGGCGACGCTCTTCGCCTTGCGGGTCGCCCTGCGCAATGGATCGGTCTACGTCGAACACAGCTTTTCGTTCCGCAGCCTCGGCACGCTGCTGATCCCCGCCGAGGACTGGCAACGGCAACGCAACCACTTCTACGGGCAACTGGGTTTGCCGCAGGATCCGAAGGTCTTTCTCGAACCCGTCATCAAGCATCTCGACGAAGGCCTCGAGCGTCTGCGCGAAGCAGTTGAACGTGGCGAAGTCCGCGTTGACGACGCGGTTCATCTCGATGCCGTGAAGGCCGAGCCGGAGCACAAGGCCGTTGAGGACCTGCGCCGGGCCCTGTTCGCGTCACGTCCGGACGGACAGTTGCCCGAGATCATCCTGCAGGTGGACAGCGAGGTGCGCTTCAGCTGGCTCCTGCTCGGGCGCGAGCCACGCACCCGCAGTGAACTGCTGATGGTCTACGCCGCCATCCTCGCGCATGGCACCTCAATGTCCGCCGCCGACATCGCGCGCATGGTGCCCGAGCTGTCGGCCGAGGCGATCCGCCAGATGATGCGTCACATTGCCGATGAACGACTGTTGCGTCAGGCCGCCGATACCGTGCTGCAGTTCATGCACCGGCATCCAATCACCCAGTACTGGGGGCGGGCCGATCTCGCGTCCTCGGACATGATGTCGCTGGAGACGGCCAGAACGGTCTGGCAAGCCCGCGCCGATCCGCGCCGGCGTACGCGCTCGATCGGCATGTACACGCACGTGCGAGACCGCTGGGGCATCTTCTACGATCAGCCCATCCTGCTGAACCAGCGGCAGGCGGGCGCCGCGATCGAGGGCGTCATTCGCCAGGACAGCATCGACGACGTCACGCAGATCGCAGTGGACACGCACGGATTTGTTGTTACATGGACACCGTCATCGTTTTGCCACTGGGATCGGGCATATAAGCAGCGATGGTCTGATCGATCCTTTGGCCGGCAGGTCCGCGCAGGGCGTAGCCCGAAGCGGACCTGCCGGCTGCGCGACGTTGGCACGCCAGATGCCGGCTGCTGGCAGCCGCGTCCGCGGTCGGTGCCCAACTGGTTGTCCGAAAGGAGACCGCCATGGTTGTTCGTTCCGTACCTCTGGGCGGGCAGAGAAGCGTTGAGTTGCTCGACGACGCCGGCGAACCCGTTGCGGCCGTCAATGCCTACCTACGGCACCTGGCAGCACGCGACTGTTCGCCGAACACGCTGGTCGCCTATGCGCACGACCTGCAGCACCTGTGGCGCTTCCTGTCACAGCAGCATCTGGACTGGCACAAGTTCAGGGTCTGGCATGCCGTTGAATTTCTCGGCTATCTGAGATCGCTCAAGATTCCCTTGTCACCGCGCCGGCGTTCAATCGCCGAGGCAGTCACCATCGACGGCAAGCCAATGGCGCAACTGGCCCCGGCCACTGTCAACAGGATACTGGCGGCGGTGTCGTCGTTCTATGATTTCGCCATTCTCTCGGCTCAGCTCGAGAGCGCTAACCCGCTTGAGAAGACACATGACCACCAGCAGCAGCGGGTGACGAGCAGGCATCGACCGTTCATGGATGGTGCGAGCCGCCAGCGGCCGTTGCGAAGGCGACTGTCGGTGAAGACCGTGGACCGGCTGCCGCGCCCGATGTCGGACGAACAGATCAATGCCCTCTTTGCAGAACTGCATTGCAAGCGGGACCACGCTCTCGTGCGATTGATGTTGGATGGTGGCTTGCGACCGGGGAAAGCGCTCGGCCTGCACCTGGAAGACATCCGATATGGCCAGCGTCGTCTCATGGTGCGATATCGGAACGATCACCCGAAGGGTGTGCGGGCCAAGTCTCGCTTCGAGCGGGTCGTGGATCTGCATGATCCTGCCACGCTGGAAGCAGTGAATACGTACATCATGACCGAAAGGCCAAAGGATGGCGACAGTCCCTTCGTGTTTCTGGTTGGGGGCGCCGGAAAGCGACGACTGGAGCCGCCTGGCTACCCAGCGTTGTTCAAGCTGTTTATACGTGCCTGCGAGCGCGCCGGAATTCGGGAGCCCTGGGTAACGCCGCATAGCCTGCGGCATACCCATGCTACCCGGATGTGGGAAGCCGGCATGCGCGAGCTGACGCTTCAGAAGCGGCTGGGTCATGCCTCCGCGGAATCGACCCGCACCTATACGCGAGTATCTGATCGCGAGGTTGTAGCCGACTACCGACGGGCACTGGGTCTTGATCGCGTGGAATCATCGGCTGAAGCTTCGGCCTGAGCCTTTCGGACCTAACGTCCATGCTGCAACCAGGAACCTTCAAGGCCCCCACAATCGACGTACCGCGTCGCGCATGCGAGTATTGTTCCGAGCCGGAATATGCGGAGTTCGCCAATTCGCTCCCCGGTTCGGCTACCCGGAGCGCCCGCAAGCTCAATGATGTGCGTCGCTTCATGCAGCGTTGGCCCGATCTTCAAATGTGGTTCGAAGAGCCGTTGGCGATCCGCGTCGGCAATGTGCCGGCGAGAAGGCAGTACGGGCTGGATCCAAAACTCTCTCATATTGCCAAGCCGTATCTTCTCTTCCTGGGGCTTCGCGGGTTCGTGCAATTCGATTACCCATGGTTGCTTGCATGCTCTCCTCTGTTCGTTCCGGAGGTAGCGGATCATATGGGCGTTGATCTGGGTATTGACGCGCTGCGGGCTGATGCAAGAAGACTCGGTTTTGGCAAATTCGGCATCGACGCAACTTTGCGCTGGACCCTGAGCCGCGTGTTGCTACACACGGGGTGTCCGCACGCATCGAAACTGAATGCAGAACACGTGCACGGCCTGCGTGAAGCGGTCGGGGCATTTCTGGACAGCCCCGATCTCGTGGAATTTTATCCGAGTGCGTCGAGCAACTTCGAGGCCTTCCGTAAGAGTTGGACGCTGCGCGTGAATCAGCTCGAGCTACTGCTGTTTCATCGGGGCCAGGTGGACACCCAGCCAAGAAAGTTCATGCGCAGCATCAAGGAACGCAAGCCCGTGCCACCGCGCATGCAGGTAGTCGTGAACCGCTGGTTGGTGGCCCGCAGCGTCACAGATCGCCCGCTAACCGTTCAGCGACTGGAGCTTGCACTATATCGCTTCATGGTGTGGCTCAGTCTGGAGCGACCCGCGATTTCGAACTTTACTCAGGTTACGCGGGACGATGTCTTGCAGTATCTAGTTGTACTATCTGAACAGCCGAGCCCGCGGACGGGGCAGCCTCTCGGAGCATTGGCTCGGCGCGGGCATGTCTCCTCGATATCACAGTTCTTTCGCAATACCGCCGCGTGGGAGTGGGAAGATACACCGCGTCGCCCGCTCCTGGGCGACGGAGATATTCCGAAGATACCGATGCGCGTGCCTCGGTTCATTCCCGCAGATGAGCTTGCGCGTCTGATGGTCGCTGTCAGCAATCTCGAGTGTCCCTATCAACGTACCGCTCTGCTGATCGCCCGGTGGACGGGTGCGCGAAAAGGAGAAATTCAGCGACTGTCGATCGACTGCCTTGATACCTATCCGGACGGCACATCTCGCCTGCGTTTACCCGCAGGCAAGACTTACCGCGAGCGCGTCGTGCCGTTGCATGAAGAAGCGGCGAAGGCCCTTCGGGATTTGATAGGGCGTCGAGATCAGGGACGCGAGCGCGCTTTCACGGACGAGCTGACCGGAACTGCAACACGATATGTATTCATGGCGCACGGCAGGCTGCTTTCGTGTACGTATCTCTTCCAGATTTCACTGAAGCGCGCATGCGAAGCCGCTGGCGTTGTCGATGCAAACGGCCGTCGCACTATCAGCGCTCACCGTTTCCGCCACACTGTCGGCACGCAACTGGCCGAGCGGGGCGCGAAGCTGCATACGATCATGAGCATACTGGGACATCGCAGTCCAGCCATGTCACTGGTCTACGCGCAGATCAGTGACCGTGAAGTGCTTCGAGACTACAAATCCGTTCTAGAGCCGGGCTCAGTGATCGCGGGCCCGGCGGCTGCGCAGTTGCGCAGTGGGGTCTTGCCGAAATCCGCCGTCGATTGGCTGAAATGCAATTTCTTCAAGACCGAGCTGGAACTGGGGCACTGTTTGCGTCTGCCTGCGGAAGGCCCTTGCGAATGCGACATGTATCTGACCTGTGCCAAGTTCGTAACGACGCCGGCGTACGCGCCGCGCCTGCGCGAGCGCCGCAAGCTTGAAATCGTTCTGGCTGACGATGCGCATGCGCGTGGGTGGCCCAAGGAGCGAGAGCGGCATCTCTCGACCGCCAACCACCTGACGCGGCTCCTGACCGAGCTAGGCGAAACGATCGAAGATCCGGAACAAGGCTGAGTCGACCAATTGGAACGATGATCGATCGGCAAAAATACCGACATGTCCATATAAATACGGATTTCGCAATGGCTCTCGCACGTGGAGCCGGCTTTGATCTGTGCCCCCGGCTGGCGCATCTGCGGGACCGGCGTCTGCACGTGCCCGTCGGCCACGCGGTGTCCGAATTGCTGAAGGACGTTACCGACTGCGATGTGCGCGTGGAGGCGATCGAGGCCATCTGGGATGATTTCGTGCGCGTGGTCGCTTCCGTCTACAGCGGGCGCTGCACGGCCGTCCAGGCGCTGTCGCGCTTCGCTTCCGATGCACGCGGCCAGCCCCTTTACGATGGCGGCGTGCATCTGGGTCGACTGTTTCGTTCGATCTTCCTGATCGACTACTTCACCACGCCGGCGTTTCGCCGCGAGCTGCACCACGCGCTCAATCGCGGTGAGGCGGTGCATACCGTGCAGCGCGCCATCCATCAGGGCAAGATTGCGATTGAACTCGCGCGGCAGCCGCATTCGCTGCTCGCGGTCTCTTCCGCGCTCACGCTGCTCACCAACGCCGTCATGGCCTGGAACACGCAGCACATGCAACACGCACTCGAAACCGTTGAGCGGCTTGGCCAGAAGCCTGTCGTCGCGGAACACATGCGGCGCATTGCGCCCACCGCGCTGGAAGGCATCAATCTGCGCGGGACGTTCGATTTCCCGGTCGCGCAGTACGTGAGCCGGCTCATGCCCAGTACCGCTGCAGTTCCGGTATCGGGCCTCGCCCGCGCGAGGTAACATGCAGTGGTCGTGCCTCCGGTAATCACCATGGCTCATCCAGGATCGACAGGTTGTTCGCTTGCACGCAGGCGAAGCTGCGCAGGCATCCAGGGCTCACGACATGCCGATCTTGCGCGATCTCATGAAGCACACAGGTATCGTCGCTTCCCCTGATCTTTTGCATTCCTATCCGCGTTGTCGCGAAGGCGCCCCGACGTCGAAGCTCGCGTCAACAAAGCCGCGCAATTGCGAGAGATCGGTTTTCGCGTACGCGGCAGTCGTTTGCACCGAGGCATGACCCAGCAGCGCCTGCGCGGCGGGCAATGGCACCTGGTGATCAACGACCAGTTGCCGCGCGTAGGCATGCCGCAACCAGTGTGGCGACGCCTGCCGCAGACGCGCGGCGCCGTCGGGGTCCGCGTTCGCGAGCCGTTCCGCCGCCGCCACGAAGATCGCCTTGACCTCGTCGTACAGACCGGAACCCTTCAGCGTGTCGCCCCTGAGCCCGTGGATTAGCGCCGCGTGCTCAATGAGCGGTGGTTGCGGTGGCAGGCCGCGCAATTCACGGTAGGTCCGCAACACAGTCACGCAGACCGCTGGCAGGGGAATCGCGCGCGTCTTGCGTCCTTTGCCGAGCACAGTCAGCGTCCAGCTGCCGTGGTCGTCGACGTCGAGCTTCGGCAACTGCGCCTCGTCCGACCACACGAGTTCGACCAGCCGCACACCGGCATAGCGGTACAGCGCCCAGATCGCGCGACGTCGCGCGCTCACCAGAGAATCGCCGACCGCGACGGCTTCGTCCACCCACGCATCGCACGCAGCCAGCAGTACCGAAGGCAGCATGCGCTGCGGCGCGAAGCTCGCCCGCGAGCGCCCACCCCGTACCAGACCGGCCGCAGGATTCGCGGTGAGATAGCCGGTTTCGGTCCAGTAGCGGAACAGGCTCGCAACGACAGCCAGCGCACGGGACTGCAGCGCTTCCGACAGCCTGCGCGTCGTGTCGCCCACCGTGTCAGAGGCCGGCTGGCGCAGCGCCTGCCGGTAGGCGAGCAGGTCATGGCGCGTCAGGTCGGAGAGTGGACCGAGCTGTCGCGACTCGCACCAGCCGACGAGCCGGCGCAGTTCGGTGCGGTACGCGCGCAGCGTATGCGGGGAGCGGCTCGCCCGGTCGCGCAGGAACAGCGCCACCGCCTGGGCGTCGTCACCAACGCCCAGCGTATTCGTTGCGCCTGCAACGGCGGCGAAGCGCCCGGCGCGAGCCAGCCACACGACCAGCGGCTGGGGCAAGGACATCAGGGCCGTCGCCTCCCGCTTCAGCTCACCGGTCGCGACGGGCCTGGCGGCCTCGGTGGCCGGTTTGAAGCGCCGGCGATGCGTATGCAGCACGCGGGCCAGCACGACATCGGGCGCTGGCGCCTCACCGGCGGCAACCGTGCGCACGCGGCCGCGGTCCCAGTATTCGACGGCCGCCTCGTGATCAAGCAGCACGCGCATGGTGGCTGGACGGACTGCCTTCGCGTCGGCGAGCGAGGCGTAATGCTGCCGGATCATGGCGAGTGTCCAGCGCGTATGGACAACGTGACCCAGTGCGTCGGCCACGTACGCGATGGCAGCTTCCACGCTGGCGGGTACATGCTGCGGGGGCGTCGTGCCGTGATCGATCCAGCCGGCCGGATGCAGCGGCTTCATGCTTTCTTCGCCCGCGTGGCGTTCTTCGGCCGCACGGCGCCGCCGCCTTTCGGCGTGGACTTCGTGCGCCGGGCCGTCGCGGGACCCGCGGAGGCGGCCGGCGCCCGACGCGGCGCCTCGCGCGCCGACACCACGCGCATCAGCTCGTCGAGCTGTGCATGCTGGCTCGAGTTGACGGCCTTCAGCGCGAGCGCCTCGCCGACCGCCTGCTGGCGTGTCGCGCGCTCGCTGGCGAGCTCCGCCTCGAGCCGCTCGTGCTCGCCTTCGAGCGCGGCAATGCGCCGCTCAGCAAATTTCAGCTGCGACACGAACTGCCCGTGTTCCTTTTTCAGGGCCTCGCGTTGGTGGGCAGTTTCCTGCAGCAGCTGTTTCGATAGCGCTTCGTATCGATGCTGGCTCTGCGCCAGGCTTTCTGCGTGGGCTCGCTCGAGCGTCGCCCGTTCGGCCACGGCCGCCTCGAGCCGGGCCTGTCGCTCCCGCTGCGCCTCGTCGAGCGCGACACAGCGTGCCTGGATATGGGAGTGCTGCGCCCGCAGGTCGGCCAGTTCCGCATCGCGACCAGCGAGGGTCGAACGCAGCTCGCTCACTTCCTGCCGCAGTAATTCGACGCGCAGCTCGGCGTCGGTGCGCGCCACATCGGCCGCGGCGATGGCCTGCTGTGCCTCGGCCTTCAGGCGTACGACGTCATCAAGCTGGACCGTGACGGCCGCCTGCCACAGCGCACCCATCTGCTCGGCGATGTCGGATGGAATGCCGGGGATCGCGATATCCGCGAGGCCCGCGCGCACGACTTCGGCCTCGATTGCGTTGAGCGTGCGCGAGAGGGTGGCGGGGTCGCCGGCACCGAGCCGCGCCCGGAGCTTGCGAACCGAGATGACCTTCCGGAAGCGTGCGCCCGTCACGGGCGTGGCGTCGCCGGCCTCGGCGAGCATCGCGAGCACGGTGGAACGGATCTGCTCAGGGGTGGTGGTGGCCGGACGGGACATGGCGGGCTCCAGGCGGGAAATGGGCGATTTTTCGGGCTATTATTTCATACATGTATAACGGTAGAAAAGCCGTTTTAGAAATGAAAACAGAATGCTGCCGAGGATAAAAACTATTATCAGCGGAGTGTGCGCCCAAACAGACCGTCCAAGACCCCGGACCGCCGGAGAAGGCCGTCTGGGGAGGTGTTCATGTGACACAGAAAGACCAGACAGCAGCGTATTGATTTAAAAGGATATTGTTTTGGGGGCCGACCGCAAAGCCTTGTCGCGCCTAGAGGCCGCTAACCCGGTAAACAGCACGAAAATCACGGGGACCCCGAAACGGAAAATAAAGCACGTTTAGCCTGAGCCAGGGGGCGGAGAACCCGACCAAGCGTAAAGGGAAATTGCTACGTCGCAGCGTCGCAAGCGAAGTACAAACGGGGCTCGGGATTTTGCGCGAACTAGCGTTCTTCGCTTGGAACGAACGGGATGACACCCAGCCGGAAGGCTTCTTCCTGCAAATTGCGCGGGATGCGGCGCGCATCGACGATCATGCCATTGATTTCGATAAGCCAGACGAGCGGATTTCTGTCGAGCTTACTGGGAAGTGACCAGCGAGGATCGAGCTGGCCGATCTTCAGAAGGTTCAGAATTGCTCCTGAGCGGGCCGAACCGGTCTGGGCGCTTAGCCCGAAATGCTGGCACAGTGCATCGGCACGCATGTGGGGCTTCTGGGACTTGTCGAAAACGAAGTTGACTCTCCCGATCGCGTAGGCCGCGCCGCAGGCCCAGGAGCGCGCTGGACCAGTCACCAGTGGCGATGGCCGCTTGCGGCACAGGGTGGCAACGAGACGTCGGCAGAGGTCGCGGTATTCATCAGTCAGGTGTTGCGCACAAAAGGCGTCGGTAAGCGCAATGATCTCGTCATACCGGTCTTGCATGGCGGCTGGCACCCGTTCGCCGCGAAAGGTTGGCTTCATGGGATTCGCGATCCGCATGCGTCAGTTGCCCAGTTCGGCGAGCCCATGAACATCGCCCTCCCGCTCGATCAGGCGCAGCCACGTTTCCAGCTTCTCGCTGCTGCCGTCAAGTAACCGGTCAATCAGGGTCTGGTCGTTCGCCTTGCCGAGCATGTTATGTAGTCCCAGGTATGCCACGAGAAGGTGATGCATGGTGCAGCGCAAATCATCACGTTCCCCCTGACAGCGTCGGGCATGGCGATGTAGATCCTCAATGGCAAGCCCAAGTTTCTCGCCGACATACGACAGCGGTATGCCGTCACGATCCTGTCGCGACGTGTACGCTGGGCCGTTGGCGTTCAGGGGAAGATCTGCATCATCCGGAATCTGGGGCATTACGTGTCTCCGTTGCTGTGCTGCCTGATCAGTGAAACGTCGGCGAACTGGCCATGCAGCAATGCTTGTACTTGCGGCCACTACCGCACGGGCACGACTCGTTGCGCCCGATCTTCGGTTCTTCCCGGCGCATGGGCATACGCGCCGGGATGTGCGCCAGTGCCCGCCGATGCGGCTCGAAGTAACGGTAGATATGGGTCAGTCCGGCGATCATCGTTTCCAGCAGTTCCTCGCGCTTTTCTGCAGGGATCTGTGGTGGCCGCATCTGCGGGTCGGGATTGTGCTCATGATGCAGCATCATGATCGGGATCATCGGTCCACCGTGGTCCTCGTCATGGATCAGCTCACCCCAGCTCGCGGGACGCATCTGTACGCCGCGCATGAAGCCGTGCGCCCAGTCGTTGGCCGGGGCAACACCATCCTCTCGCTCGAGCAACACAGGCAGGTACACGTTCGGCTCATGCAGCGTTTGCTGCAATTCCGTGCTGATCGTGTTCCAGTGACGCATGAGCAGCTCGACGATTTCTGTGGCCTGTCCGTCACTTTCAAACGAAAAATCCTCCCCCCAGATCTGCGGCAGATACTCGCTGGGCAACACGATGTCTGGCCCGCAAATCAACGCGACGAAATAGCCGTCGAGCGTTTCGATGTTCATCGCTGCATCGCCGATGGAGTCGAGAAACCCGGCGAGACGGGCGAAATCGTCGTCGGCAAGCGGTTGTTGGGACATCAGGTTATTCACGGCAGATTTTCTCTTCGCGAGGTCGAGGCGGCTATAGGCGATGATTATACGATGTTGAGCTCGTCGGGTATGGTCGCAGGATCGATCGCCCCTGTGGCAGTTCACGAGGGGCGCCGAATGCGCGGCTCTGTCCCCGGCAGCGGCCGCAGCGCCCTGAATTTGCCGGCCTGAAGCTTTCGGTCCTGTTGCCAGACATAGGGATCTGTCGCAATAAGGCGGTCTGCTATGCTGACGGGCTTTAATGCGTGACGTGATCGATGACCGAGAAGCTGAGTCCGGGTGAGGGAAAAGTACTCAAACGCTTGCATTACCCGCTGGACGTGATGTTGCTGTGCGTTCGGTGGTACGTGGCTTATCCGCTGAGCCTGCGCCATCTTGAACAGATGATGGCCGAGCGCGGGATTGCGGTCGATCATTCGACCGTTCATCGTTGGGCACTCAAACTGCTGCCGGTCCTGGAGAAGGAGTTTCGACGACGCAAACGGATGGTCGGCAAGAGCTGGAGGATGGACGAGACCTACATTCGCATCAGGGGTGAGTGGCGGTATCTCTATCGGGCTGTCGACAAGGCAGGCAACACCGTTGATTTTCTGCTGCGAGCCCGACGGGACAAGGCTGCGGCCCGGGCCTATTTCGAAAAGGCAATCGACCAGAATGGCGAACCCGAGACCGTGACGATCGACGAGAGCGGATCGAATCTGGCTGCCTTGCGGGCGATCAACGCCCCACGGGAGGTGCCGATCAAGGCCCGCCAGAAAAAGTATCTGAATAACATCATCGAACAGGATCATCGGGCGATCAAGCGCCGAACTCGACCGATGCTTGGGTTCAAAAGCTTTCGTTGTGCCCGCATCCTGTTGGGCGGCATCGAAGTTATGCACATGATCGTCAAGAGACAATTGAACGATGGCGGCGTTGGTCAAACTCCCGCACAGCAATTCTATTCGCTGGCTAGATAAGGAATCCATACCATATCGGATTTGGCCGACCTCTCGCTCTTACTGCGACAGAACCATTTCTCCGCCGGATGCCGAGGGCTTCTCCAGTTTCCACGTCATCCTTCACACCATGTCGCCGCTGATACCCCGCCGGTGAGTGTTGCCGCATCGGACCCGTTTCGGACAACACTTGCTGCTTTCGCGCGTTATAGACCGTCTCAGCCACCGGAGTTTCGTGTGACGAGGCTACATCTGCGTTCACTGCACGTTGCAACCTGGTGCGTTGCATACACTCCTTTCTGAGCATACTGTCGGAGGGCTCCGTCATCTTGCTTTCGCGCCATGACGCCTCCCAAGCTACGAGGCTTGAGTCTTTTGCCTCGGTCGGACTTTCACCGACTGGATAACGTGTCCTTACCTGGACACACCTATCTCCCACCTGGCTCTGTACCAGTCGATGAGTTCGACCAAATCGTCGTGTCCGACCGGCGCACGGTTGGTCAGCAAGCGCCACTCGACCGGTTTGACGCCAGCAGGCGGATCAACTTCCTTCGCGATGACGCACGTCACCGTCACACCGCACGGCAACGTCACGCGCTTCATGCGCAGCACCTGTCTGACCGTGCGGGCCTTCTGACCCACGCGAGCGGCCATCATGAACTGGACCTCGCCCACGCCCCTCGCCTTGAGCACCTTCGACCAGAGCTTTTCGCCACCATCCAGGCTACGATTGTGCGACGAACGAATCAGCCAGTCCGCCGGTGTCCCGAGTTCGTCGGCGCGCAGCATCAGCGCCGCGATATCCGCCTCGCGATCGGCCACGTACACCAGTCGCGTGCCCGGCAACTGGGCGGCAATCTCGGCGATGCGCTCGTAACCTTCAACCCAGCGCGTGCTTTCCGTGATGCCGCCACGGCGGCCATCGGCATCCTTGAACTCGCGCGCCCACATCCACGCATCGATCACGCCCAGCGCCACGCGATCCGTAGTGACGGCGTAGGTCGGATGCAGATACATGCCGCGCTGCGCCTCGTAGCTCAGCGGCCCCAGGCCACTGATTTCCTGTCCGTTAAAGTCCAGCCCCGTGGTGTCCTGGATGCACAGCACGACATCGTGCTCGCGCATGCGCTCCTGCGTGCAGTTCCAGTGCGGCTCCATGATGTCGCGCCACTCGACCGCCTCGTTTTGCATGAACCTGTAGGCTCCGTGCGTCTCGCTCCAGCCACGGCACGCGCCCGGAATGCTCGCCGTCGGCTTCTCCGCGAGTCGTGTAAGCACAGCCTTCGCGCGTTTATTGCGCCTCACGTCATCCAGATCCACGCCTTCCAGTTCCTTGTACGCCCAGCCATCGGACTCTCGCGTCATTTGTCGTCGCCGCAAATTGCAAGAGTAAACGCGCATTCGCTTCAGTTAACAACCCCGAATTCCTGCGTCAGATCAAACTTCAAGCCTTATCTGACGGGGCTTCGCGGAGATGTGTGTAACGAGGTGAGTTTGCCTGCGACAGCGTGGCGCACTGGTGGGAAAAACACGGGCGCGCCGATTATCCCCAGGGCAAACGGTTACTGCTGTTGTGCGATGGCGGCGGCAGCAACCCGAGTAATTCGTGGCTTTTCAAAAGCGACCTGCAAAATCTGGCAGACCGGCTCGGACTGGAAATCCGGGTGGCCCACTATGCGCCGTACTGCTCGAAACATAATCCAATCGAGCACCGCGTGTTCCCACACATTACGCGAGCCTGTGCTGGCGTAGTTTTCAGCAGCGTCAGTCTGGTCCGTGAACTGATCGAAAAAGCCTCCACAAAAACCGGTCTGAAAGTGACCGCTGACATCCTTGACGGAGTTTACGAAGCCGGACGGACGGTCACCCGCCACGCCCGCGCATTGCTCAACATTGAGTACGACTCAACCCTGCCTTCGTGGAACTACAGCATCCGCTCGAGGAGCGCCGCATAGCGGGAAGTTATTTCGAGCGCGTTCCTTAGGCACAAGACTATCCCTTATTTTAAGAGAGTCCTCGTGTCCTCAGATACGTGGGGCTGCTCCAATCGATTCGACCATTGCGCGTGCACATCAGCATCCGTCCGGAGCTCGAAAGAAAACCGGTGTGTAAGCACTCGGCCACTCACGAGGTGGACTGACCACCAAATTACACATTGCCGTCGATGACGCCGGACGCCCCTGCGGCTGATTAGTAGCGAGTGGGCGACACGACGAAAATGTTCAATATTACTGAAAAAGCGGTCGATGATGTTTCGGGCCCAATACAGCCCGCGGCGATAGCGACGCCTGATCTTTCGAATCGACCGCGGTGGGATCACGACCTTCGCACACGTAGCGCGGATGCTCTCTACAAACACGTTCGATTCGTAGCCCTTTTCAGCGATAACCGCACGGGTGCGCAAATGCTAAACCAGTTCATTCTCGCACGCAATATCGGGAATTTTCCTCGGTGCGACAAGCTGGCAGGGAACTATCTCGCTTTCGCTTCGCTTGCCTGAGCCTTTTGAACGCTCGTGAGAATGCGCACAGACCCCTGTCATATCAGGCGTAGCTTATACTTGTAAGCCTCTGTTGAATTCCGAGTGGGTGGTTTCGTCCGGTTTTTTGCATAACAAGACGAAGGGAAGTCATGCATAGCCAGTTGTTTGAAGCCGCATTGGGTGTGAGCGATCCGTGGTTTGTGAGCGGCGTTGATTTCGACGCGGCCGCCAAACGGCTGACGATTCAGATCGACTTCACTGCCGGCACTCGCTTTCCGTATCCGGAAGTGGCTGGCGCGCATCCCGTGCATGACACTGTCGTCAAGCGCTACCGGCACCTGAACTTCTTCCAGCATGACTGTTATCTCGAAGTGCGCACGCCGCGCGTGAGGCTGCCCGATGGCCGCGTCGCGCTCGTCGAACCCAGTTGGGCCGCCAAGCTCAGCGGCTTCACGCTGCTGTTCGAGGCGATGGTGCTCACACTCGCCCAGCAGATGCCTTTTGCCGCCGTGGCCCGCGCCGTCGGCGAGTCGTGGCACCGCGTACACGCGATCTGCAAGCGCTACGTCGAACTGGCGTTGGTCGAGATTGATCTGTGCGACGTGACGAGCGCGGCCGTCGACGAGACCTCCTATAAGCGCGGGCACAACTATCTGACGCTCGTGGCCGACGCCAAACAACGCAAGGTCGTGTTCGTTACCGAAGGCCGGGACGCCGCCACCATCGAGCAGTTCGCCGCCCATCTGCAAGCGCACAATGCCACGCCCGGGCAAATCACCTCGGTCAGCATCGACATGTCGCCTGCCTTCATCAAGGGCGTCAGCGAGCACCTGCCCAACGCCCGCATCACCTTCGACAATTTCACGTGGTCGCTCAGGCATCGTTTGCTCTGGACAAGACGCGGCGGCTCGAACAGAAGAGCGACCCTGAACTCAAGGGCCTGCGCTGCGCACTGCTCAAGGACCGCGACCGGCTGAGCGTGGCGCAGCGTGCCGATCTGGACGCGCTCGTTGCCAACGTTACGACCAAGCGAACCGCCCGGGCTTGGCTCTATCGCGAGCAATTGCGCGACATCCTCGATCGCAAGCAGATCAACGTCGTCTCCAGGATGCTCGACCAGTGGTGTATCAACGTGATGCGCTCCAAGGTCGAACCCATGAAGGAGGTTGCGCGCATGATCCGCAAGCACTTCGACGGTATCGTTGCCTGGACCCAGACGCGTCAGACCAACGGCTTCCCGGAGGCTCTCAATGGCCTGTTTCAGGCCGCCAAGCGACGCGCGCGCGGTTACGCCAACCTCACGACCATGCGTACCGTGCTGTTCCTGATCGCTGGCAAGCTCGACTTCACTTCGATCAACTCGCATGCGGCATAACCCACTCAAATCTCAACAGAGCCACTTGTAATCATTATCGCGACAAAACCGTCACGACACCAGGATAGTCAACCCAAACATCAACGCTAGGACTTTTGCAGCCCCTCCCTACCTCTTCCTCCTCGCGTCATTTTACTGTCTCTTCCCGTGGAGCTCGCAAAGCCGGTCGATGATCTACTGCTAACCATATGTACGTCGCCGGTACGACGAAGAGCGTGAACAGCGTGCCGATTGAGAGCCCTGTGAAGACTACGAGCCCAATCGCGTTTCGCCCTGCTGCGCCCGCGCCGGATGCGGTGACGAGCGGCACTACTCCGAGCACCATGGCGACCGTCGTCATCAAGATTGGGCGCAGGCGAGCGCCTGCCGCTTCTTCGATGGCATCGCGCTTGCTGCGGCCTGTACGCTGTAACTCATTGGCAAACTGCACGATGAGAATGCCATGCTTGCTGATAAGCCCCATGAGCGTGACCAGTCCGACCTGCGTGTATATGTTGAGTGTGGTAACGCCGATGTTGATGAAGATCAGCGCACCGAACAACGCCAGCGGCACCGATACCAGAATGACGATGGGATCGCGAAAGCTCTCGAACTGGGCTGCCAGCGCGAGGAAGCCGATGATTGCCGCGAACATGAGGACGATAGGAAAGCCGCCGGACTCCTGCATGAACTGACGGGAAAACCCTGAGTAGTCGATGTTGTAGCCTGCTGGAGCAACGTGTTTGGTGACTTTGCGCACGAAGTCCAGCGCTTCGTCCTGTGAGATGCCGGGTGCGATCACGGCGAAAATCGTCGCCGAATTCAGTTGCTGGAAGTGGTTGAGGGATTCGGGCACAACCGTCGACTTCAGATGCGAGACAGTCGAAGCAGGAATCATACTGCCGTCCGAAGTGCGCAGGTTGTAGTCTAGTAGCTGCGATGGGTTCATTCGGTCGACCTGCTGAAGCTGCGGAATCACCTTGTACGAACGGCCGGCGATCGAGAAATAATTGGCGTAGTTGCCACCGAGCGCAGCTCCGAGCGCCTGCCCCACGTCGCTTTGCGTAAGGCCGAGCGAGGCGACCTTGTCACGGTCGACCATCAGAACGGTCTCGGGCTTGTCGATCTTCAGGTCACTGTCGACAAAGAGGAACATGCCGCTTTCGCGCGCCTGTTGCAAAACTGCTTGGGTCACTTCGTTGAGGTTATCGAAAGGCTCAGTCGTGTTGATCACGAACTGCACCGGGAAGCCTTGCGCACCGGGCAGGGGTGGAAGCTGGAAAGCAGCGACTCGCGCGCCGGCGATGCCATTCCACTTCTGTTGAAGCTCCTGTTGCAACTCGGAGGCACCTCTCTTTCGCCTGTCCCATGTCGTGAAGAGCACGCCGCCGAAGCCCTGATTCAATGTCGGCGCGCCTGTCAACTGAAACATCTGCGCATACTCCGGCAATTGCTTAGATATCTGGAACACCTGGTCGGCATACCTCTGCATCTGTTGGATCGTCGCATTGGGTGGTCCCTGGATCAGCGACAGTACGATGCCTTGGTCCTCCTGGGGCGCGAGTTCGGACTGTGACGTCGCAAACAAATAGATGGTCCCGCATAACAGTATTGCACCCATCACGACGAATACGATCCATGTGTCCAGTATCGAGTGCAGGAGCCGCATATAACCCCGATGCACTTTCTCAAACTGGTGATGGACAAAACGGTTCAAGCGTCCGGGTTGCTGCCCGTTGCGAAAGAGTCGCGAGCACATCATCGGTGATAGGCTTAGCGCGACCACGCCCGACATAGTGACCGCGCTTGCCAGTGTAAATGCGAACTCCGTGAACAGTGTACCCGTCAGTCCGCCCTCGAAGCCAATGGGCAGATAGACGGCAATCAAAACAACAGTCATTGCGAGTATCGGGCCACCGAGTTCGCGCGCAGCGATGAGCGCGGCATCGAAGGGACGCTTGCTTTCGGTCGTCAGGTGTCGGTCGAAATTCTCAACCACGATGATCGCGTCATCGACCACGAGTCCGACCGCAAGCACCAGCGCGAGCAGCGTCAGTAGATTAACGGAGTAGCCGAGCAACTGCATCATGAAGAATGTGCCGATCAGCGACAGCGGCATCGCGATCAGGGGCACTATCACCGTGCGGAAGCTGCCGAAGAACAGGTAAATCACGACCGTGACGATCAGTAGTGCCTCGACGAGCGTCTTCACCACTTCGTCGATGGCACTCTCGATAAAGTCCGTCGCATCATAGACGATGTCGCTCGACACCCCCGTGGGGAGCTGCTTCTGCAGGTCAGGGAACACAGCTTTGACGCGTTTCGCTACGTCGAGCAGGTTCGCGTCGGGCGCGACCTTGATCCCGATGAGCACGCAACGCTTTCCGCTAAACGCGACGTTGGAGTCGTAATTGTCCGCGCCCAACACGACATTGGCGACGTCCTCAAGGCGCACGATCGCGCCGTTCTTCTGCTTGATAACCAGCTTCCTGAAGTCTTCGACGGAATGCAGATCGGTACCAGCGTTTAGGCTGACGCTGGTCATCTCGCTTTTGGTGGTGCCGAGCGTTGCAAGGTAGTTGTTGTTGACGAGTGCCGTGTAGACGTCGGTAGCCGTGACGCCGTGCGCTGCAAGCCTGGTGGAATCAAGCCATGCGCGCAACGCGAACTGACGGTCGCCGAGAACCTCTGCCGTTTGCACGCCCTGAATTGAATCGAGCTTCGGCTTGACAACACGCAGGAGGTAGTCGGTGACGTTGTTGCCTGGCAGCACATCACTGTAGAAGCCCGTATACATCGCGTCGGTGGTCTGACTTGCCTGCATCGTCAACACAGGCTGTTGTGCCTGGGGTGGCAACTGGTTGCGCATAGACGCGATCTGGGTATTGATCTCTGTGAGCGCGCGGTTCGAATCGTAGTTCAGGCGCAGGGTCACAGTGATAGTCGAGACACCCGAGCTACTTGTCGACGACACGTAGTCGATGCCTTGCACCTGTGCGATCGCGGCTTCGAGCGGCTGAGTAACGAAGCCCGCCATCGTCTCGGCGCTAGCACCATAGTACGAAGTGGTGATGATCACGACGCCGGTGCCGGTCTGCGGATATTCGCCAAGTTTGAGTGTCGACAGCGAACGTAAGCCTAGCACCAGGATGAACAGGCTGAGCACTGACGCGAGGACTGGCCGTTTGATAAAAATATCGGTGAATTTCATCTCGCGGGGGTCTTATTGTTCCTGGGGCGTCGGAGCAGGACTGTCTGCCGGCAACACGCGATTGTCGATTACGAGCGGTGTGCCGTTCTTCAGCTTGAGCTGGCCGCTCGTTACCACTAGTGCGCCTTCGTCTAAGCCCTTCAGGATCGCAACCTGATCGCCGCGCGTGGGTCCTGGCGTTACGAAGATCTGTTGCGCAACGGGCATCGTTTTGCCGCGTGCGTCCTTATGCTCGCCCGGTTTGATGACGAAAACTGTTGCCCCGTAGGGATTGTAAGTGATTGCCGTTTGCGGCAGTGTCAGGTAGCGCTGCTCGTGACCAACATCGACTTTTACGCTCGCGTACATCCCCGGCAACAGTTTGCGCTCGCGGTTGTCGAGGGCCGCTTCGACCTCCACGTTGCGCGTCGTGCTGTCGAGGCGCGGGTTGATAGCGCGGATCTTGCCCTCGAAGCCGCGGCTCGCGAATGCACTTGTAGCTACGGCGACGCTCTGTCCCACCTGCAGTTGACCGAGTTGCTGCTGGGGCAGGTGAAAGTCGACGTAGATGGGGTCAATAGCCTGCAACGTAACGATGGCGTCGCCCGGATTGACGTACTGGCCTGGATTGACTGTCGTGATGCCCACGCGTCCCGCGAAAGGCGCGCGAATCGTTTTTTTCTCGACCAGTGCGGCCTGCTGTTCGACTTGTGCTCGCTTGCTTCTCAGGTCGGCGGCATCAGCATCGACTTGCGCCCTGGCGATCGCCTGAATGTCGTACTGTGCCGTGTCGCGGTTATAGACGGTTTGCGATAGGTCGGCGGCAGCTCTTAGCGAGGTGAGCTGCGCGCGGTCCGAGCGGTCGTTCAGACGCACGAGCACCTGTCCAGCCTTGACTTCCTCGCCAGACTTGAATGCGATCTCGCGAACGAGTCCAGCCACTTCAGTCGTCACGTCGACACCGCGCACGGCACGCAGGCTGCCCACAGCGGCAAGCTGTGGCTGCCATATCTGATAGCTCACGACGGCGGACGTGACGGTAGCAGCCGGCACCGCATTGTGTGCCATGAATTTCCGGATCATATGCGCCTTGTACAGGTTGAAACCGATCAGCGCGCCAAGCAGAACGCCCATGCAGATCAGCATGGTGATCATCCGTTTTGCTGTTGGTTTATTTGTCGTCATCGTCGTGTCCTTGCACGGCAAACTGATATGGAACAGATCCCTTTGGACGCGCAGCATTGGAAACCATGCGGGGCGCGGCAAGCAGAAAGAGGGTTCACTGCGGGTTGATATCGGAGTCCGCCTGTCCTGTCTGGATCCTGGCCGCGTCGCTCCACCAGCCGCCACCCAGTGCTTCGAACAATGCGGCCGTGTCTGCGTAGCGTGCAGCGCGCGCCTGGGTGAGATTGACGATGGTCTGCTGGTATTGACGCTGCGCATCGAGCAGAGCTAGATAACTGACACCGCCGGCACGAAACTGGCCACGCGTCAGCTCGAGCGAGCTGCTGGCTGCACGCCACGCTTCGGTTTGCGCGGCGAGTGCGGCTGCATCGTGATCGAGTGCGCGGAGCGTATCCGCGACATCTTCGAATGCAAGCAGTATCGTTTGCCTGTATTGCCCGTTGGCCTCATCGAAGGCGGCTTCCGCCGCGCGCTTTTTAGCGCTCAGTTGGCCTCCGTTAAAGATCGGCTGCGTGAGCCCCGCGCCGATGTTCCAGATCATGTCCGCGTACTTCAGCATGCCCGCTGGCGTTAATGATTGCGGGCCGTAGTTTGCGGACAGCGTAAGCTGCGGATACATGTTCGCGGTTGCGACGCCGACCTGGGCGCTCGCCTGACGCAGCAGGGCTTCCGCAGCCAGGATGTCCGGACGTTGACGGACGAGCGACGAAGGGAGGGCGACGGGTAAGGTCTGCGGTAGGGTGAACATCGACAGCCTGAACTCGGGAACGCTGTTATCGCTAGGCGGTTTACCCGCGAGCACGGCAAGCTGATGTCGCGCCCGATCGAGAGACTGCCGCAGTGGCGGCAGGGTAGCGCGCGTTTGTGCGAGCAACGTTTCCTGC
This sequence comes from Paraburkholderia sp. EG304, assembly GCF_046543485.1. NCBI lineage: Bacteria > Pseudomonadati > Pseudomonadota > Betaproteobacteria > Burkholderiales > Burkholderiaceae > Paraburkholderia > Paraburkholderia sp. EG304. The sequence continues at coordinate 13,547 of NZ_JBKGUA010000055.1, read as the reverse complement.
GAGAGCACAGCCACGCGACCCACCCCGCCGAACTCAAGTTGCTTACGCAATACACCGAGCTGAGTCTCCTCATCCGCGGCGATACGCTCGGTCGCGTCAATCTGCTCGCGGAGGGAAGCTTCCCGGACCGCAGCGGTGACGATGTTCGCTGACAGCGCCAGGTATGTGCCCTGTAGCTGCAAGTTCTGGAAGTCGACCTGCGCGCCCAGTGCCTCGAGTTCGTGGCGTGCAGCCCCGAAGAGATCCAGGTTGTAGGAAACGTTCACTGACGCGTTGTACAGACTTAGTATTCTGTTCAGGCTGGGCTGGCCTAGCGTCGTGCCATTGAGCTTTTCGCGAGTAGCATTGAGCTTCACATCGATGGCGGGATATAGATCGATCCCTGTTTGCGCACGCAGATTTTCGCTCGCCTGGCGCAGCGCCGCGCTGGCTGCAGCGATATTCGGGCTATTTGAGAGGGCCTCGCGTATCAGCGCGTCGAGGGGCTCGCAACGGTAAAGGGTCCACCATTGTGCAGGCAGCTCGCCGCCAGCCTTGAACTGCTGCGCAAGACCCGTCGCACCGGGCGACGAAACCGTGTGTTCGGGTAGGGCCGTCGGTGTATAGCTGTCGGTCGCGGGCGGCGCGGGAGTGCGATATTCCGGGCCGACTGTGCAGCCGGAAAGTGAATAGACTACTGAAAGCAGGACCCCGATCAGGGCGGCACGGGCAACAACCTGACGTGCCGTGCAACGGAACACGCTGTCATACGCGTGCTGAGGCAAACGGCTGTGACTATGACATGATGGCTCACCTACATACCTTGGTTCAGTTGCTCGAAGAATATTGGGGAAGGACATGTGTTGAGGGATGGTGCAAGGTGAATTTGCGCTTGCTCTCGTCAACGTTAGTACCTTTGATATAGAGCAAGCGATCAATGAGCTTCCTTGAAAGTTCGCCTTCCACGAGGTCGCATGCAAACGTAGCCGGCTCAAGAAAGCCGTCGCGCAACGAATCAAGAACGGGCGCGTGGGCGCCGTGACCGCGCTGGGTATGTCGACGCAGGCCCTGCGCAACTGGCTAAAGGCTTTCGAGACCGGCAAGCTGGCCATTGACGTTCATGAATGAAGACGCACCGCAGCGCCAGTACGAAGTAAATCGCGGTGGTTCTGGAGAGGTGCACGTTGCAGTCCACATGGGAAAGCGGGCCACGCGCGGATTACGGTGGTCGCTAGCGCAAGCGGGGTGGCGAGGTCCACTTGGCCGTCGACAGCTTGATCTGCTGCTGGCAGTGCGGGTCAGGAGTGCGCGCGGGTTGCCCCTCTCGCCTGCCAGGTTCAGCAGGCAACTTGGTAAACCGTAAAAGCGGCGTCTGTGGAGGCTATATCGACCAAAGGCTGAACAGGAGGACGAAGACATAGAACTGTAGATTATCAAGCTGAGGCAGCGTGGCAAAGCGCCGTGCTGCCGGGTCGATGAGTGGTCGAGCAGGCTCGGTTCGCCAGATCTCCTTGGCAGCGGGCTGAAGGTTGCCAGCGCCTGCCCGAAAACCCTCTGACTCTGTACTTTATCGTGTTCGCCATGGCTATGTTTGTTCATGTCGCACCAAACTTCCGTAATATTTAGAACTGGTAAGCATGAAGAATGCCAGTCAGAAGTTGTATGAAAGCGCTAGATGGCCTGAAGCGCCGCGTAGTGACGGCACGAGCGGCTATAGCGTGTGCCCGCCGCGGGAAATGGGGGGGGCGCGGCCTTCGCAGTGCGAGTTGAACTACAATCCGTCCTTTGTTCGACATTTGTAGTTAATGGGACAAGAGATCAATCAGACAGTAGCGCTGCCTAGATTGAGGAGCGGTTCTCAGAGAGCGTCTCTCCTACGCCAGTGGCCGGTCGGCGGCGTGAGACTGCTCAAGGTCGAGGATCAGATATCGGGTTCTGTTGCAGTAAGGGTGTCGGGACGAGAAATGGCGATATAATAAGTATTGCTTATGACACAAGGGAGTAAAACTGCTGGGAAGCAGACGACGGGTCTTTGCCCGCACATTTCATCTGTCCTTTCCTGATCATGTGCATTACCTCGATGCCGCCGAGAATGACCCTCGCACGGTGGAAGTTCTTGAATCCCAGCATCGGCCGGGTCCGGCGTTTGATAGCCCGATGGTCCTGTTCGACAATGTTGTTCAGGTACTTGATCTGACGGACCTTGATCGGCGTCTCGCAATCGGCATTCACCGCATCCTGTGCGGCCAGATTGGAGCCTCTTTTGTCGATGGTCACGGTCTCTGGCGTACCATTATGGGCGATCGCCTTTTCAAAGAACCGCCGGGCCGCGACCTTGTCCCGCCTGGCCCTGAGCAGGAAGTCGACCGTGTCGCCCGCCTTGTCCACCGCCCTGTAAAGATATTTCCACTCGCCTTTGATCTTGATATAGCTCTCGTCCATTCGCCAGCTTTTCCCAACCGGACGCTTGTGCTTGCGGAAGCCCCTTTCGAAGCCCTCCGACAGTATGCTCAGAAAGGAGTGTATGCAACGCACCAGGTTGCAACGTGCAGTGAACGCAGATGTAGCCTCGTCACACGAAACTCCGGTGGCTGAGACGGTCTATAACGCGCGAAAGCAGCAAGTGTTGTCCGAAACGGGTCCGATGCGGCAACACTCACCGGCGGGGTATCAGCGGCGACATGGTGTGAAGGATAACGTGGAAACTGGAGAAGCCCTCGGCATCCGGCGGAGAAATCCCGTCGAGGAGATGTTCGCTATAACCGTGAGTGGGAAGTGCGGACATAGGTGCCAGGGTGACGGATCGGGTTGTAGTACTGTCGATGGGCGTGCACCAAGACGCGCCCGGAGGGAAGGACCCGGACCGGTGAGTACTCCGTCCAACAAGGTGAGGCAGGGATGAGATGACAAAGACATCCGGCAGTCTGCAGGAACTGAGAAGGCGGATCTATCGCAAGGCGAAGTCTGACAAGACTCATCGCTTCTGGGGGCTCTTCGCGCATATTGCGAAGAAGGAAACCCTCGAAGAGGCCTACCGCATCGCCAAAAGAAACGGCGGGGCTCCGGGCATCGATGGTCTGAGCTTTGCAGACATCGAAGCATCGGCACCCGGCGTATTTCTCGCGGAGATACAGGCAGACCTCAAAACAGGCAGGTATGAGCCCAAGCCGAACCGACGGGTTGAGATTCCCAAGAGCAACGGAAAGGTCCGTATACTTCAGGTTCCTTGCATCCGCGACCGCGTGGTACAAGGCGCACTGAAGCTGATTCTCGAAGCGGTATTCGAGGCGGACTTCTGCCCCAACTCATACGGATTTCGACCGAAGCGGTCGCCACATCGCGCACTGGCGGAAGTCAGACGCAGTGTGTTGCGGCGCATGTCGACGGTGGTTGACGTGGATCTGTCGCGGTACTTTGACACGATTCAACATTCAACCCTGTTGGACAAGATCGCGAAGCGCATCCAGGATCCCCAGGTACTACGCCTGGTCAAGCAGGTTATCAAGGCGGCAGGCAAAATCGGCGTCCCGCAAGGTGGCCCGTTCAGCCCGCTTGCCGCGAATATCTACTTGAACGAGATCGACTGGATGTTCGACGAGATCCGCCGCAGGACGGCGCAGGGACCCTATGAGGCAGTGAACTATCACCGGTTCGCCGACGACATTGTCATCACCGTCAGTGGCCACCATACGAAACGCGGCTGGGCAGAGCGTGCCCTGTTGCGTCTGCATGAACAACTCGTGCCACTCGGCGTCGAGTTGAACACGGAGAAAACCTCGGTGGTGGACACGCTGCACGGAGACGCCTTTGGGTTCCTGGGGTTTGACCTGCGTCGCGTGCGCAAACGAGCGGGGAACGGATATTTCATCAGGATGACCCCGAAGAAGAAGGCCCGTCAGAGCATCAAGGCGAAGATCCGCGACATCATCCGGCATGGAGGCTCGACTCCGGCTGTGAAGCTGATCGCGAAACTCAACGCTGCGGTGGCCGGATGGGTCAACTACTTTCGGATCGGCAACGCCAGTCGCGCCTTCAGTGAGGTCCGCGATTATCTGGAAATGAAGGTTCGAACCCTGCTGACGCGGCGCAAGCGACGCCAGAAGCGGAGTATCGGGTGGCGACGATGGAGTAACGAGTACCTCTACGGCGTCCTGGGCTTGTACTGGGACTGGAAGCTGCGCCCGCTGTCGGGGGCGGAGGACTTCACGTGAAAGTGGGTGCCATACCGACGGGACGCATAACCCTTGCGATGAATCTCACTGGGTGAGCTGCTTGAGGGAAAACCTCACGATCAGTTCTTATGGGGAGGGGCTGGAAACGGGCCGGGTTCGCCGCGTACCGCGCCAGTTCCTTACCCGCCAGATTTACTTCAACATCCTGAAGAATGGTTGCTGCGTCGAGGAATTGCAGTTGGGCCGCGTTGATCGCATTGAGCGGGCGCTTGCGCTGTTCATGATCGTGGCATGGCGTATTGCGTATCTGATGCGTATGGGCCGGACATGACCCGACCTTGATGCGACGCTGTTCTTCGATCCTGACGAGATTCACGGTGCCCACCTGCTACTGAAAATACGACGACCGTCGAAACCGCTCGGACTCAACGAAATGATCCGACTGGTGGCGCGGTGCGGTGGCTTCCTCGCTCGCAAAGGCGACGGCAAACCGGGCGCAAAGACGATATGGCAAGGTCTGGAGCGCGTCACGACGGCAGCGGAAACTCTACGCGGACTGCGCCATGAACTCGCGTAGTCCGAGATGTGTATAACGCGGTGCCCTAAGCCGCCCTCGCCAGCGATGAGGCGTACTCGTGAGAAATCGTCGTCCAACCACGACCAGAGTTCTCCTATGTCGTCCTTTCGACCGACGAACTTGGGACAGATTAATGCACGATCCGGCAGATTATTTTCGATAGGATCCGTGGTTTCAGAAGTAGCTGTTAGCAGATCCAGGGAGGGGGGGCGACGTTCGGAATGTAGGAAATCAAAGTCCTCCGCTGCGCGCGCCACGGCATTGCTTTCCAAACGGCGAAAAACGACGTCGCCTTTCTTGAATAATGGCTTCCCAGACTTCTCGTCAGGCCCATTGCGCGCGAAGCGCACTGGCCGCTCGCCGAGCCCCCGTTTTGCGACCCAAAGTGCTTCGAGGTAATGGTCGGACATCTGCATTGTCAAGACCTGTATTCTCAGATCAGTCTCGCAGTAAGATCGCGTGAGGTCTCGAACCTTGTTTATCTGGAGCACCGTCGGCTCGACGCCGACAATTTCGAAGGATCGGTCTTTCTCCAACTCAGAAATTCCGAAAACGACGAAGCCGCCATAAGAATTGTGCAGCGCAACCAGATCCCGCATTAACTTTAGATACTCGACATCGCTCTCTGGCAACCGCCTTTTGAAGTCAAGCACTTCACACTCGTTGATGCACGATGGGTATTCCGGAAGCTGGGCGAAGAGGTCGCTATCGAGCGAGCCCGCGGCAACTGCCTGATGAAGTTGTGTAACGATTTGCGCCGCGCCATCCATGTGCGAACCCCGCAGTCTTATTTTCCGTGTTGAACGTTGAACGATTGAACAGTCGTAGTTTAACGTCGTCATGCCGGCAACGTCGTGTGAGACGAGGCGGAACCGGGGTCGATCTCCGGAGTCAGCCGGAGCGAAACTGACGACTTCACCGAGGCGCTCCAGCTGCGATGGGATCGGATGCTCATCAAGTGCCGGCGCGCCGTACCCGCTCGACGACCGCACGATGCGCTAGCGGCTGCCGCGGCTCACTCCACAAAGTCGTTTCGCTCATTCTGCCATCGTAGACCGCATTAATTTCTGTGGTTCCACTGGCGATGACGGGCTGGGTCCGCGTCCGCCCTACGCAGGCGTCTTGCCGACAGCGAGGAAATCTTCGGGCGGGTCCGTTCGCAGACTGATGTATTCGAGTCGCCACTGATCGACCCGTCGAAGATCTGGCGGTGAGACATGTGTATGGGCGACGGCGACACAATTCTCGAGAGCGATTTCCGTAGCGTCCTCGGGCTTGCCACAGACGCTCGTGAACGGTTCGGAAATCTCGCTCGCGGCCTTTTCGGCTGCGCACGCGCAACCGGGCAGCCTTCCGTGGCATTATATGCAACGGTTATGTGCAGGATGTAAGGCTCACCGCCTCCGAGGTCCTGAAAGCGCGCTGCATCGAGGTCAAGAAAACGTCCGCCAGCAGGCCGGCGCCGCAACGCCGTGGCCGCGGAACTGCGGCACTGTGCGACCAGCTGTCCGGAGATCAGCGGTGTCGCGCTGCCCTCCACTGCTCCGGCGCCGGTCATTAGTCCCGCCGCAATGTCCGGCGCTGACGTTGCAGTTCGCCGTTGCGTGAACGAGCTTCATCGCTGATCGGCGTCGTATTCGCCGGGATTCTCAGGACGATCACTTGCGTCTGGCGCTGCAGTACGCATCGGATCGTTCATATAACGGCGATAGATGTCCGAACCCCTGAACGGCTTGGTATCGATTTTTGCGTTTCTAAACAGATCGTCGACCGCCCAATCCGCGATCGCGAGCGCCTGTTGTCGCTTGACAATCCGCGACGGATAGACGAAGCCATCGGGGCGGTCAACTGCGGGGAGCATTATCATCGCCTGGCGTACACGCAGCCCGAGCCAGTGACACGCATAGTGGTCGCGGTTAGAAATGATGTCAGCAACGCCCAGGCGGCTGCAGTGGTCGTCCGAAAGGTTCCACACCCTCAACTCTCGCGCGAAACGGATCGTCGCGAGAAGGCCAGACTGCTCCGCTTTGAGCGTGACATGGAAGCCCTTGCCTGCGCCGCGATTGTTTTTGATCATCCGGCTTTCCCAACTTGCTACCATTGCATCGAACGCCAAATACAGCCACGTATGCGGCAATGTACCATCGGCATTCATAAGCGCGAGCGGGGGGCCGAAACGATGTGCGGTCGTCGGTGATGCGCTTGCCACGTATTTCACTCTGTCGACCGCACGGATGAACGCCGTATCGATCGGGTAACGATCCATGTTACCGCCCAGCGCTCTAAGGATTTCCTGCGCCGTCGGCACAAGGCCGAGGAGATCTTCTGGCAGCTTTTCTGCTTCATCGTCTTTGCTGGGCATTTTTATATTTCAGTCGGTGTCGGCAACCTCCATCGTGGCGAGCGCGATGACCATACCCACCCGCTTCTCTTCCGGCATGGCGAGCATGCGGGATTGTTCGGGCGCGAGGTCCGATCGATCCTCGAACGGCAAGCCTGCCAGCATTTCGGCAGGCGTCAGTTCGTTCAGCGCGTCCTGCTCTGACACGAAGAAGGCATTGACCTGTATTCTCGATTTTCTGTTGAGGACCGCGAGCACGCGCGGCAGGTGCGTCGGGACATCACCCTGGAACTGCCACGCGGGAAATGCGCGGCGCTTCTGCATACCGGCCGGGATCACGCTGTAAAACTTCACGTGATCGGCACGGTACAGGGTCGTCTTCGACATACCGGTACGTGCGAGTACCTCGTCAGGGCTCAGCTTGGCAGCCGACAACGTTTTTTCCCGGCTCTCGTCCGCGTCGTCGCGGAGGAGTAGGACCTTCAGCTCGTGGGCGAAGGCTCGACAGACAGATTTGTTCGAGACAAACGCTCGCTGGAGATCCGGTGCCAGACTTTCGGATGCGCTCTGCAACAGGTCCTGCGCAAGCCAGTCAAGAAGCTTGCCGGGGTCGCCCGAGTACATTCCGTTCACCAACGCGCGGAGATCCGTCTTCGCGTTGGCTTTATTCCGTTTCGTTGCCAGTTCCATGTTCACTCCTTTGCAACTCAGCAAAACGCGGGCGGCGCACTGATCGGCGCAACAAGGCGGGATTGCGCAGCGGCACTGCGCGTGACGGTCGGCTTCGGCGTCTGATCAGGACGAACGCCAATCGAACGCGCTCGCCGCGACGCGCACGCCCGGCGATGCAGCGACGCGAAATAACGCGCGACGCACATCTTCCGAACGAACTGACGCCAATAGATAGGCTTTCGTGGCGTTGTTTCGGCAGAGGACGCAGAAGTATCAAGACCGAACATCCGGCCTACCATCAACATGTAACTGTTCGTCGAATGCAGATAACGCTCGTCCGTGAGCGGACCCACAAGATCAGTCCCCCTCACGCGGTACTTACCGACGGTGTCGACGACGGGATTCACGATCACGTTCATCACCACCCGCGTCACCCGTTCCCTGCGGAGCGACATAACTTCTGAGAGGCGGGCACGGACGCGCAGGAGCAAAACCATCCGCTCAGAGTTCGGCTCCAATTTCGACAGAACCGCTTCTGTGGCCTTCAACTGGTCGAGAAGCCGGTCGAGGTCAGCCGTCGCCAGCTTTATCGCGTGCTGCCGTTCCTTGATGGAGACCGCTATAAGTTCTTCATACTGCGCCATACGTTGCCCCTTAAGGCCGAGGGTTGATGAGGACCATTATATACCATTTATCCCGTTTGTCCCATATGTCCCATTGATCCCCGCTGGTGCATGCGGAAACATCAAAGTCGAGTCAGCGGGCGCGGCCCTGTCATCGAACTCAGCGGTGCGCTGCGTCCGCGGTCCGTGACTCAGCCGGAGTCACGGGTGCGGGCGGCGTCTTGCGGTGTGCTCAAGAGCCACGGAGATGACCGCCGCGCCCGGACGAAGGGCCAATCAGTCGACGTCAATCCCGGTAGCGGCTCGGTCTGCGAGACTCTGGGTCGTTTCGTCGGGACCTGCACCCGCCGTGCCCCTTCCAAAACTGATGAACTGAAGCCTGACGGACAGACTGTTCAGAAATGAAGGGAATGAAAGCCGTAACTTCATACCCTCCGTTTCAAACCTCTCTGTTGTCCAGAAACGAAGGGGCGGATAGCCCCACCTATCCGACCATTCACTTTTTGCCCGGAAAGCCCATGCGCACATATGCCCGGGATGAGCGTTGACAGTCGCTGTCGAGTGGGCGTCCGGCCAGCCCCGCACGGGTTGCTTGAAAATTCTCCGGATACTGTATATAAATACAGTATGGATATACAGTCATCGGAGGCCTCATGGAACATCTGGTGCGCGTACAAAACGAGCGGGACCGTCACACGCTGGCGTGGCTGCGGGCGCACGTCGGCGACGCGGCGATCGCGGCCGCGGTGCAGCGGTGCAGGGGCTCCGCGAAGCCGTACCTGTCCACGCTCCGCGTGACGGCGCCGCGGTTCATCGAGCCGCGCGCGCAGGTGGCGAGTGTGATGGCCGAACAGTCGCTGGCGACGATCCGGCACATCTTGGCATCCCGCAGCAGCCCGCGGTCACCGGAGTCCATGGCGGTGGCTGCGCCGATGCGGCGCCCGTGAAAAGCCGCCGGCGCGCGCCGGCGCCGTGACTATCATGTAGGTGGGTCCGTGTTCGCAGCACGCGACCGCACGCGCGGCAGGGCTGGCCGCCCGCCTAGGCCCCTGCACACCGGGTCCGCAACAGGCGGACCTTTTTTGCGCCGCTTCAATCCTGATGATCGTTATGGGCTAGATTGCGTTTAATGGCCAAAATAAAGCCAGGCGGTTTTTACGTAGAAATTCCAGCATTCGCGGCATCGGGCGACTCGATCGGGCAGCGAACCAGCGCGATGCGGTGCTATTTCGAAGCCGCAAGTAGGCGACAGGCCGCGGAATCCGCGGGAACGGAACTCGCGGAGGCGGCGTTGGTTCATTATCCAGTGCACTGTGGGAAAGGGTCGGCGACGAGAAGCAGGCGCGGGCGCCCAAGCACCCTTCGATGGCCGGACAGCGTGCTCGCAAATGAACAGACGGGCGGGACCTAAACGACAGCGCCGCGATCGCAACTAGAACTCACGGGCGCCTGCCGCGAGGTCGGCTGCTCGGACGTTATTTTCCGACGGCTTTCCCGTGCGGCGACGCGTTCGTCGAGTTGGCGCTCAAGATCAGCCTCCGCGGCACCCGGATGCCACGGTGCAGCACCATGCTTCCTTCGGGTCAGGCGCGACAATTCGAGCGCGCGTTTGGCCAGGTTCGCGCACTGGAATGCCGACTCGTCGCAGACATCCGGAACAGGTGCGTATTCCGACGTCGTGGTGACATATTCACGCGCGTAGTGAACGGCCGCCGGGAAGTCGCGTAACACGGACGTTATTTTGTGATCCAGCCATCCCCATTCGACCGTGGGATAGGTGAAGTCGGGCACCTGAATGCCAATCACCGGCTGACCGTTGTTTCTGCGAATAGTGTCCTTCGATACCCAGTCCGCCCGGTGCATCGTCGCGCGACAGGTTCGCACGTATTTTTCCAGCGAGAGCGCCACTTCCAGTGCAGCGTTCCGCCGTTCGCGACGATGGACACGACGGTCCCTGCAGGAATTCCAGCCGATCGCCACGATCGAGCTGATGACAGCCGGAGGCAGGGCGACCCTGAGCGCGCTCTGCCAGTCGAACAGCCGTATCACATCAAACCATACCAGTGCCATGTCCTTCGCTCTCCGACGCATGTCCGCGTTTCCTGGTTCGCGTCCGTTTTGCGAAGGATTGTACGGGGAGCGCGCGCGGCAGAGGTTGTGAAAAAGCTGCACCGGTGCGCGACGAACCGCGTCCCGGAAAGGCTCACCTTCGTGCGTCCTGCCCGCTCCCATTCGTAACTGGCGCGCGTTTCCATGATTGGTCGTTTGAGCGTAAGCGGTCAATAAAAGACGCCCTTCCATCGAGGGGCAGAAGGTCAGAAGCTAGGTGTCCACGTGGACACCTGCACACTGACACTGATGACAGAGAACAAAGACCTGAAGAGCCGTCTGGTCATTGGCGAGAAACGCGACGGCCGACGCGAGTATGACGAAGGCGCACGCGACGAGCTGGTCACGATGTGCCTGAAGCCCGGCGTGTCGATCGCGCGTACGGCCATGGAACATGACGTAAATCCGAATCAGCTTCGCAAGTGGATCACTCGTTACCGTCAGCAGCGAATGGCGCAGGCTCAGCAGATCTCACCATCAGGGGCGGATGGTGTGCTGATCGATACTCCGACACCGGTACGCCCGAGCGTGGCGCGCGAGGCGCCGGCATTCATTCCAGTCGTCACCGCACCATCGGCACCGCCGGCTGCGCCCCAAGGGCCATCGCAGGCCTTGCCACTGATGGTGGCCGCACTTCACGTGCGCTTGCCGAATGGCGTCGAATTTGAACTCGGCAACGCGAGTCTCGACGAACTGGCGACGATCGTCCAGATGCTGGGGAGGCTACCGTGTTCCGGTTCGACGATGGGCTGAGGGTCTACGTTCACCGCGATCCCGTTGACTTCCGGATGGGCATCAATGGCTTGTCAATCCTCGTCGAGCAGGCGATGTCACTAAACCCGCTGGACGAGGCCCTGTATGTGTTCGGCAACCGGCGTCACGATCGTATCAAGATCATTGCCTGGGATGGCAATGGGTTCTGGCTTCTTCTGAAGCGGCTCGAAGGTCATGATCGCTTTGCGTGGCCCAGCGATGCGGCCGTCGTGACGCTGAGCACCGAGCAATTGGGCTGGCTTCTACAGGGCGTCGACCTCGCCGCCATCAAGAAGCACCCAATGCGATATTACGCCCGTGTGAGCTGAACGCCGACGCAGCATGCCTGTCTAACTGGGCATGCCGATCAATGTCACGATCACCGCCGAGGAACTGAAGGAGTTGCTCGCCGCACGCGACGCACTTGGTGCCGTTCAGCAGGAGCGTGACGAACTGCGCGGCACACTACGGATGGTGACAGCGGAGCGGGATCTCGCGGAAGAGCGGTTGCGAGCGTACAAGCGCGAACTGTTTGGCGCGTCTAGCGAATCGCGCGAATCGGACCAGCTTGGTCTGTTCAATGAAGCCGAAGCGCTCACGGTCTCCGGAGGACAGCCCGCGCAGGAAGATACGGCAGATACGGCGGTGTCTGCCCACACACGCAAGAAGCGCGGCCGCAAGCCGCTCGATCCGCGCCTGCCACGGGAGGTTGTCCGGCACGAGCTGCCCGAGTCCGAGCGCTTCTGTGGTCACGATGGCCACGCGCTCGTGGAAATCGGCGTTGAGACCAGCGAGCAGCTCGACGTGATTCCAGAGCAGATCCGCGTGATCCAGCATCAACGCGTCAAATACGCGTGCCCGTGTTGCGATCTCGGGATCAAGGTGACGCCACCACCACCGCGAATCATTCCGCGCGGCTTGTTTACCGAATCGGCGCTGGCGTGGATCATCACCGGCAAATACCAGTTCGGTATGCCAATCTATCGTCAGGCCGGGCTCTTGCGACGCTTCGGCGGCGACATCTCGTCGAACACGGTTGCCATCAGCGTTGTGCGGGTTGGGCTTGCGACCCAGCCGGTGATCAACCTGATGCGCGATACGTTGCTCGAAGCAGATCTGATCTATGGCGACGAGACGACCTTCCAGGTGCTCAAGGAGCCTGGGCGCCGACCGCAAACAAAGAGCTACGTCTGGGCGCAAATGAACGGTTCGGGACCACCCATTCGATTGTTCACTTACACGCCCGGGCGCGGTGCAAAACACGCCGCGCAACTCTACGCCGGCGTCAAACCAGGCGCGGCGTTGATGACCGATGGGTATGAGCTGTATAGCGGCATCGCGCACGACCATCAACTCGTCCATCTTGGATGTTGGGCTCATTATCCCAAGTTGGGTTTTATGTTGTGACGCAGTTGGCCGGCAGCGGACTGTCGTGATCGAGGTGACGAATTACTCGGCATAATATTCGTCGCAACGCTGCACGAACAGGGTGTCCAAACGGGAGCAAGCATGCAGATCCCGCTGCGAACGCGATCGAGTGCCGAGCAGTATATCGTCAGGCGCGAATGGGTCACCGCGCGTCTCGAACAATGTCCATTGCACCCTTTGGGCGGATGCGGGTTTGCTCGCCATGGAACCTACCGACGCGTGACGCCATTCGGGACACGCATCGCGAGGTGGTACTGTCCTCGGGGACATAAGACCTTTAGCCTTCTACCCGATTTCCTCGCTGCAAGGTTGCCTGGACTGCTCGATTCAATCGACGCTGCCGTCGCAAGCACTTCAGGCATGCGAAGCGTAGAATCCGCGGCCGATGCGCTGCGATCGGATGATGTGAGTTTGCCCGCAGCCGCACGCTGGTTACGCCGCCGTCTGCGAGCGGTTCGAGCAGTAATGCGTGCGCTCAACAGTCTGCCGGGAACAGCGCTCGGCGCCAGGCAATCGTCGCGGAGCGACGTATGTGGCTCGCTTTTCGCACTGCGGCGCACGCTTTCGCGCGATAGCCTCAGCAAGCTGCCGGCGCCACTGGGTTTCTTGTCATCTCGCCAGGAAGCTGAGCATCACAGCGCAACTGTCCAACAAGAGACGGGGCATGACAGCAGTCGTGATCGAATTTACGGTGGTTCTGTTAAGAGCAAGGGCGCCGAATGCGACATCAATCTGCCGACCGCTACCCATTCGGGGCATCCCCGACGACGTCCGAGATCGTTCGCGTGTGGCACGACGACCGTTCTGTAGGAGACGGCAGTGCCATGCTGTACCTCAGATGGATACGGTATTTCAGGGACTACTGTGAGCAGTGCGGGCTTGACGAACGCGCT
>NZ_JBKGUA010000054.1:0-43592 GCF_046543485.1 Paraburkholderia sp. EG304 | reverse complement strand
AAAGGACAGATGAAATGTTCGAGCAAAACTGCGCGGTCCGCCGCCCAGCAATTTTATTCTCTGGCATCATAAGTCATCCTTCGTATATTGCATTTGCTTGACTCCCTTTCCTTACTGCGACAGAACCTACTTGCGAGCACGCTCTTCCGCTTCGGCGCGGCTCAATCCCAGCACACTGATCGGCGCCTCGATGATGTTCTCGAGCACCGTCATATGCGCCCACAGATTGAAATGCTGGAACACCATCGCGAGACGCGTGCGCATCGTTTGCAACTGCTTCGGATGGGTCACGCGTAGCGAGCCGTTGCGATCCCTGCTCGTGTTGATTTCCTCGCCGTTAAGCGTGATGCGCCCGGAGCACGGCGATTCGAGAAAGTTGATGCACCGCAGGAAGGTGCTTTTCCCTGAGCCGCTCGACCCGATGAGGCTAATCACGTCGCCCGCCTTCGCCTTCAGCGAGACGCCCTTCAATACCTCGTTGTCGCCGAACTTCTTGTGCAGGTCGTCGACTGTCAGCTTGTACATGCTCGTATGCTCCATCATGGCGCGAATGCGCTTTAATGCCCTTGCGGTTTCAGATAAGCCAGCAAACGGATTTCCATCTTGCGGAAGCCCCAGATCAGCGCGAACACGATCGCCGCATACAGGATCGCCGCGATGCCGTACGCCTGGAACGTCGCGTAGGTCGCGGAGTTGACGTCGCGCGCCACTTTCAGAATGTCGGGGACGGTCGCCGTGAACGCGAGCGTGGTCGCGTGCAGCATCAGGATCACCTCGTTGCTGTACGAGGGCAGGGCCCGGCGCAGCGCAGACGGCAGGATGATGCGCGTATACAGCTTGAACTTCGACATGCCATAAGCCTGAGCCGCTTCGATCTCGCCGTGCGAGGTCTCGCGGATCGCGCCTGCGAAGATCTCGGTGGCGTACGCGCATTCGTTCAGCGCGAACGCGAGCAGCGTGCAGTTCATCGCATTGCGAAAGAAGCTGTCGAGCATCGCGTGCGAATGGACGAAATGCAGACTGTATAGCCCCGTGTAGATCAGCAGCAATTGAACGCACAACGGCGTGCCGCGAAACACGTAGGTGAACAGCCAGACGGGCCCGGAGATGTAACGGTTGCGCGACGCGCGCGCGATCGCGAGCGGCACGGCCAGCATGAAACCCAGCACGATCGATGCAACCAGCAGCCACAGCGTGATGACGAGGCCGGTGTAATTGAAGCCGTCCGTGAAAATGTAGTTCTGCCAGTATTGACGGATCAGTTCGATCACAGCGCGGCCCTCCGTACGCCGATCGAGTAGCGCTTCTCGAGGCGGATCAATACCAGGTTCGAAATGGTCGTGATGGCGAGGTAGATGGCCCCGGTCGCCAGCGTGAAGAAAAAGAACGACTGCGTGCTCTTGCCGGCGTCCTGCGATGCCTTGACCACGTCCGCGAGACCGATGATCGACACGAGCGCGGTGGCCTTCACGAGCACCTGCCAGTTGTTGCCGATACCGGGCAGCGCGAAGCGCATCATCTGCGGGAACAGGATGCGGGTGAACACGCGCCGCGCGCTCATGCCGTACGCGAAGCCCGCTTCGATCTGCCCGCGCGGCACCGAAAGGAACGCGCCGCGGAAGGTTTCGGTGAAGTACGCGCCGTATATGAAGCCCAGCGTGATCACACCGGCGAGAAACGGATCGATGTCGATCTGCTCCATGCTGAACATGTCGGTCAGCTCATTGAGCCAGATCTGGATGCTGTAGAACAGCAACAGCATCAGCACGAGGTCGGGCACGGCGCGGATCAGCGTCGTGTACATCGCGCCGATGCGCGAAAGCACGCGGTTGGTCGACAGCTTCGCGGCGGCGCCGAGAAGTCCCAGCGCGAACGACGCCGCCAGCGACAGCACCGCGAGCTTGATGGTTACCCACGTGCCCGCGAGGAGCAGCGGACCGAAGCCTTGAAACAGCATGGGAGTGTCCTTGTTGAAGGAGCGACCCGCGCATGCGCGCGGGGTCTACCGATCGGGTGGAGCGGGCTCGTGGTGTTGCGCGCGGGCTTAGCCGCCGTACACGTCGAAGTCGAAGTACTTCTGCTCGATCTTCTTGTAGGTGCCGTCCTTGATCATGTCGGCGATCGCCTTGTCGACCTTGATCTTCAGATCTTCGTCTTCCTTGCGCATGCCGATGCCCGCGCCGTTGCCGAGGATCTTCGGATCGTCGATGTTCTCCCCGACGAACGCGAAGCCCGCGCCGCGCGGCGTCTTCAGGAAGCCCTGGTCAGCCTGCACCGCGTCTTGCAGTGCCGCGTCCAGACGGCCCGACTGCAGGTCGGTGTAGACCGCGTCCTGGTTCTGGTACGGCACGACCTTCACACCCTTCGCCTCCCAATAGGTCTTCGCGTAGGTTTCCTGAATCGTGCCCTGTTCGACGCCCACCGTCTTGCCCTTCAGCGAGTCGGCGGTCGGCGCGATACCCGAGCCCTTCTTCGCGACGAGCCGTGTCGGCGTGTTGAACAGCTTCGACGAGAAAGCGATCTGTTCAGCACGTTTCGGCGTCATCGACATCGACGACAGCACGCCGTCGAACTTCTTCGCCTTCAGTGCCGGAATCATGCTGTCGAAGTCCTGCTCGACCCAAACGCACTTCGCATTCAGACGGCGGCAGATTTCGGTGCCGAGGTCGACGTCGAAGCCGACCAGCTTGCCATCGGTCGCTTTCGATTCGAACGGCGCATAGCTCGCATCGACGCCGAAGCGGACCGTGGACCAATCTTTGGCGAAAGCGCCGGTGGCGGCGAGTGCGAGGGCGAGGGATAGGGCAAGTTTCTTCATCAAAGTCTCCGGGAGGGATGCTGCGAGGTGCGATGTTGTATAGACAAATTATCCCGTACGGCCGTTGAGCGGCAATCAGGGTTAGTGCTTACGCGCACCCAGGGGGGAGACGGGGAATAGGCGTATAAGCCTTTGTTGGCGGGATTGTCAGGCTGATTGAAAGGCTGCGGGCGCAGCCCGAGTTTTCGCGTATACCCGCGGTCTATACCGTGGCAAATAGCTTGTCCATACAACTTCGTTACGGCGATGCCCGCATGGGCATCTAGCCGCGAACCGCGCGAACCGCGCTACTGATGCGAAGGCGGCAGATAGGTCATGTGCTGTTCGTCGTACAGCGCGTAGATCAGTTCGAGCATGCGCTGGATGTCGGCCGATTCGTCGAGCATGCGGATGCTCATGATGATCGGCGACACGAGGTTCTGATCGTCGAGGTCCTTATAGGCGATGTCGCCGCGCTGCAAGCCGTACACGCTCGCCGGCACGATCGAGATGCCTTCGCCCGCGGCGACGAGGCCGAGCGCGATCTGCAACTCGCGCGTCTCGTAGAGCCGCTGCGGTTTCAGGCCGCGATCGTGAAACGCGGCCAGCACCTGGTCCGCGTAACTGGGCCGCGGCGCCTTCGGAAAGATGATCAGCGTTTCGCTGGTCAGGTCGTGCAGCGACAGCACCGGCTTCGCGTCACTCAGCGGATGGCCGAGGGGCAGCGCGACGATCATCCGTTCTTCGCGCAGCACGACACGCTTGATGCTCGGGTCTTCGTGACGAATGCGGCCGAAGCCGACGTCGATGCGGCCTTCCTTGAGCGCCTTGATCTGATCCATCGTCGACATCTCGTGCAGGCTCAGCTCGACGGTGCTGTTCTCGGTACGAAAGCGCCGGATGATTTTCGGCAGCATGCCGTACAGCGTCGAACCGACGAAGCCAACGGATAAACTCCGTTCGATCTTGCCGACGCGCCGCGTCATCGCCTCGATTTCCGTCGTTTGCGCGAGCAGCTGCACCGCGTGCGAATAGAAGAAGCGGCCCGCCTCGGTCAGCTTCAGCGGCCGCGAGTTGCGCTCGAACAGCTGCACGCCGAGCGTGTCTTCGAGCTGCTGGATCTGCCGGCTCAACGGCGGCTGCGCAATATGCAGACGTTTGGCGGCCTTGGTGACGTTGCATTCCTCGGCAACGGCTACGAAGTAGCGCAGGTGGCGCAATTCCATAAAAATACCTTTTAAGTATCGTCCCGATACTAAATCAGTGTTGGACGATGCAAATGGCGGACAACTATCCTTCAGTTACCGTAGACGCCCCACAAAATTATACCTCCCGAGCATTGACAACTCGGCCCGGTCTGAAGCGTCGGTCGGCCCCACGGAGACGGCGCAGGCAATTCCTCGCGCATGGGATCCAAGACTTAAAAGAGTTCAGGAGCAGCAATGAAACACGCTGAAATCGAAACCCTGTCGAAAGGGTTGCCCACCGATATCCCGCCTCTCGTGCCGAAGGTCGAGCCCTTGCGCGCCGCGACCTGACGCAACGCCCGGAGGCGCACCGCCTCCACTCCCGACGTGAAAGACCAACCGGCCTGCCGGCCTCCCGGCAGGCAGGCCGCTCCCTACACGCGTGCTTCGCACGCATACCGACAGTCCGTACCAGGAGACACGCATGATTCCGATCTATCCGGATCACACTCCACAACTGAAGAACATCGACGACTTTCTCGTGGAAGACCGCGAGCGCGGCGACTACCGCCTGCATCGCAGCGCGTTTACCGACGAGCGTCTGTTCGAACTCGAAATGCAGCATATTTTCGAGGGCAACTGGATTTATCTCGCGCACGAAAGCCAGATTCCGAACAACAACGATTACTTCACGACCTATATGGGCCGGCAGCCGGTCGTGATCGCGCGCAATCGTCAGGGCGAGCTGAACGCGTTCATCAATTCGTGCACGCACCGCGGCGCGATGCTGTGCCGTCACAAGCGCGGCAACAAGGCGACCTATACGTGCCCATTCCACGGCTGGACCTTCAACAACAGCGGCAAGCTGCTGAAGGTCAAAGACCCGTCGGACGCGGGCTATCCCGACTGCTTCAACAAGGAAGGCTCGCACGACCTGAAGAAGCTCGCGCGCTTCGGCAACTATCGCGGCTTCCTGTTCGGCAGCCTGAGCGATGACGTGCCGCCGCTCGAGACGTTCCTCGGCGAGGCGGCGCTCATCATCGACATGATCGTCGACCAGTCGGAAGACGGTCTCGAAGTGCTGCGCGGCTCATCGACCTACACGTATGAAGGCAACTGGAAGCTGACCGCCGAAAACGGCGCGGACGGCTATCACGTGTCGGCCGTGCACTGGAACTACGCGGCGACGACCAATCATCGCAAGGAAGAAAACGCCCGCGAAGACAAGATCCGCGCGATGGATGCGGGCAGCTGGGGCCGTCAGGGCGGCGGCTTCTACGCGTTCGAGCACGGCCACATGCTGCTGTGGACGCGCTGGGCCAATCCCGAAGACCGTCCGAACTTCAGCCGCCGCGAGGAATTCGCCGCGCGCTGCGGCGCCGAGCGCGCCGACTGGATGATCCAGAACTCGCGCAACCTGTGCCTCTACCCGAACGTGTATCTGATGGACCAGTTCGGCTCGCAGATTCGCGTGCTGCGGCCGCTGTCGGTCGACAAGACCGAGGTGACGATCTACTGCATCGCGCCGAAGGGCGAATCCGACGAAGCGCGTTCGCGCCGCATCCGGCAATACGAGGACTTCTTCAACGTGAGCGGCATGGCCACGCCCGACGACCTCGAGGAATTCCGCGCCTGCCAGTTGGGCTACGCGGCCCGCGCGGTCGAATGGAACGACATGTGCCGCGGTTCGAAGCACTGGATCGACGGCGCCGACGAAGCCGCGCAAAAGATCGGCCTGAACCCCGTGATGAGCGGTGTAAAGACCGAAGACGAAGGCCTCTACACGGTGCAGCACCGCTACTGGATCGACACGATGAAAAAGGCGCTGAACGCGCCGGGGAGCCGCGCATGAGCAACATCGCCATCACCGATATTCAGGCTTTCCTGTTCCGCGAAAGCCGCCTGCTCGACGACGAGCAATGGGACGAGTGGCTCGCCTGCTATCACCCGGATGCGTCGTTCTGGATGCCGTCGTGGGACGACGAGGACAAGCTCGTCACCGATCCGCAGCGCGAGATCTCGCTGATCTATTACCCGAACCGCCAGGGCCTCGAAGATCGCGTGTTCCGCATCAAGACCGAGCGTTCGAGCGCGACGATGCCCGATACGCGCACGAGCCACAACGTCGCGAACGTCGAAGTGGAGAGCGTGGAGAACGGCGTGTACACGGTGCGCTTCAACTGGCACACGCTGAGCCATCGCTACAGGACGAACTACAGCTACTTCGGCATGTCGCGCTACGTGATCGACTTCAACGGCGCCGAGCCGCAAATCCTGAGCAAGTACGTCGTGCTGAAGAACGACTACATCAATCAGGTCATCGACATCTACCACATCTAGCCGGTGCGGTTGCAGGAGACAGGTCATGGAACACACTATTGCACTTCAGTTCGAAGACGGCGTCACGCGCTTCATCAGCTGCCGTGAGAACGAAACACTGTCGGATGCCGCGTATCGGCAGAAGATCAACATTCCGCTCGACTGCCGCGAAGGCGCATGCGGCACCTGCCGCGGACTGTGCGAATCGGGCGCGTACGACATGCCCGAGGAGAGCTACGTCGAAGATGCGTTGACCCCCGAGGAAGCGGGCAAGGGCTATATCCTCGCGTGCCAGACGCGGCCGCGCTCGGATCTGGTGATTCGCGTGCAGGCGTCGTCGGCGGCGTGCAAGACCGGGGTGTCGCGTTTCGAAGGCACGCTCGCGGCGGTCGAACGGCTGTCGGATTCGACGATCCATTTCTCGATCGATATCGAAGGCGCGAGCGCGCCGAGCTTTCTCGCGGGCCAATACGTGAACGTCGAGATTCCGGGCGCGAGCGGCGAGAGCCGGTCGTACTCGTTCAGCTCGGCGCCGGGCGCGGCGGGTGCGGCGTTCGTCGTGCGCAACGTGCCTCACGGCAAGATGAGCGGCTTTCTGAGCCGCGATGCGCAGCCGGGTCAGCGGATCGGCTTCACGGGTCCGTATGGCAGCTTCTATCTGCGCGATCCGCAGCGTCCGGTGCTGTTCCTCGCGGGCGGCACCGGCATTGCGCCGTTCCTGTCGATGCTCGACGTGCTGAAGGCGAGCGGCAACACGCAGCCGGTGCGGCTCGTGTACGGCGTGACCCACGACATCGATCTGGTCGCGCTCGAACAGCTCGAACAAGCGCAGCGCACGCTGCCGAATTTCAGCTACCGCACGTGTGTCGTGGATGCCGCGAGCAGCCACGAGCGCAAAGGCTACGTGACCGCGCACGTCGACAGCGAATGGCTCAATAGCGGCGACGTCGACGTCTACCTGTGCGGCCCGGTCGCGATGGTCGAAGCGGTGCAGGGCTGGCTGCGCGAGAGCAGCGTCGAGCCCGCGAACTTCTACTACGAAAAATTCTCGGCGAGCAACGTAGCATGACTTCGACCTTTATCGATCGCTTCAAGGACAAGGTGCTCGTCGTGACCGGCGCGGGCCAGGGCATCGGCCGCGGCGTCGCGTTGCGCGCGGCGCGCGAGGGCGCGGCGGTGGTGCTGGTGGACCGTTCGCCTATCGTGCACGAGGTGACCGAAGAGATTACGCGTGCCGGCGGCGCTGCGCGCGCGTTCATCGCCGACCTCGAAACCTATGCGGGCGCGGCTGCAATGACGGCCTTCGCGATCGAGGTGTTCGGCCGCATCGACGCGCTCGTCAACAATGTCGGCGGCACGATCTGGGCGAAGCCGTACGAAGAGTACGAAGCCGAGCAGATCGAGGCCGAGGTGCGGCGCTCGCTGTTCCCGACGCTGTGGTGCTGCCACGCGGTGTTGCCCGCGATGCTGGAGCGCGCGAGCGGTGCGATCGTCAACGTGTCGTCGATTGCGACGCGCAGTATTTATCGCGTGCCGTATGCGGCGTCGAAGGGCGGCGTCAATGCGCTGACCGCGAGCCTCGCGTTCGAGCATGCCGAACACGGCATCCGCATCAACGCGGTCGCGACCGGCGGCACCGAAGCGCCGCCGCGCCGCGTGCCGCGCAATACCGCGCCGCAAAGCGAGCAGGAAGCGACGTGGTATCAGGGCATCGTCGATCAGACGATCGCGTCGAGCCTGATGCATCGCTACGGCACGATCGACGAACAGGTCGGCGCGATCCTGTTCCTCGCTTCCGATGAAGCGTCGTATATCACCGGCACCGTGCTGCCGGTCGGCGGCGGCGATCAAGGCTAGCGAGCGGCGGGCCGAACCACGCCGATAGGCCGCGCGGCGATTGTCCTTCATACTATCGGCCCGGAATGACTGCTCCGCCCGGCGCGATGTCACCAACAGCGGGCCGCCACGACCCACATCGACGATGAATCCCACCCCTAGCCAGGCGCCGACCGCGCGCGCCATTGCGGCCGACTGGTCCGTGTCCGCCATCGTGGCCGGCTTTCTGGCCGTGCTGATCTCGTACGCGGGCCCGCTCGTGATCTTCTTCCAGGCGGCGCAAGCGGCCCACATGCCCAACGAGATGGTCGCGTCGTGGGTATGGGGCATCTCGATCGGCGCGGCCGTCTCCGGCATCTTCGCGAGCTGGAAGCTGAAAGTGCCGGTCGTGACCGCGTGGTCCGCGCCCGGCACCGCGCTGCTGGTCGGACTGTTTCCCGCGTTGACGCTGCATCAGGCGGTGGGCGCATACCTGAGCGCAGCTGTGATCATTCTGCTGATCGGCATCTCGGGCTATTTCGATCGCATGGTGCGCAGCATTCCGAAGGGCATCGCCTGCGGGATGATGGCCGGCATTCTGCTGCAGTTCGGCACACATGCGTTCAAGGCTGCGACGTCGATGCCGGCGCTGGCGTTAGGCATGATCGGCGCGTACATCGTGTTCAGGCGCCTGCTGCCGCGCTATTGCATCGTGCTGGTACTGCTGACGGGCACGGTGCTCGCCATCGCGCTCGGCGCCGCGCACCTCGGCGCGCTGCCGCTGCAAGTCACGCGGCCGATCTTCATCCAACCCGAATGGACGCTGAGCTCGACGCTGAGTCTTGCGCTGCCGCTCGTCGTCGTCAGTCTGACCGGGCAGTTTCTGCCGGGCATGGCGATTCTGCGCCTGTCCGGCTATCACACGCCGGCGCGGCCAATCATCACCGCGACTAGCATCGCGTCGATCGGCGTGGCGTTTTTCGGCGGCATCACGATCGTGATCGCCGCGATCACGGCGGCGCTGTGCACCGGCAAGGATGCGCACGACGACCCGGATAAGCGCTATATCGCGGGCATCGCCAACGGCGTGTTTTATCTGATCGGCGGCACCTTCGCCGGTGCGATCGTCGCGCTGTTCACGATGCTGCCGAAGGAGTTCGTCGCGATTCTGGCGGGTCTAGCGTTGATCGGTGCGATCACGTCGAACGTGATGGGCGCGATCCAGGACGAAGACCATCGCGAGGCCTCGGTCATCACGTTTCTCGCGACTGCATCCGGTATGACCTTCCTCGGGATCGGCTCCGCGTTCTGGGGCATCGTGATCGGCTCGTTCGCCTACCTCGTGCTGAACAAGGTGCGGCGCGAGACGTCGGCAAACCAATGACGAAGCAGTGACTCAAGGCCGCGCCCCGAGCGCCTGAAACAGTGCGGCGGTATCGGCATAACGCTGCCCGGCGGCTTTGGTGCGATCGAGTCCGGTCTGCAATTCCTGGCGCTGCGTATCGAGCAGCGTCAATTGGCTGATGCCGCCCGCCGCATAACGCTGACTCGCGATACCGGCGCTGTGCTGCGCGCTGCGCTGCGCGGCATCGAGCGCCTGCAATGCAATCGCATCCTGATCGAGCGCGCGCAGCGCGTCGGCGACCTGTTGCAGTCCCTGCAGCACGGTTTGCTTGTAGACGGCGAGCGCCGCCTGGTAGGCCGCCTCGGAAGAATGCTTGCGCGCCAGCAGTTCACCGCCATGAAACAGCGGCTGCGTGAGACCCGCGCCGAAACTCCACACGTTGAAACCCGTCAGCAGGTCGGACACGTTGACCCGTTCGGTCGCCGCGCTGCCCGATAGCGTGATGCGCGGATACAGGTTCGCGGTCGCCACGCCGATGTTCGCGCTCGCCTGATGCAACAACGCCTCGGACGCGCGAATGTCGGGCCGCTGCTGCGCGAGCGTCGACGGCAAGGTCAGCGGCAGGTCGGCCGGCAGTACGAGCGTATCGAGGTCCAGCGCGGCAAGGTCGTGCGCGGTGGCCAATTCCGCTGGCGGGCGTCCCAGATAGATCGCGAGCTGATGATCGGTCTGTGCGAGCTGCGTGCGCAACGGCGGCAACGTCGCGCGGGTTTGCTGCACGAGCGTGCGCTGGCTCAGCAGATCGACCTCGGAGATGCCGCCCGCACGATAGCGGCGCTCGGCGATATCGAGTTGCTGCATCTGGTTCGCGAGCAGCGCTTCCGTGAGCGCGATCTGCCGCGCAAGCGATGCGCGCCGGATCGCCGCCGTCACCACATTGCCCGCGACCGTCAAACGCGCGGCTTCGAGTTCGTATTGCTGATAGTCGACTTGCGCGGCCACCGCTTCGAGCGCGCGGCGATTCGCGCCGAACAGATCGAGCGTGTACGACACGGTGACCTGCGCGCTGTACAGCGTGAACGGCGCAAACGCGCGGCCCTGCGTCAGCTGGCCGAAGCCGAGCGCTTCGGGATCGATTTTTTCGCGCGTGGTCGACAGGTTCGCGTCGACCTGCGGCCACAGCGTGCCGCCCGCCTGCGCGCGGTAGTCCTGCTGCGCTTGGTCGAGTTTCGCGCGGGCTTGCGCGAGGGTCGGGCTGTCGTCTAGCGCCTGCTGCACCAGCGCGTTCAGCGCCGGCGAGCCGAACGCGCGCCACCAGCCGTCGCCGGGCACATCGGTCGGCACGAAGTGTTGTGCGGCGCCGCCGGGACCATCGGCGGCGACGGTGCTTGCCGCGAGCGGCGCGGCGGTATAGCTCGACACGCTGGTCACGTCGGGCCGATGGAAATCGGGGCCGACGGTGCACGCGCACAAGGTCACGCTTGCGCCGAAGGCGGCGAGCCGACGCTTAGCGGATAAATAAGCCGCGCGATGAAAGACCACGTCACGAAAGCGAGGAGCGGAACACATTGCGGGCCTTCCTCAATCGAGCGTGCGTCGATAGAACTTCACGGCGACACCCATCACGACGAACAGAAAGATCAGCAGCGGCCACACATGCGGCCACATGTCGGTCCAACCGACGCCTTTTAGCAGAATGCCGCGCACGAGCCGGTTGAAGTAGGTGAGCGGCAACAGATTGCCGATGTACTGCGCCCACTTCGGCATGCCCGCGAACGGAAACATGAACCCCGACAGCAGGATGTTGGGCAGAAAATAGAACATCGTCAGCTGCATGGCCTGCAACTGATTCTGCGCGAGCGACGACAGCGTAATGCCGATCGTCAGATTGGCCGCGACGAACAATAGCGCGGACAGATACAGCGCGATCAGACTGCCTTCGAACGGCACGTTGAACACGAAGCGAGCCGCCGCGACAATGATGCTGACCTGCACCAGACCGATGGCGACGTAGGGCACGATCTTGCCGGTCATCACTTCGAGCGGCAGCACCGGCGTAGCCAGCAGATTTTCCATCGTGCCGCGCTCGCGTTCGCGGGTGATCGCGAGGCCCGTCATCATCACCATCGTCATCGTCAGGATCACGCCCATCAGGCCCGGCACCACGTTGTACTGGGTGATGCTTTCGGGGTTGTAGAGCCGGTGCAATTGCACATCGAAAGCGGTGGGGCCGACCGCGAGCGACGACAGCGGACCCGTGAGGTCCTTCTGCAATACCGACTGCGTGATCGACGGCAACGCGCCGAGCGCGGTGCCCACCGCCATCGGGTCCGTCGCGTCGGCTTCGACGAGCAGCGAGGGCCGCGCGCCCTTGGCCAGCTCGCGCGTGAAACCGACCGGAATATTCAGCACGAACAGCACCTTGCCTTGCGCGAGCGCGCGGCGGCCGGACTCTTCGTCGGGCAGCGTCGAGACGATGTCGAAGTAGTCGGAGTTGCGCATCGCCATCAGGAAGCTGCGTGTGAATTCACTGTGGTCGGCGGCGATGACGGCGGTCGGCAGATGCTTCGGGTCGGTATTGATCGCGAAGCCGAACAGCGCCATCTGCATGATCGGCAGCACGATCATCATCGCAAACGTGATGCGATCGCGCTTCAGCTGCAAGAACTCCTTGCGCACGATGCTCCACCAGCGCATCAGCGAAAAGCGTGGAAGCCGGCGCGCGGAATTCACGATGCTTTGCCCGCGGAAGGCGTTGCGTAATTGTCGGTCGAGCGGTTCATCATGAAGATGAACACGTCTTCGAGGCCGGTTTCCTGTCTTTCGATTCGCAGCGCGGGGTTCGAGCGTTCCAACTGATCGATGCTCGCGTGGAGTTCGGGCGTGTCGGGCCCGCTAACGTGCAGCGACGAACCGAACGCGACGGTCTGCTCGACGCCGGGCGATCTGCGCAGCCGGTCGCCGAGCTCGACGAGATTCTGGCCGTACACGGCCCACGTCACGAGCCCTTGCGAGTCGATCACCTGTTGCGACGTACCCTGCGCGAGCAGCTTGCCGTACGCGATATAGGCGAGCTTGTGGCAGCGTTCCGCTTCGTCCATATAGTGCGTGCTGACGAGTACCGAGATGCCGCGCGCCGCGAGGCGGTGCAGCTCTTCCCAGAAGTCGCGGCGTGCGCTTGGATCGACACCGGCGGTCGGTTCGTCGAGCAGCAGCAGTTCCGGCTCGTGCAGCATGCACGCGGCCAGCGCGAGACGCTGCTTCCATCCGCCCGACAGTGCGCCGGCCAGCTGCTTCTCACGGCTTTGCAAACCAAGCTGTTCGAGCGCGCGATCCACCGCCTCGCGGCGGTTCTTCATCTCGTAGATGCGCGCGACGAAGTCGAGGTTTTCGCGGATCGACAGATCTTCCCAATAGGAGAAGCGCTGCGTCATATAGCCGGTGCGGCGCTTGATCTGCGCGCTGTCATGCACGATGTCGTAGCCGAGACAGGTGCCGCTGCCGGAGTCCGGCGTCAGCAGTCCGCACATCATGCGGATGCAGGTAGTCTTGCCGCTGCCGTTCGGGCCGAGAAAACCGAAAATCTCGCCGCGCTGCACCTGCATCGTCACGTCGTTGACCACGTGCTTGCTGCCGAAATGCTTGTTGAGCCCGTGCACGTCGATCGCGTACGCGGGCTCGCTGGCGTTGGCGGGGGGCGGCGCGGGCGCACTCATTGCAGCGTGACCGTGACGGGCTGGCCGGGCCGCAGCTTCGGCGCATCGGCGGTTTGCGGTCTGGCTTCGACCATGAACACGAGCTTCGCGCGGCTTTCGTTGCTGAAGATCACCGGCGGCGTGTACTCCGCCTGGTCCGAGATGAAGCTGAGCACGGCCGGCACATCGGCGGCGCAACCGTCGCAATGAATCGATACGTGACGGCCCGGCGCGAGCGAACCGACCACACCCTGCGGCACGAAGAAACGCACTTTGACGTTTTCCGGCGGCAGCATGCGCACGACCGGGCTGCCCGCCGGCACCCATTCGCCGCTGCGATACATCGTGTCGAACACGAGGCCCGCGTGCGGCGCATGCACGCTTTTCTGATCGAGCTTCCATTGGGCTTGGCCGAGTTGGGCCTGCGCGGCGTCGACTTGCGCCTGTTGCGCGCGAATCTGTTCGATCCGCCCCGGCAGACGTGCGACCGCGAGCTGACTTTGCAACTCGCGCACGTGCGCGGCGCTCGACAGCGCGCTCGCGCGCGAGTCGTCGAGCTGGCTTTGCGCGATGCCGCCGGCGTCGAATTGCTGTCGATCGCGGCGGAACTGGGTCGCGGCGCGCGCCGCATCGGCTTCGGCCTGTACGAGTTGTGCGCGCGTCACGTCGACTTCCGGCGGACGCTTGCCGGTCCCGAGGTCGGCGAGCTGGGCGCGGGCGGAGCGCAGTTGCTCGTTGGCCTGCGCCACCGCGTCGGTTTCGTTCTGCGCTTCGAGCGCGAAGAGCGGCGTGTTCTGCGCGACGGTCTGCCCGCGCGAGACCGCGAGTTCGGTCAACTGTCCCGCCTGCGAAGACGCGAGGTACAGGAATTCGCCTTCCACATAGCCTTGCCACGTGTTCGCGGGTTGTTGCGAACAGCTCGCGCACGCGATGCACAGTGCGAGCAACGCGACACGTGTGGATGAGCGGGCGGACGGAATCATGACGGCTTTCCTTTCGCGCGGCGTGCGGTGGACGTCGCCCGGGTCCTGGCCCTGGAGCTGGTCTTGACTGCCGTGGCTGCGCTCATGCCCTGCGTGAGCAGTGCCACGACGTGGCGTTCGAGCGTCGCGCGATCGAACGAGCTGCGCGGATTCAGGCGCTGCCAGATCCTGGCGGTTGCCTGCGGCAGCATCACGAGCGCGAGCACCGAGTTGAACAGCAGCAACGGTTCGAGCTGCGCATTCAACTGGCCCGACGCGCAGCCACGTGCGATGTTCTGACCGAACGCGGCGACCTTTTGCACGGGGATATGCGCAAACGCGCGCTCGCGCAGCAGGCCGCCTTCGTTGATGATTTCGCGCAGCCATAGCGAAGGCAGCCACGGCATGGTCTCGGTGACGTCGAACATGCGTTTGACGATGCCTTGCGTCAGCGCGAGCGGATCGTCGTGCTCGGCATCGACCGGGTCCCAGATCGCGCCGAATGCGGCGACCAGTTTTTCCTCGAACAACGCGTCGAGCAGCTTTTCGCGGGTCTGGAACCAGTAGTGCACCATCGCGGACGTCACGCCGCTCGCCGCCGCGATCTGCGCCACCGTCGTGTTGGCGATGCCGCGCTCGGCGAACAGCGTCACCGCGACATCGAGCAGATGTTCGCGTGCGTCGAAGTCCTGCGGATGAGGACGGCGACCCATTCTGGAGCGGGCGACTTGCGGCATGGGAAACCTGACTAACTGATGAGTTAGTTAGTTTTAACTGCTTGATAGTAGGACAAGTTTTGAGGTGCTGGAGGAGGGGAAACCCTGGCTGGGAGTGGCCGCCGTCGTGTCGTCGATCCGCGTCAAGAGACCGCGCGGCCATGCAACCTGGGTACCGGAATAGACGCTCTTACAAACAACGCGACGAAATTCACAGCACTGAGCCCTTGAGATGTTTTTCCCTTTCGACTTGCCGACGCGGTCGTCGAGCCATCGTTGGGAGCCGAGAATGCGCCGCTCGTCACTATCGAGGCCGCGATGCTCGGTTTGCCTGCCCTCGTCCACGACGGCGGCAGCATGGCGACGACCGGTGACGCGGTAGGCAACAAGATCAAATTTCGGTCAGAGCCTCAGAGCCTCGAACTGGCACTGGATCGACTGGCGAAGCATCTGGCGGACAAGGGCAGAAGCTATTCACTCGCTGAGTATTTGCCGGAGCACTACCAGCAGCGGCTCGTGGAAATCATGGAACTCGGAGAGCATGCGGGCACGGCACCTTCGAGGCGGACAGACGAGGCGGTCTGCTGACGCTTGCGCCGTTCTACCTGGACGTTAAGCTGACAGTGGACGGCGCGACGGCGTCGTCCAAATGCGTGACTGCTGCGCGCAAAGCGCATTTTCGCCGGAAATTTCTATACTTCTGTAGCGCACCTGGCACGATCCAGCCCGCGCGACCCAGACGAATTCACGTCAACGAAACGAAAGAATCGAAGCGAACCCGCGGCGCCGCTATCACGGCTCACGCGCGATTCGTATGAGGAGGGAGACATGGCAC
Source organism: Paraburkholderia sp. EG304 (assembly GCF_046543485.1). NCBI lineage: Bacteria > Pseudomonadati > Pseudomonadota > Betaproteobacteria > Burkholderiales > Burkholderiaceae > Paraburkholderia > Paraburkholderia sp. EG304. The sequence goes on along the minus strand of NZ_JBKGUA010000054.1, from coordinate 27,921 downwards.
ATTCCGCAACCGCCGAGTCGGGGAAGGAAGGCCACGGCGACGCCTCACCGGCTCTTCCAGCGCTCGCGCTGGCCGCGCTCGGCGTGGTCTATGGCGACATCGGCACGAGCCCGCTCTATACGCTTGCCACCGTGTTCGATCCCGCCAACGGTCTCACGCTCAATGCTTTCAATATCGTCGGCATCGTTTCGCTGATTTTCTGGTCGCTGATGATCGTCGTTTCGCTGAAGTACGTCGTCCTGATCCTGCGGGCGAATAATCACGGCGAAGGCGGGATCATGGCGTTGCTCGCGCTCGCGGCGTCGTCGATCGTGTCGCGGCCGCGCTTGCGTCGCGGGCTCCTCGTGGTGGGGGTGATGGGCGCGGCGCTGTTCTTCGGCGACAGCGTGATCACGCCGGCCATATCCGTGCTGAGCGCCGTGGAAGGGCTCGAAGTCGTCGAGCCCGGGCTCAAGACCTATGTGGTTCCGGTGACGCTCGCCGCGCTGATCGTCCTGTTCGTCACGCAAAAGCACGGCACGGGCGGCATCGGCGCCGTGTTCGGGCCGGTGATGGTGCTGTGGTTCGTCGTGATCGGCGCGGCGGGCGTCGCTAACATCATGGCCACGCCGGTCGTGCTGTATGCGCTCAATCCGCTGGAAGGGCTCCGCTTGGTCATGCATCACCGCTGGCTCGCGTTCGTCGCGCTTGGCGCGGTGGTGCTGTCGCTGACGGGCGCCGAGGCGCTCTACGCCGACATGGGCCATTTCGGCAAGCGGCCCATTCGTGTGACGTGGTTCGGCGTCGTTTTTCCCGCGCTCGCGCTGAACTATCTGGGCCAGGGCGCGCTGCTGCTGGCGAACCCCGGCGCGGTGCAAAACCCGTTCTACCGACTGTTCCCGCAGTGGGCCATCGTGCCGATGATCGTGCTGGCGACGATCGCCACCGTGATCGCGTCGCAAGCCGTTATTTCGGGTACCTATTCGATGACGATGCAGGCGATGCAGCTTTCCTTCCTGCCGCGCATGAACATCGTGCATACGTCGGAGCGCGAGATCGGGCAGATCTACGTGCCCGGCATCAACTGGATTCTGCTGGTCGCCGTGGTCGCGGCGGTGTTGGGTTTCCGCTCGTCGACGGCGCTCGGGGCCGCGTACGGCATCGCCGTGACCGGCACGATGCTGATCACCACGTTCCTGACGTTCTTCGTCGTGCGTTACGCGTGGCGCTACAACTGGCTGCTGTGCGTGCTCTCCACCTCGTTCTTCTTCGTGATCGACGCGCTGTTCTTTTCGGCGAATCTGCTCAAGATCGTCGATGGCGGGTGGTTCCCGCTCGTAGTCGGCGCGATCATGTTCACGATCATGGCGACGTGGGGACGCGGCTGGGAGATGATGCTGGCCGAAGCGCGCACGCGGGCGGGAAAGACGCCGCTCAAACAGTACCTCACCACGCTGCTCGAAAGTTCGCCGACGCGTGTGGGCGGCACGGCGATCTTCCTGACTCCGGACGCCGAAGCGGTGCCGCACGCGCTCGTCAACAATCTGCGGCACAACCGTGTGCTGCATGAGCGCACGGTCTTCCTGACCGTAATCACGAAAAACGTGCCGTGGGTGGCCGACAGCGAGCGCGTGCAGATCAGGCCGCTGTGCGCGGGTTGCTGGCACGCAACGGTGAACTACGGATTCAAGGACGAAGTGGACTTGCCGCGCACGCTGACCGCCCACAAGTCGCCGGAATTCACGTTCAACCCGGACGACACATCCTGGTTCCTGAGCCGCGCGGCTGTCGTGCCCAAACGCGTCCACGGCATGGCGCTATGGCGCGAGCGGCTTTTCGCGGTGATGCTGCACAACGTCGGCAATATCGCGGCTTTCTTCAAACTGCCGGCCAGTCGCGTGATCGAAGTCGGCGCGCGCGTGGAGATTTAGGCAGACAAGGCATCATCTGCCTTTGAAGTAATTCGATAGACATCGCCACTTCGCAACGGCCCTCCACCGGCTCGGGTTCGAAACTTGCTGCCAACGACCAACCGCCGCTCCAATCGGCGCGCGCGTGTTGCTCCGCGGCAGGCAGGCATGGACGAATGCCCGCGCCGCAGCCAATCAGGAGGCGTGCGATGGGCGACGAGGCTAACAAGAATCATGGACACGACCGCCGCCGCTTTCTTGCCGGCGTAGCCGCGGTGGCCGGCAGCGTTGCGCTATCGGGTTGCGGTGGCGGCGGATCGGGCGACGACATAACGGGCGGAGGAAGCGGCGGCGACCCCGCGCCCTCGATTACCGACATTCCGGCGCCCAACGCCGCCGACCGCTATGGCCTGCCGCGCCCGGCGTTGCCCGCGCCGGCCAGCTCGGGCATCGACTTCATCGTGCTGGTCACGATGGAAAATCGTTCGTTCGACCATTTCCTGGGCTGGGTGCCGGGCGCGGAGGGCATGCCCGCGAACCGGCAATTCAAGGACGCGTTCGGCGCGACGCAAACGCCGTTTTCGCTTGCGGCGAATGCCGCGTACGGCTATCAGGCGTGCGCCTTCCTGGACCCCAATCACAGCTTCTCGGGGGGCCGCACGCAACTGGCATCGGGTGCGATGAATGGCTGGCTGCTCACGCCGGGCACGAGCCTGAGCCGGGGCGACCTGCTGCCGATCGGCTTCTACACGCAGGCCGACCTGCAATTTTTCAGCGCCGTGGCCAGCAGTTACACGATCGGCGACTTCTACTTCAGCGGCATCCTGACCAGCACGTTTCCCAATCGCCTGTATCTGCATAGCGGCGCAACGGACCGGCTCGACGACAGCGCCGACACGTCGTCGCTCGCGACGATCTGGGACAAGCTGAGCGACGCCGATGTCGACGCTCGCTACTACTACCACGACGTGCCGCTCACGGCGCTTTATGGCACGCGGTATCTCGGCATATCGCGCCCGTTTGCGGATTTCCTCGTGAATGCCGCGGCGGGGACGCTGCCGCCATTCTGCATGGTCGATCCGTCATTTACGGGCGAGCCCGAAGGCGTTTCCGCCGACGACCATCCGCATGCCGACATCCGCGATGGCGAGGCGTTTCTCGCGCGAGTCTATGAGGCGCTGCGCACGAGCCCGACGTGGAGCCGCACGCTGATGATCGTCGTCTACGACGAATGGGGCGGGTTTCTCGAGCACGTGGTGCCGCCCACCAGGCCGATCAGCAACAGCGAGCTCACGCTCGGCAACGACGGCAAGCTCGGCTTTCGCGTGCCGCTCGCGCTGCTCGGCCCGCGCGTGCGCGCGGGTTCGGTCACGCGCTATCCGTTCGACCCCAGCTCGATTCACGCGCTGCTGCAATGGCGCTTCGGCTTGCAGCCGCTCGGCGTGCGCGGCAGCGATCCGGCGACCTTCAATCTCGCCTACGCGCTCGATTTCAACGGCGCGCCGCGCACCGACGCTCCCGCGTTCACGGTCGCCCAGGGGCCGTTCGGCGGAACCTGCCTGGGGGCGGCCGCGCCCTCGCCGTCGAGCTCGGTATCGGCGATCGATCAGTCGCAAATGCGGGCGATCAACCCGGCGGCGGATCGCTTCGCGGATCTGCGCGCGAAGGCGGCGTCATTAGGATTCGCGACCGGCGGCTAACGCCGGTTTCCGCCTAGAATGAGCGGGCCGCAAGCCGGCGCCGGACCGGGCCGCGCGGCCTGACGAAGCTCATGCCTCGAGCGCGGTCGGTCGCCAGAAACCTGGTCGGCACCTGGTAGAGAGCGCTTGCGCGCGACATCGTTTTGCGAAGCGGGTCCCGCATTTGCTAGCGAGACCCTCTCGAAGCCCCGCGGCAGCGTGCAGCATAGGATCGGCACGCGCGGCGGGCCGCCTACGTCGACGTCACCGCGTCGTCCTCAACGGGTCCGCCGATGCCATTTCGTTCCGATCTTCCCGTTTGGTTTTCCCGCCAGCGGTCGTACCGCTGCGTTCTCGCCTCCGTGGCTACGGCGCTGGCGCTCGCCGCAAGCACCGGCGTCACCGCGCAATCCGCGCCGACGGTCGCACCGACCCAGCCGGCCGTGCCGGCCCTTACGCTGCCCGCATCGGCTGCCGCTGCGAATGCCGGGAGCAGCGCCGCGGCCAGGCACGTCGACAACACGGATCATGCGCAGCCGTCGCCGGTCGTGCCGACGCCGCCGTCCGAACTGTATGGCGAGCTGTATCGCGACGTCGAACTCGCCCACCTGTACCCGGACAGCAAGACGTTCGCCGACATGTCGCCAAACCAGCCGCCGGCGCAAGTCATCGCCGACTATGACAGCCAGCGCGCTCAGCCGCGCTTCGACCTGAAGCAATTCGTCGAACAGCGTTTCACGCTGCCCCCGCGCGAGCCGAAGCGCTATGTGTCCGATCCGAACGAAAGCGTCACCGCGCACATCGATACGCTGTGGAGCGTGCTGCGCCGCGAACCGGAGGCGAGCGCCAGCCCGTACGCTTCGCTGTTGCCGCTGCCGTCGTCGTACATCGTGCCGGGCGACCGCTTCGACGAGATCTACTACTGGGATTCGTACTTCATCCTGCTGGGGCTCGACGCGAGCGGCCAGCGCGCGCTCGTCGACGACGAGCTGAACAACTTCGCGACGTTGATCGACCGCTATGGCCACATCCCCAACGGCAATCGCACGTATTACCTGAGCCGTTCGCAGCCGCCGTTCTTCGCGCAGATGGTGCAGCTCGTCGCGCGCAAAGAGGGCGATCAGGTCTACGCCCGCTATCTGCCCGAGCTGCGCCGTGAATACGCGTACTGGATGGCGGGCAGCGATCATCTGTCGCCGGGCAACGCGGCCCGCCATCTGGTGCGCCTCGCCGACGGCACGCTGCTCAATCGCTACTGGGACGAGCGCGCGGCGCCGCGCGACGAGTCGTACCGCGAGGATGTGATGACGGCGCAGCAGATACCGCAACGCGACGCGCAGGATTTGTGGCGCAACCTGCGCGCGGGCGGCGAAACCGGCTGGGATTTCAGTTCGCGCTGGTTCGCCGACGGCAGGACGCTCGCGACCATCGACGTGACCTCGCTCGTGCCAGTGGACCTGAACTGCCTGATGGTGGAGCTCGAACGCGCGCTCGCGAAAGCCTACCGGGTGACCGGCGACGCGGGTCACGCCGAGAATCTCGAACTACGCGCCCGCGTGCGCGCCGATGCGATCCGCCGGATGCTGTGGGATCCGCAACTGCACGCTTTCACCGACTACGACTTCGTGCATCGCACGCTCACGCACCGGTTGACTGCCGCGACGGTGTACCCGCTTTACACCGGCGTCGCGGCACGCAACGACGCGCGCGAAGTCGCGCAGACGATCCGGCGGGATCTGCTGCGCCCGGGCGGTCTGGCGACGACGCGGACCAATACCGGACAGCAATGGGACGAACCGAACGGCTGGGCGCCGCTGCAGTATCTCGCGGTGATCGGGCTGCGCCGCTACAGCGAGCCGGAGCTCGCGCGCGATATCGCGACCCGCTGGATCCGCACCAACGTCGCGTACTACCAGCGCACGGGCAAGCTGGTCGAAAAGTACGACGTCGACGCGAGCGACAAGTCGGCGGGCGGCGGCGAGTATCCGCTACAGGACGGCTTTGGCTGGACCAATGGTGTGCTGCGCGTGCTGATGCAGCTCTATCCGGATGCGGTGAGTTCGACGAAGCCGGCCGATCTGCCGGGCGGCGCGGTGGGGGTGTCGGATGCGGCGGCATCGGCGGCGGCCGCGCCGCAGACGTCGCACAGCACGTCGGCCGCGGGCCACTAGCGGGAAGAGGTAGTAGCGATACCAGGATGATGGGTTGACTGCCTGACAGCGACGCAGCCCGTTAGCATGCTTCGGATAGCTCGAACGGCCCCTAGTCACCTGGAAAGTCTCGAAGATGAATCGCAAGCTCGACATACCATCGGCCGAACCGGTGCCGCTGCAGGCGCAGGCCACGGCGGCGGCCAAGGCCGCTCCGGCGGCCGGCGATGAAGCCGCCGCGCATTGGCAGCGCAACCTGTGCGTGTGCGTGTTCGGCTCGTTTACGACCATCGTCGCGATGACGCTGCTGCTGCCATTCCTGCCGCTCTACGTCGAACAGCTCGGCGTGAAGGATCATGCGGCGATCGTGCAATGGTCCGGCGCCGCATTCGGCGCGACCTTTTTCAGCGCCGCGCTCGTCGCGCCGCTGTGGGGCAAGCTCGCGGACCTCTACGGCCGCAAGCTGATGCTGATCCGCTCGAGTCTCGGCATGGCGGTTGCGATGTCGCTGATCGGTATGGCGCACTCGGCCTGGCAACTGGTTGCGTTGCGGCTGCTCGCCGGGTTGCTCGGCGGCTATGCGTCGGGCTCGATGATCCTCGTCGCGACGCAGACGCCGAAGGCGCGTTCGGGCTGGGCGCTCGGCGTGCTGTCGTCGGGGATCATGGCGGGGAACCTGGTCGGCCCGCTGATCGGCGGCTTTTTGCCGCCGTTGATCGGCATCCGCGCGACCTTCTGGGCCTCGGGCGCGGCGATCTTCGTCGCCTTTCTCGCGACCGCGTTTCTGATTCGCGAGCAGCCCGTCCGCAAGCGCGCGGACAGCGCGTCGAAGAAGGGCGCGTGGGCCTCGGTCGACGACAAGCGGCCAGCCATCGCGATGCTTGCCACCGGCCTGCTGCTGATGGTCGCGAACATGTCGATCGAACCGATCATCACCGTCTACGTCGCCCAGCTCACGAAGCCTCAAAGCGTGACGATGGTCGCGGGCTTCGTCATGTCCGGCGCGGCGCTCGGCAGCGTGATCTCGTCGTCGCGCCTCGGCAGGTTCGCCGATCGCGTCGGGCACTGGAACGTGATCGTCGGCTGCCTCGCGGTATCGGCGGTGTTGCTCGTGCCGCAGGCGTTCGTCACCGCGAGCTGGCAGCTGATCGTGCTGCGTTTCCTGATGGGGATCGCACTCGGCGGCCTGTTGCCGTGCATCGCGAGTGTGATCCGCCACAACGTGCCGGCGAGCGTGACTGGCGCGATTCTCGGCTACTCGGTGTCGTCGCAGTACGCGGGCCAGGTGGCCGGCCCGCTGCTGGGCGGTTTCGTCGGCGGACATGTCGGCATGCGCGCGGTGTTTCTCGGCACCAGCGTGCTGATGGCGCTCGGCGCGCTCGCGAACTGGCGCGTGAAATCGCGCAGCGTACGGGCCGAGGCGGCGCCCTGATACGAGCCGCGTCGACGCTCGACAGGTTTGCCATTGCGGCGAAAACACCCCATCCCTAGGCGGCCAGCGCCCGCGTAAACCCCAGCGCGCGTCTGGCCCGAACCCGCTTTGCTCCTTATTTTATTCATGCTACTGCGAATCGCAGTTCGCAAGGCTATGCAAATTTACATTGCAGCCGGCCGAGGCGGAACTGGGATGGCCTGAGGTCGCCACCCCGCCGGACACACCCCAACGTGTAATCCTGACCAGGGAGAAAGCGCGGTGACGCAGGTTCCGATCGAACGTAGCAGCATCGTCTCCGCGCACGCTTTGTCCCGCCCACGTCTGGCCCCGGCGAAATGGTTCGTCAGGGCGGGCGTCGCGCTCATCTATCTGTTCATGCTGAGCCCGCTGATCTTCGTGATCTGGCTGAGCTTCTTCAAGGACGCGATCATCACGTTTCCGCCATCCGGCTACACGCTGTCGTGGTACGTCAATGCATGGCGTAACGACGCGTTCGCGAATGGCTTCGTGCTGTCGCTGAAGCTCGCGGCGGGCGCGGCGCTCGGCGGCGTGGTGCTCGGCGTGGCCGCCTCGCTCGCACTGGCGCGCTACCGGTTTCCTGGGCGGCGCCTCGTCGGCAACACGCTGCTGCTCCCACTAGTCGTGCCTGGCATCGTCGCTGGGATTGCGACTTATCTGTTCTATCTGCGCGCCGAAAATGCGCTCGATACCGACATCGTCGGCACCTTCGGCGGCCTGCTGCTCGCGCATATCTGCCTGACGATCCCCTGGACGATCCGGCTCGTCACCGCGAGCCTGAGCCAGATCGACACCACCGTCGAGGAGGCCGCGCGCAATCTCGGCGCCGGCGCGTGGCGCACGCTGTGGCGCGTCACGTTGCCGATGCTGCGGCCGGCGATCGTCGCGTCCACGCTGTTCGGCTTCATCGTCTCGTTCGAGAACCTCGAGATGACCTTGCCGCTCGTCGGCCCCGGCAAGACGACGTTGCCGATCGCGATCATGCAGTACCTCGAATTCAATCTCGACCCAACCATCGCGGCGGTATCGGCCGCGCAGATCGTGCTGCTCGGCATCGTGATGCTGATCACCGATCGATTCGTGAAGCTCGGCAAGGTGATCTGAATATGGCTCAGGTATCCCTGCGCAATCTGCGCAAGCAGTACGGTGCGACGACCGCGGTCGCCGACGTGTCGTTCGATATCGCCGAGGGCGAGCTGGTCGCTTTCCTCGGCCCGAGCGGCTGCGGCAAGACGACGACGCTGCGCATGGTGGCGGGCTTCGTCGAGCCGAGCGACGGCGAAATCTGGATCGGCAATACCGAGGTCACGCGGCTCGCGCCCGACAAGCGCAATACAGGCATGGTGTTTCAGCGCTATGCGTTGTTTCCGCACATGACCGTCGCGCAGAACGTCGCGTTCGGTCTGGAAATGCGGCGCGTGCCAAAAGCCGAGCGCGACACGCGCATTCGCGAGGCGCTCGACATGGTGCGGCTGACGTCGCTCGCCGAACGCTATCCGCGGCAGTTGTCCGGTGGGCAGCAGCAGCGCGTCGCGATTGCGCGCGCGCTCGCGATCCGGCCCGACGTGTTTCTGCTCGACGAACCGTTGTCGAATCTCGACGCGAAGCTGCGCGTCGAGGTTCGCGAAGAAATCCGCGCACTCCAGCAGCGTCTCGGTCTCACGACGATCTTCGTCACGCACGATCAGGAGGAAGCACTCGCGATGGCGGACCGCGTCGCCGTGATGCACGACGGACGCGTGCAGCAGATCGGCAGCGCGGACGAGTTGTACGAGCGGCCCGCGAATCCGTTCGTCGCGAGCTTTCTGGGGCGCATGAATTTCCTCGCGGGCCACGTCGACAACGGCCAGTTCATCACGGCGAACGGCGAAAAGATCGCGCTGAGCGCCGCCGCGCCCAGGGCCAACACGCTCGGCATTCGCCCGGAGCGCCTGCGTCTCGCCGCGGCGCCCGAGCACAGCGAAGTATCGATTCCGGTCCGGCTCGCCGACCGGATCTATCTCGGCGCAACCGTCGAATTACGCCTCACGAGCGAGCGTGGCCAGAGCCTCGTCGCGCTCGTGCCGAACACCGCGCATGCGGGTGCCGGCGGATGGTCGCCGGGCGACACGCTGCACGCGTGCTTCAGAACCGAAGATTGCCTGCTTTTTTCCGCCTGAAGGACCATCAAATGAGCCATCCCATCACGCGCCGCACGTTTCTGAAAGCTGCATCCGGTCTGCTCGTCGCACCCACGCTCGGCTTCGATCCGCGCGCGGCATTGGCAGCCGACGCTTGTCCCAGTGTCGTCGTCGGCACGTGGGGCGGCGATTATCTGAACCTGCTCGAGCAGAACATCGGCAAGCCGATCATCGCGGCGGCCGGCGGTCGCGTCACCTACGACTCGGCGGATCAGATCGGCCGCATGACGAAGCTGCGCGCGGAGAAGATGTCGCGTCACGGTTCGCTCGACGTCGCCTGTCTCGCCGACATCGACATGTTCGACGTCAACCGTTCGGGCGTGCTCGAACCGCTCGACACGAAACTGGTGCCGAACTCGGCGCGCACGATCGAAGCGCTGCGCCGCCCGTATTCGATTCCGCACATCTTCAGTGCGATGGTGATCGTCTATAACCCGGAGAAGTTTCAGGCGAAGCCCGACTCGTTCGCGGTCGCGCTCGATCCGAAACTGAAGGGACGGGTGGGCTTTTCCGACATTCTGTACAACTTCAACGTGCTGCAGTCCTCACTCGCGGCCGGTCAGCACAATGGCGACACGACGGCCGGTATCCAGTTTCTGCGCGAGGTGCGCAAGCAGCAGCCGAAGGTCTATCCGTCGAACGAAGCGGTCGCGGCGGCGCTGAAAAGCGGCGAAATCTGGATGACCTGCATGTGGAAAGCGCGCGCGTTGCAGTGGAAAAAAGGCGGCGTGCCGGTCGACTACGTATTCCCGAAAGAGGGCGGCGTGCCGGTCACGTTCGAAGCCGCCGTGGCGAAGAATGCCCCATCGCGTGCGTGCGGCTTCAACTACCTGAACGCGATGCTGGATGCGCGCGCGCAGGTCGGCTTCGCCGAGACGATGGGCTATGCGCCGACCGTCACCGATGCGGCCTTGCCGCCGACGCTGCAACAGAGCGTCGGCTTCACCAATGCCGAACTCGATCGTCTGGTGAAAGTCGACTACGCGCGCTTCACCGCGGAAAAACCGGCGCTGCTCGACTTCTGGAACAAGGAATTCAAGCCGGGACTTTGAACCATGACGACGAGCGCACTGAACGCCGCGCCGCGGCGCCGCGACTTCACCGGGGGCCTGCTCGCAACGCCTGCAGTGTTGGTCGTGCTATTCGTGATCGTGCTGCCAGGCGTGCAACTGGTGCGCTACAGCTTCAATCATTTCGACTCGGTCCAGATGATGCAGGCGGCGTTCACGCTCGAGAACTACGTCCAGTTTCTGACCGATCCGTACTACCACGCGGTGCTGTGGACCACGATCAAGGTGGCCGCGCTGTGCACGGCGCTGTCGCTCGTGCTCGGTTTTCCGGTCGCCTATGTGCTCGCTAAAACGCAGAGCCGCTACAAGAGCCAGCTGGTGATGCTGCTGGTGTTTCCGCTGCTGGTCGGCAACGTCGTGCGCGCGGCGGGTTGGATGGTCATGCTTGGCAACGCGGGTTTCGTCAATGCGACGCTGATCGCGCTCGGCGTCGTCGATCAACCGGTGCGGCTGCTGTATACGCCGTTCGCGGTGGTGGCCGGCACCACCGCCGTGGTGTTGCCGTACATGATCCTGACGTTGCAGAGCGTACTCGAAGGCCTCGATTTTTCGATCGAGGAAGCTGCGCGCAATCTCGGCGCGAGCTTCGCCCAGACGCTTGCGCGCGTCGTGTTGCCGATCGCTGCGCCCGGCGTCGCGGCCGGCACGATGCTCGTGTTCATTCTGTGCATGAACGCATACGCGACACCGGTTCTGCTCGGCGGCACCGGCATCACGATGATGACGCCGGCGATCTACGACCAGATCGCCAAGGCCAACAACTGGCCGTTCGGGGCCGTGCTGTCGCTCGTATCGATGGTCGTCACGTTTGCGCTGGCGCTGTTGTCGCACTGGATCATCCAGCGCCGCTACGCGAAGACGATGATGACCTGAACTGGCAGGGCGCGCCGCGGGCTCGTGTGTGGGATGCGCCTCTCTTCAATTGACTTTCTGAAGGAATCACAGATGCCGACCCTCACCGAAAAGACTCGCGCTTACCGTCACGACCTGATGCAAAAGCTGATGGAACGTCAGCGGGTCGATGCACTGATCTTTACGTCCGCCGACTTCTTCCAGTTTGCGACCAATTTCCATGTCGACGTGCAGACCTGGGAGCGGCCGATCGCGGTGTGCGTGCCGCTGTCGGGCGAGCCGTTTGCGATCATGAACGAGCTGTCGACGCATCACGTGATGATGGCGCGCGAGCGCGGGCATCTATGGCTCGACGACATTTCGTTCTATTCCGAGCATCCGCGCGTGATCGAGCGGCAGCCGCTGCTCGCGGAAGTCCCGGAGCTGATCGCCGCGCGTTTGCGCGCCGCCGGGCTTGGCGCATCGCGAATCGGCGTCGAGGCCGCGGGTGGTCCGCTCGGCCGTGCGGCGTCGCTGTTGCCGGACGCGAAGTTTCTGCCGATGCTCGCCGAGCTGCGCTCGTTGCGCTGGGTCAAGCACCTGGAGGAGATCACCGTGATGCGGGCAGCCGCGAGTCTCGCCGATTGGGTGCAGGACCAATATCGCGAGAACATCCGCCCCGGACGGCTCGTGCAGGAACTCGACTATCAGATGGCCGCGCTGATGGTGACCGAAGGCGCACGCCGCTTTCCCGGCGAGAACCTCGAAGTGATGCGTTGCTGGACCCTGTCGGGACCGGCATCGGCGTCGCCGCATGGCGACGGGGCGTCGTGCGGCGCGAAGATCAAGGCGGGCGACGGTCTCGTCAATATCGTGATTCCGCGTTTGAACGGTCTCGTGATCGAGAACGAGCGCACGTGGTTCTGCGGCAAGCCGAGCGCCGAGCAGGCGCGTTTTCATGAGGTCGCGCGCGCGGCCAACGAGGCGGCGGTCGCGGCGGCCGTCACCGGCCAGCCCGTTTCGGGTATCGACGCGGCCGCGCAGGCTGTGATCGAGCAGGCCGGCTGCGCGAAGTACATCCGGCATCGCACCGGGCATGGCATGGGCATCATCGGTCACGAGTATCCGGACGACATGGCATTCAATCACCGCGCGCTGCTCGACAACGAAGTCTACTCGGCGGAGCCTGGCATCTATGTGTACGGCCTCGGCGGCTTCCGGCTCGACGATTCGGTCGTGACCGGCCCCACCCCCGAGCTGCTGACGAAGACCCCGCGCACGCTCGCGCACGCGACCATCGATTGAGTCGCGCGGCTCGCGACACCCTTCAACGTTGAAGAGGACCCGGCTGTGAACCGGGAGGAGAGATGATGGAGTCGATTCTGTTCTCGCACTGCGCGCTGCTCGATCCGGTTGCCGGCGAGTTGCGCGACGACCACGCGGTGCTGGTGGAAAACGGACGCATCAAGGAAGTCTCGGATCGGCCGATCCGTATCACGTCCGCGCGCGAAATCGACGTGCGCGGCAAGACGCTGATGCCTGGCCTGATCGATCTGCACGTGCACGTGCACGCGACGCAGCTCAATCTCGCGGCACAGGTGAACCTGCCGAACGTGCTGGTCACGCTGAAGTCGTTGCCGCTGTTGCAAGGCATGCTCAGACGCGGCTTTACGACGGTGCGCGATGCGGGCGGCGCGGGCTTCGCGCTCAAGCAGGCTTTGGAACAGGGGCTCGCCGAAGGTCCGCGGCTCTTCGTGTCGGGCCGCGCGATCAGCCAGACCGGCGGACACGGCGACATGCGCGGCCGCAGCGACTACATCGGCACCGATAGTCCATGCGCGTGTTGCGCGCGCGTCGGCGCGATATCGCGTGTCGCCGACGGCGTCGATGCCGTGCGTCGCGCGGTGCGTGAAGAGCTGCAGATGGGCGCCGACCAGATCAAGATCATGGCCTCGGGCGGTGTCGCGTCGCCCACCGATCCGGTCGGCGCATGGGGCTATTCGGAAGACGAGATCAGGGCGATCGTCGACGAGGCGCGGGCGCGCGGCACCTACGTGCTCGCGCATGCGTACACGGCCGAGGCGATCGCGCGCGCGGTCCGCTGCGGGGTCCGCACGATCGAGCACGGCAATCTGGTCGACGAAGCGGCGGCGCGCGTGATGGCCGAGCACGGCGCGTTCGCGGTGCCGACGCTCGTCACCTACGACGCGCTCGCGAACGAAGGCGAAGCGCTCGGCCTGCCGGCAGACAGCGTTGCGAAGATCGAGAGCGTGCGTCAGGCGGGCTTGCATTCGCTCGAAATCTTCCGCTCGGCAGGGGTGCCGATGGGCTTCGGCAGCGATCTGCTCGGCGAATCGCAGCGTCTGCAAAGCGATGAATTCCGCCTGCGCAGCGAAGTGCTGTCGCCGCTCGAGATCCTGCGTAGCGCGACGGTGGTCGGCGCGCAGGTGCTCGGCCAGGTCGGGCAGCTCGGGCAGATCACGGCAGGCGCGCACGCCGACATGCTGGTTGTCGACGGCAATCCGCTTGCGTCGCTCGACTGTCTGCTGGGGCAGGGCGAGCGCATTCCGGTCGTGATGAAGGCCGGTAAAATCCATGCCTTTGATTTGCCGGCGTGACATGCGCAGCGCTGCCGTGCGAGCGCGGTTGACAGCGGGGGGCGCCGGCGGCCCATGCAATCCGGAGAGAACGGATGGACTTTCGGCACATCGACGCATTCAGGGCGCTGATGCTCACCCGCACGACGACGCGCGCCGCGCAGGTCATCGGCACTTCGCAGTCGGGCATCAGCCGTCTGATTACCGACCTGGAGCGCTTGACCAGTCTGACGCTGTTCGATCGCAGCCGCGGACGGCTCGAACCGACCGTTGAAGCGTTGGCGCTGTTCGAGGAAGTCGAGCGGCGTTATGCGGGGCTGAACAACATCCGCGAGTTCGCGCTGAGCTTGCGCAATCCGTCGACCGCGGTGATTCGCGTGGGTTCGGTCGTGTCGTTCGGGCTCGGCTACTTCGCGCGCGTGGTCGCGAACTTTCATCGCCGGCATCCGGCCGTGCAGATTGCGTTGACGACCGGGGCGTCGTCGCTGATTCGCGATCAGGTGGTGTCGCGCCAACTCGCGCTCGGCCTCGTCACGAATACGGTCGACGTGACCGGCACCGATTCGACCGCGTTCGCGCAGCTCGATGCGATCTGCGCGTTGCCGGCCGGTCATCCGCTGGGCAAGCGCAAGGTCATCAAGGTGGCCGATCTGCGGAATCAGCCGATCGTGTCGTACGACTTGCCCGACCTCGTGCGCTGGGGCATGGATCAGGTGTTCGCGACCGGTCAGCTGCAATCGCAGGTGGTGGCGATCGCGCCGTATTCGGTCAACATCGCGACGATGGTCAAGGAAGGTCTTGGCATCGGTTTGCTGCATCCGGTGTCGGCGTACGACTTTCTCGACTCGAATCTGATCCTGCGCCGCTTCGAGCACGCGATGCCTTTCTATACGCTGAAGATCACGCCACGTGGCGCCGCACCGGCTCCGCATCTCGACGATTTGTCGAAGGTAATGGAGGAGACGCTCGAAGAAGTGCTGGCGGCCGTGAATGCGCGTTTGACTGCCGCGAGTTGACCTATTGCCGCTTCAGGGCAGCGTCGCTCACAAGCTATCCAATCAAATACAGATCGGGCCACCGAGGCCTGACGTCGTCGTATCCCGGCAGCGGCGCCTAAGTCGTGCGCTGCCCGCCAGTGATCACCCGCTCCAACGACAGCTTCAAGTGGCGCTGCATCGCCGCCTGCGCCTGCAGCGGATCATGCGCTTCCAGCGCTTCCAGAATCACCAGATGTTCTTCAGGCACGGCGCCCCACGTCGTTTCGTTTTCGAAGTGGCCGCGCAGCTTCTCCGACAGCGGACTATGCCGCGCATCGAATAGCGAGCTGACGGTGCGCACCAGCACTTCGTTGCCGGACATCTGCGCGATCGCGAGATGGAACGCGCGATCGGCCGCGACCGGAATTCTGCCGGCCTTCACTTCGCGCTCCATCTCGTTGTAGATCGCGCGCAGCATTTTCAGGTCTTTCGGTTTGCAGAACGGTGCGACGCTCGCGATGATCGAGCCTTCGATCAGGCAGCGCGCGCCGAGGATGTCGAGCAGGCTATCGCCGAGTTCGGCCTGCGGCAGCGACGCATCACGCTGCGCGGGCGGCGTCGTGCACAGATAGACGCCCGAGCCCATGCGAATCTCGACGAGCCCTTCCAGTTCGAGCGCGACCAGAGCCTCGCGCACCGACGGCCGCGATACGCCGAGCGTCTCCGCCAGCGCGCGCTCGGGCGGCAGGCGGCCGTTCGGCGCGAACTCCGGCTGAGCGATCAGATCGCGCAATTTTTCCGCGATCTGAAGATAGAGGCGGCGAGTGTCGGCAGGTTTGGTGTTCACGAAACGATTCCCGGCAATGGAGCTTGTGCAAGCCCGATAAGGCGAGCGCCGATTGTAGATCGAAGCGCCCTGCGCGCAAATCGCGCGCGCCCGGCGGCGCGCTGACAGCGTTCGGGGTTTCCCCCAACTCCGTGCAAATTGGCTTGACCAGTATCGCACGTGCGGTTAATTTTGCAAATTGGTAAGGCCAGATCGACGCCACGCAGGCGTCAAACGAGTAGACCTGCGGGTCGCTCCACTCCCCGATACCCGAACAATTCCTCCACGACGATGAAGACAGTCATTTGCGAACAACCCGGCCAGCTCGCGCTAGCTGAACGCGCGATGCCGGACGCCGGCCCTGACGATGTGCTGATCCGCATCCGGCGAGTCGGCATCTGCGGCACCGACTTCCATATCTTCACCGGCAATCAGCCGTATCTGTCGTATCCGCGCGTGATGGGGCACGAGCTTGCCGGCATCGTCGAAGCGGCGCCGGCCGGTGCGCGCGTCGCGGCCGGCGACCAGGTGTACGTGATGCCATATCTGTCGTGCGGGCGCTGCGTGGCCTGCCGCGCGGGCAAGGGCAACTGCTGCGTGAACATCCGCGTGCTCGGCGTCCATACCGACGGCGGCATGACCGAGTACCTCGCGGTGCCGCAGGCGTTCGTCTTCAAGGCCGACGGCGTGACGCTCGACCAGGCCGCGATGCTCGAATTCCTGGCGATCGGCGCACACGCGGTCGCGCGCGCCGACGTGCAAGCCGGGCAGCGTGTGCTGGTAGTCGGTGCTGGGCCGATCGGCATGGCCGCGACGATCTTCGCGAAGCTGCGCGGCGGCGAGGTCAGCGTGCTCGACGGCCGCGCGGACCGTCTGTCCGTGTGCGCGGGCGCATTGCAGGCGGATCACACGGTGCTGCTCGACACCACCGACGCCGCGACCGATGCCGCCCAACTCGCGGCGCTGACCGACAACGAGTTCTTCGACGTGGTGTTCGACGCGACCGGCAACGTGAAGGCGATGGAGCGCGGGCTGCAGTTCGTCGCGCATGGCGGCAAGTACGTGCTGGTGTCGATCGTCAGCGAGCGCATTTCGTTTGCCGATCCGGAGTTCCACAAGCGCGAGACGACCTTGCTCGCGAGCCGCAATGCGACCGTCGCCGACTTCGAAACGGTGCTCGAAGCGATGCGCGCCGGCAAGATTCCGACGGCCGCGCTCAATACGCACGTGGTCGAACTCGCCAATCTGCCGGGCGAATTCCCCAAGCTGCTGAAACCGGATGCCGGCGTCATCAAGGCGCTGGTGGCCTGTTGAGCGAGCGGGGACAACGGACGATGGGCAACCCGATTCTTCAATTCGGCACGAGTCGCTTTCTGCAGGCGCACGCGGATCTGTTCGTATCGGCGGCGCTCGACGCGGGCCGCGCGCTGGGACACGTGACCGTCGTGCAGACGACGGCCAACCCCAAGAGCCTCGCGCGCATCGACGCGTTACGCGCGCACCGGCAGTACGAGGTGCGCATTCGCGGTCTGCGCCGCGAAGCGGTGATCGATACGACCACGCATTGTCATGCGATCAGCGAGGCATTGAACGCGAATACCGATTGGCCGACGGTGGTGGAGCGCTTTGCGCGCGACGCGCGCGTGGTGATCTCTAACACCGGCGATCGAGGCTACGAGTGTTTCGCCGAAGACACCGCCGAGCTATTGCACAACGACAAGAGCGTGCCGCGCGGATTCGCGGCGAAGCTCGTGGTACTGCTGCACGCGCGCTTCAATGCCGGCGCCGCGCCGCTGACGCTGCTGCCATGCGAACTCGTATCGGGCAACGGCGACACGCTGCGTGGTCTCGTCGCCGATATCGCGCGCGAGTGGGGCGCCGGGACCGAGTTCGTGCGCTACATCGAGCACACCTGCGTCTGGGTCAATTCGCTGGTGGACCGCATCGTATCCGAGCCGATCCGGCCGGTCGGCGCGATTGCCGAACCCTACGCGTTGTGGGCGATCGAGCGGCGTGCCGGCATGGTGCTGCCGTGCGAGCACGAAGCGATGATCGTCACCGACGATCTGTTGCACTACGAACGCCTGAAGCTGTTGCTGCTGAATCTCGGGCATACGTGGCTCGCCGAGCGCTGGCAGGCCGACGCGCGCGATCCCGACGAGAACGTGCTGCACGCGATGCGCGATCCGCTGTTGCGCGCCGATCTCGAATCGCTGTGGCGCGACGAGGTCCTGCCGGTCTTCGATGCGCTCGGTCAGGGCAGCGACGCGCGCGCCTATCTCGACGACGTGCGCGAGCGCTTCGAAAACCCGTTCCTCGATCATCGCCTCGCCGACATCGCGCGCAATCACGAGCAAAAGAAAGAGCGGCGCTTCAGGCCGGTGATCGAACTCGCGCGCGAGCTCGACGTGCGTGTCGAGCAACCGCGTCTGAACGCGGCGCTTGCCGCGTGCGTGCAGCGCGGCTAAAGGCGCGGGCCGCAACTCCGCAGTAAATCGGGTAGTCGACCCCGCAGTACACCGGCGGCTCACGAGGTCGCAAGGTTCATCTAAACATAGGCTTAGCCTGGCTAGCAGGAGACAGTTTCATGAAGAAAATGCGTTGGGTAGTGATTTTTCTGTGCTTTCTCGCGATCGCGGTGAACTACATCGATCGTGCGAATCTCGCGGTCGCCGCGCCGCAAATCGAAAAGGCGCTCGGCATCGGCCCCGCCGAGATGGGCTTCATCCTGAGCGGCTTCTTCTGGACCTACGCGTTCATGCAGATGCCGTTCGGCTGGTTCGTCGATCGAGTTGGCGCGCGCATCGCGCTGCCGCTCGCGGTCGGCTGGTGGTCGATGTTTACCGCGGCGACCGCGGTCACGACCAGCGTCGCGGGCATGTTCGGCTGCCGCCTGTTGCTCGGCGTCGGCGAGGCGGGCGCGTATCCGTCCTGCACGAAGCTCGTGAGCCAATGGTTCCAGCCCAAGGAACGTGCGCTCGCGACGAGCATCTTCGATAGCGGCTCGCGGGTCGGCTCGGCACTGTCGATTCCAGTGGTTGCGCTGATCATCAGCACGCTCGGCTGGAAGGCGGCTTTTGTTCTTACCGGCTTGCTCGGCGCGGTCTGGATCGTCGGCTGGTTCGTGATCTATCGCAATCCGGTGCAAGACGAGATGGCCGTCGCACTCGAAGCGACTCCCGCGGCTCAGGTGAGCGCGGAGAAGGTGACATGGGCGTCGCTGTTTCGCCACCGCACGCTGTGGGGCATGATGCTCGGCTTCTTCTGCCTGAACTTCGTGATCTATTTCTTCATTACGTGGTTTCCGAGCTACCTCGTGGAGACCCGTGGCTTCTCGCTGAAATCGCTCGGCACGCTCGGCATGATTCCGGCGTTGATCGCGATTCCGGGCGGCTGGCTCGGCGGCTTCGTGTCCGACGCGCTGTTCCGGCGCGGCTGGAGCCTGACGGCCGCGCGCAAGACCTGCATGGTCGGCGGCATGCTGTTGTCGTCGGTGATCACGTTGTCGGCGTTCACGGAGAACACGTATCTGATGCTCGCGTTCTTCGGCATCGCGTACGGCAGCCTCGCGTTCGCCGCGGCGAGCATCTGGTCGCTGCCCGGCGACGTCGCGCCGACGCCGCGCCACGTCGCGTCGATCGGCGGCATCCAGAACTTCGCGTCGAATCTGGCGGGGATCGTGATCACCACGTTCACCGGCGTGATGGTGGCGATGTCGAAGGGCTCGTTCACGATTCCGCTCGTCGTCTCGGGCGGCTTCTGCTTCCTTGGCGCGTTCAGCTATCTTTTCATCGTGGGACGCATCGAGCCGCTGTCGCTGGAATCGGACAGCCGCGATCTGCCCAAGGGCGTGGGCTCCACGATCTGACGTATTCTGTTTGAACGCTTACCGATAACCCTGTCTTCGAGGCTTTTCATGTCGACTCAAGCTAGCCGCGGGTGCCCGATCATTCGCCTGCATCCCGCCGACGACGTCATCATCGCCACCCGGCAGTTGTTGCCGGGCACGCGCATCGACGCGGAACAACTGGTGGTCGCCGGGCTGATTCCACCGGGGCACAAGATCGCGACGCGCGACATCGCGCGCGGCGAGCCGGTCAAGCGCTACAACCAGATCATCGGCGTAGCGCGCGAGGCGATCGCGCGCGGCCAGCATGTTCATACGCACAATCTCGGCATGTCCGAGTTCGCGCGCGAGCACGCGTTCGGCGCCGATGCGCAGCCGACCGTCTACGTCGATGAACCCGCGCATTTCATGGGGATTCGTCGCGACGACGGCCGCATCGCGACGCGCAATTACATCGGCATTCTGACCAGTGTGAACTGCTCGGCGACGGTTGCGCGCGCGATTGCCGATCATTTCCGGCGCGACGTGCGTCCCGACGCGCTCGCCGACTATCCGAACGTCGACGGGGTGATCGCTCTGACGCACGGGCTCGGCTGCGGCATCGACATGCAAGGCGAGGGCATTGCGATTCTGCGTCGCACGCTCGCCGGCTACGCGGTGCATCCGAACTTCGCGTCGGTGCTGGTCGTCGGGCTGGGCTGCGAGACGAATCAGATCGACGGCGTGCTCGCGGCGGGCGGCCTCGACGCCAGCACGACGAAGCTGCGCAGCTTCACGATCCAGGACAGCGGCGGCACGCGCAAGACGATCGAACGCGGTATCGCGATGGTGCGCGAGATGCTCGCCGACGCGAACCGTGTGCAGCGCGTGCCGGTGCCGGCGTCGCATCTGTGCGTTGGTCTGCAATGCGGCGGCTCGGACGGCTACTCGGGCATCTCCGCGAATCCGGCGCTCGGCGCCGCGGTGGATCGGCTCGTGCGGCATGGCGGTACCGCGATCCTGTCGGAAACGCCGGAAATCTACGGCGCGGAACATCTGCTGACGCGCCGCGCGGTGAGCGCGGCGGTCGGCGACAAACTGCTCGCGCGCATCGCGTGGTGGCAGGACTACTGCGCGCGCAATGGCGGCGCGATGGACAACAACCCATCGGCGGGCAACAAGGTGGGCGGTCTGACGACGATCCTCGAAAAATCGCTCGGCGCGGTCGCGAAGGGCGGCACGACGAATCTGGTCGACGTCTACGAATACGCTCAACCGATCGCCGCGAAGGGCTTCGTGTTCATGGATTCACCCGGCTACGACCCGGTTTCCGCGACGGGACAGGTCGCCTCGGGCGCGAACCTGATCTGCTTCACGACCGGGCGCGGCTCCGCCTACGGCTGTGCGCCGTCGCCGTCGTTGAAGCTGGCGACCAACACCGCGTTGTGGGAGCGCCAGCAGGACGACATCGATATCAATTGCGGCGGGGTGATCGACGGCAGCGCGAGCATCGATGAACTCGGCGAAGCGATCTTCCGCATGATGCTCGACTGCGCGTCGGGTACGCGCACCAAGAGCGAGCTGCACGGCTACGGGCAGAGCGAGTTCGTGCCGTGGCAAGTCGGCGTGGTGACCTGAACGGCTGCATTGCAGCGACACAAGCAAACAAGCGAATAAATCACGCACTGGAGGATGTAATTGGAACGCCGCCTTTATTCAGGCCGCGACGTGAAGCGCGCGCACAGCATCGATGATCTGCGCGCGATGGCCCGCAAGCGTCTGCCGAATTTCTGTTTCGAGTATGTCGAGGGCGGCGCCGAAGACGAAGCCACACTGCGGCGCAACCGCGACGTGTTCCGCGAAATCGCTTTTCTGCCGCGCACGCTGGTGAACGTCGAAAAGCGCAATCAGAGCGTGACGCTGTTCGGCGAGCGCAGCGCGTCGCCGTTCATGATCGGCCCGACCGGCTATAGCGGCCTGATGTTTCGCGAAGGCGACGTCAAGCTGGCCAGTGCGGCGGCAGCGGCCGGCATTCCGTTCGTGCTGAGCAACGTGTCGACGATCTCGCTGGAGGACGTCGTGCAGCGCGCGGGCGGTCGCGTGTGGATGCAGGTCTACATGTACCGCACGCGCGAATCTCTCGCGAAGCTGGCGCGGCGCGCGAACGCCGCGGGCATCGAGGCGCTGGTCGTCACGACCGACAGCGCGGTGTTCGGCAAACGCGAATGGGACCTGCGCAACTACATCGAGCCGCTGAAACTCGACTGGCGCAACAAGTTCGACGTGCTGCGCCATCCGAGCTGGATGGCCAACGTGCTGTGGCCGAACGGCATGCCGCGCTTCGCCAATCTCGGCGACCTGCTGCCGCCGGGGCAGGACAGCGTGAAGGGCGCGACGATCACACTGGGCCGCGAACTCGACCCGTCGTTGTCGTGGGACGATATCCGCTGGCTGCGCGATCTGTGGCCGCGTCGGCTGATCGTCAAAGGCGTGCTGGGTGCGCCCGATGCGCTGAAGGCTCTGGAGGCCGGCGTCGACGGCATCGTGCTGTCGAACCACGGCGGGCGGCAACTCGACAGCGCGGTATCGGCGATGGACGTGCTGCCCGAAGTCGTCGAGCAGGTTGGGGGTAAGCTGTGCGTGATGCTCGACGGCGGATTTCGCCGCGGCTCCGAGATCCTGAAGGCGGTCGCGCTGGGCGCCGATGCGGTATTGCTCGGACGCGCGACCACCTACGGTCTGAGCGCGGGCGGTCAGCCGGGCGCCGAGCGGGCCATCGAGATTCTGCAGACCGAGATCGACCGGGCGCTCGGCTTGCTCGGTTGCTGCGATATCGCCGGGCTGGACCGTAGTTATCTGCGTTGGCCAGGGCAGCAGGCGCCGCTGCCGCGCGTGCAATCTCAATCGCAAGCGCAAACGCAAACCGTGCAGGCGCGTGCAGCGGCTTTGTCCGTCTGACGAACTGGAGATATCTGATGCAGCAAGAACCGAACGTCGCGACCCGCGGTAACGAAGCCGTCGCCGCGCTGCGCGAAGCGCTCGGCGCGGACATCGTGAGTCTGCCGGCCGAATTTGGCGGGCGGCAGTTCGCCGACTGGAGCGGCACGCCATCGACCGATCCGATCGCGCTGATCCGCCCGCGCACGACCGAAGAAGTCGCCACCGCGCTCAGGATCTGTCATCAATTCCGCCAGCCGGTCGTCACGCAAGGCGGCATGACCGGGCATGCGGGCGGCGCCTGCGTGCTCGGCGGCGAGGTTGCGCTGAGCGTCGAGCGGATGACCGGCGTCATCGACATCGATCCGGTCAGCGCGACGATCACCGTGTTCGCGGGCACGCCGCTGCAGGTGGTGCAGGAAGCGGCCGATCACGCCGGCTTCATGTTCGCGCTCGACCTCGGCGCGCGCGGCAGCTGCACGATCGGCGGCAACATCGCGACCAATGCGGGCGGCAATCGCGTGATCCGCTACGGCATGATGCGCGACCAGGTGCTCGACGTGGAAGCGGTGCTCGCCGACGGCAGCGTGATCGGCGGCGAGCGCAAGATGATCAAGAACAATACCGGCTACGACCTGCGCAACCTGCTGACCGGCAGCGAAGGCACGCTCGGGGTCATCACGCGCGCGGTGCTGCGCCTGCGCGCCAAACCGCGCGCAATCTCGACCGCATGGTGCGGCATGCCGGATTACGAGGCGGTGACCACGCTGCTCGGCCGCGCGCAGGAACGGCTGCCGGCCGGCGTGTCCGCGTTCGAAGTCATGTGGCCCAGCTATTGCGATTTCGTGCGGGAACGCCTGCCCGAACTGCGCGTGCCGCTCGGCAGCGATCACGCTTACTACGTATTGCTGGAGACTTGCGGCGCGGACCCGGAGCGGCAGTCGGCGGCGTTCGAGGACTTTCTCGCCGACATGCTCGACGCGGGCGTGATCTCCGATGCCGCGCTCGCGCAATCGGACGCGGACGCCGCGGCGTTCTGGGCGATTCGCGACGCGCCGGCCGAATATCCGCGCCTGATCCCGGGACGCATCTCGTTCGACATCAGCTTCGCGGTCGCGCAGGCGGGCGATGCGGCGCAGCGTTGCGACGAGCGGCTGCGCGCGCGCTGGCCGCAAGCGACGATCCTCGTGTACGGGCATCTCGGCGACGGCAATCTGCACGTGGTGGCGCAGGAACCCGGCTGGACCGACGCGGACATCGACGAGGTCAAGCGCGTCGTCTATGAACTCACCGGGGAAATGGGCGGCTCGGTATCGGCCGAGCATGGGATCGGCGAGGAAAAGCTGGGCGTGCTCGGCATGTCGCGCTCGCCGGCCGAACTCGCGGCGATGAAGGCGATCAAGGTTGCGCTCGATCCGCACAATATCCTGAACCCCGGCAAGGTGATCGCGATGTAGTGTGCGGTGGTTTTGCGCGTCACGCGGCAACGTGGCGCGCGCATTCCGGGCGCGTTCCTGGCCGATCGGGAACGCGCTTCTCCGACGTGACATCCAATCCCATATCCGCAACGGAATATGGGGAGATGTCAGATGAAGCTCATCATCCACACAGTGCTGGCGGCAACGCTCGCGTTAGCGAGCATCGCGTCCAGCGCGCAAGGCGCCGGACCGAGCGATCCGCAGATTGCCGCGATCGTCGTGACCGCAAATCAGGTCGATATCGACGCGGGCAAGCTCGCGGAATCCAAAACCAAATCGAAGGACGTGAAGGCGTTCGCGCAGCAAATGGTCACCGATCACACCGGCGTCAACAAGGCCGCGACGGATCTCGTGAAGAAGCTCAACGTGACCCCCGAGGACAATCCGACGAGTCAGAACCTCAAGCAGGGCGGCGACCAGAACATCGCCAAACTGAAGACACTTTCGGGTGCCAGCTTCGATAAGGCCTATATCGATCACGAGGTCACCTATCATGAAAACGTGATCGACGCGCTCGACAAGACGCTCATTCCGAGCGCGAAGAACGAGGAACTGAAGGCGCTGCTCGTGAAGGTGCGGCCGGCCTTCGTCGCGCATCTCGAACATGCGCGCCACGTGCAGGCGGAACTGGCAAAGAGCGGTGCGTGAGATGCGCCGGCTCGTTTGTCTGATGGGCGTGCTGGTGTTGCACGTCGATGCGATGGCGGCGACGTACGTCGTCGTGATCGAACAGATGCGGTTCAATCCGGCCGCGTTGACGGTCGCGCGCGGTGATCGCGTGGTGTGGATCAACAAGGACCTGTTTCCGCACACCGCGACCGCTGATGCGAAGGCGTTCGATTCGCATGACATCGCGCCGGATGCATCGTGGAGTTATGTGGCGACCAAGGGGGGACGCTACGCGTATTCGTGCACGCTGCATCCGACGATGCACGCGGTTCTGAACGTACGATGAAAGCGATGATGAATCTGCCTGTCAAGTCCACTGAAGACGACCTCGGCATCGCGCGCCGCATCGCCGCGGGCGACCGTGACGCGTTCGAACTGCTGATGCGAAGGCATAACCGCCGGCTCTATCGCATGGCGCGCGCGACCTTGCGCAACGACGCCGAGGCGGAAGATGCGCTACAGGATGCGTATGTGCACGCGTACCGATCGATCAGCCAGTTTCGCGGTGAGTCGCAATTGTTCACGTGGCTGTCACGGCTGGTGCTCAACGAATGCTTCGCGCGATTACGGCGCTCGGCGCGGCGTCAGAATGTGATTCCGATCGTGGACGCACCCGAATACATCGAACCTGACGATGCAATGACCACACACGACGACGATGCCCCCGACCGGGCGCTTGCGCGTTCGCAAGTGCGCGCGCTGCTCGAACGCAAACTCGATGAATTGCCCGAGCCGTTTCGCGTCGTATTCGTGCTGCGCGCGATCGAGGAAATGAGCGTCGAGGAGACCGCGCAGTGTCTGAACATTCCCGAAGCGACGGTACGGAGCCGGCATTTCCGCGCGCGCAGCATGTTGCGCGAGTCGCTCGCTCAGGCTCTCGATCTCGCCGAGCGCGACGTGTTCGAATTCGGCGGGGCGCAGTGCGATCGCATCGTTGCGAGCGTCCTCGGGAAAATATCCGGTGGCGAGTCATAGCATTGGCGACGCGTGCAGGGGCACCGTGAACTGAACCGCCGCGCCGCGCGGCGTGGATTCACTCACCCATAACCGGCCGCCATGGGCGTCGATAATCGAACGGCAGATTGAAAGTCCCATGCCCAGGCCCGTCGCTTTGGTCGTGTAAAACGCGCTGAACGCGTGTTCCGGACCGTTCGGACCGAAGCCCGGCCCCGAGTCGCGCACGGTCACGACCACGCCGGCACCGTCCGCCTCGCCCGTGCTGACCTGCACGTGCCGAGTCCCCTCCAGACTGCTCGTTGCCTCCAATGCATTGATGATCAGGTTGAGCAGCACCTGCTGCAATTCCACCCGGTCGCCTTCGATGGACGGCAAATCTTCCGCGAGTTGGATCTCCAGCCTGGCGCCACTCTTCCTTGCTTCTCCCTGGACCAGTTCGGTGATCTCGCGGATCGCCTCGTTGATATCTACCGGCTCCTGTTTCCGTGGCGCCTTCTTGACCATTTGCCGGATCCGGCCGAGCACGTCTCCGGCGCGATTGGTGTCCCTGACGATACGATCGAGCGCACGCCTCGCTTCGCCGAGGTCGGCGGGCTCGCGGGCCAGCCATCGCAATGCGGCCTCCGCGTTGGCCACCGTCGCGGTAACGGGCTGACTGAGTTCGTGAGCGATCGACGCGGCGAGCTGCCCCATCGTCGCGACGCGGTTCGCGTGCGCCAGTTCGGCCTGCACGTCGCGATAGCGCTCTTCGCTGTCACGGATTTTCTTTTCCGCCTGCTTCTGCGCGCTCAGATCGAGAATGTAAGCCACCCCCTGGTTCGGCTGATCCTCGAATGCCGCGCCGCCGATCAGGACGGGTACCCGGCTGCCGTCTTTCCTGTAGAACTCCTTTTCGCAGGGTTGCATGGCGCCGGTCGCCGCAAGCTCTTCGAACTCGCGCGGCACGCGTTGTTGCCATTCGGGGGGCGTCATGTCGTACCATCGCAGCCCTTTCCGCAAATCCTCACGGTCGTACTGGAGCATGTCGAGAAAGGAATCGTTGGCGTCGATGAGTCGTCCGTCCAGGCCCCAGATGACGATCCCAATGAGATTGGCGTCGACGAGGCGTCGGATCTTTGCTTCGCGTTGCGCGACGTCGCGATACAAGCGGGCATTTTCGAGCGAAATGGCAGCCTGCGAGGCCACGAGCTTCAGCACCGCGATCCGTGCGGGGCTGAACACGCGGGCAGTGAGATTGTTCTCGAGGTAGAGCACGCCCATCAGCTTGGCGCCGTTCATCAGCGGCAGGCACAGAATGGAACGTGCGCGATGCTGACGGACGTAAGGGTCCGGATCGGCCATCGGGTCCGTTGCGGCATCGTCGAGGAAAATGTTCTCGCGCGTACGCAAGACCTGGTTGATGATCGACTCCGGCAACACCGCTGAGTTGAGCTGCGCGTCGGATAGCTGCACATGGACCGCGTCGCCGGCGGTGGTGGCTTCCGCGGCAATCCGATGCTCGCCCGCATCCGACAGGATCAGCAGACCCCGTCCGGCGCCCGCCTGTTCGATGGCCGTGCGCATGACCATCCCGATCAGCTTTTCCAGGTGGATTTCGCCTGACGCCGCCTGCGACACCTTGATCACTTTCGCCAGCTCCAGGTGCTCGATGGCTGCCGCCATCGTATTGGTCGGTCCGGGCACCGTCTCTTCGGTTCTCAGGTATGGGTACTGTTCCTCGAGTTGACGCGCCTTGCCGATGGCGCCCCAACGCAGATAGCCATAGCGGGCGTCCTGCATATACATGCGCGCAATTCTTCGACGACCGCGGGCCGCATAAAAGCGCGACGCGAGTTCGCTCGCCAGTGCCTCGATATGCGCGAAGCCGCTGTCCTGCGCCAAATCGATAGCCTGCTCGTAGAGCGTTTCGGCCTTCGCCACGTGGCCTTCGATGCGCGCGATCTCGGCGCCGACCAGTGCGGCATGACTTGCGAAATTCTCCGCGCACAGATCGGCCCAGACGCGCAGCTGCTTATGGTGGGCAAGTAATGCTTCCCGCCGCTGCGGCCACTCGCCAGCCGCGATGGAGTCGCGCCGTCCAGCCGTCGCCAGCGCGGCATAAAAGTGATATTCGGCCTCGTCGAGAAACGAGTGCGAGGTCCACAGAAGCCGCTGCGCCTCTGACGCGGCGGCCATGGCCGCCTCGTGGTCGCCGACGAGATAGCGCGCCTGGAGCTTCCGGATCCAGTACCAGCATGCGGCGGCCGACAGCGACGGTTTGTTCAGATCCAGATAGTGCTGTTCGGTGCGAGCTTCGTTGAACTGCGCGTCGTCGAGGCAGCCGAATACCGGCGTCAAGCCGCGCAGCGTCCGGATGACCGCAAGCTGGTCTTCGATAAAGTGAATCGCCAGCGCGAATTGCA
>NZ_JBKGUA010000053.1:0-43882 GCF_046543485.1 Paraburkholderia sp. EG304 | reverse complement strand
AGCGGGCAAAACGCCCGCGTGCAATGCCCGCAAGGGCCAAAAACCAAAGGATGACGGTCGGCTTCACGACCTGAACACCTCTACATCGCCGACACGTCGCAAATTCAGCTGCTTGTTCAGCGTAGCCCTTGGTTGGCTTGACCGCCCGGAGAAAGAAACGGACCTTCGGCACTTTGATTGGTTTCGCGTAGTCGCCTTGACGAGAAAAGCGCGCCTCCGCCGTCCATCCATCTACACGTTCGGGAAAAATCTCAACGAAGAAAGGTTTGATCGAGTACATCATGCGCTCCGGCGGTCTTTCGCCTACCGTACGCCACGCATCCCGTCGTCATTTGATCTGGGTCATACAAGCTGTCGCGTACCCTCTCTCGGACGGGAATGAATTTCAGTGCGCCCAGCTAGCACCGGTGCGCGAACATGCAAGCATGACCTGGATCAATATGCGCGGGCCGTGCGGTTCTACGATGAATCCCAAGTCGAGAGAGAGTACGCGACAACGTGGATGAGGCGCCAAATCATGAATCGCTACCTGCATCTTGGGCCTGAAAGAACGGAACGTAATGCGCCGACCGCCGAGGAAATCCTGCAGGACACGCAGAGTTTCTCACTGGTTCTGGGCGGCCCGCTCTATCAGCTTTTGCGCCGCACGCACATGGCCGACGATGCGCTGGCGTTGGTGCGCCAGCGGGTTCTCGTCATCTCGCTGTTGGCCTGGCTGCCGCTACTGATGCTCGCTGCTGTGGGCGGGCATTTGCTAGGCAACCGTGTGGCGCTACCGTTCCTGCTGGACCTGGAAGTTCACATCCGCTTCCTCGTCGCAGTGCCCCTTTTGATCATCGCCGAGCTGGTTGTGCATCGGCGGCTGCGCCCGATCGCGCAGGCCTTCCTCGAACGCAAGATCATTCCGGAAGCGTCCGTCGCGCGGTTCGATGAAGCTGTCAGGTCGGCATTCCGTCTGCGCAATTCTGTGGCCGCCGAACTGATGCTGATCGCTCTTGTGTACGGTGTGGGTGTCCTTGTGGTGTGGCGCCAATACATCGCATTGCAAACGACGTCGACGTGGTACGCAGTACCCACTGCCAATGGCTTGACGCTTTCGCTCGCTGGATTCTGGTATGCCTTTGTGAGCGTCCCACTGTTTCAGTTCCTGTTGATCCGCTGGTATTTCCGGATCTTTATCTGGGCACGGTTTCTCTGGCAGGTGTCGCGCATCGAACTGAGCCTTGTTCCCACTCATCCTGATCGCGTCGGCGGTCTGGGATTTCTCGCCAACACCGTCTATGCGTTCATGGCCCTGCTGGCCGCGCACGGCGCGATGCTTGCGGCCCAGTTCGCGAACCGCATTTTCTTCGCCGGGGCCGCCCTCACGGAATTCAAGGTCGAGACTGCATCGATGGTTCTCTTCCTGTTGTGTCTGGTCTTCGGTCCCTTACTGGTGTTCGCGCCTCAACTGGCCCAGGCGAAGCGAACAGGCCTGAGTGAATACGGTGCTCTGGCCGAACAGTACGTGCGTGAATTCGACGCCAAGTGGCTGCGGGGCGGCTCGTCTGGCGGTGAGGCGTTGGTGGGCAGCGGTGACATTCAATCGCTTGCGGACCTCGCCAACAGTTTCGACGTGGTCCGAACCATGCGTATCGCTCCCATTACCAAGGAAGCCATCCTTCGCCTCGCAGCCGCGGTACTTGTGCCGATCGTGCCGTTGGCCCTGACGATGATGTCGTTGGAAGATCTGGTGAAAAGACTGTTCGGCCTGGTGTTCTAGAAGTTGCCCTGCTTTGCGCAATGACCGCCAAAGATCCTGCAGAGCCAACTGGAAACCCGGGAGTCGCCACGCAGTCTGATCGATTCGCGTCAAACGAATCGCGGTCCAAGCGTCCGTCGTTCGTCCGCGGGAATCGGGCGTCAAGCCAAGGAGACGATATCCGCACCCGCGAGCTCGAGCTCGCGGTAAATCCGCCCCAACTGCTCCCGCTCGCACAGGCGGGTTCCCTCAGTGAGCAACGACGCCGAAGCGGCCGCCACCGCATAGCGCAAGGTTTCGTCAAACGTCATGCCGCGATTGAGTGACCAAACCATTGCGGCGAGGAAGCTATCTCCCGCGCCGATCGAACTCGAAACCGGTACCGCAACTCCAGGCACGCGCAGCGCACGATCCGCAGTGACGACGAGTGCCCCGTGTTCGCCGAGCGTGAGCGCGACGATCGCCGCGCCGCCGTCACGCACGACCTTGCGTGCGGCGGCGAGCCGCTGCCCATCGTCTTCGAGCTCGCGGCCTGCCAACGTGCAAAGTTCCGACAGGCTCGGTTTGACCAGAAAAACCCCAGCCGCCAGCGCCGCGGCAAGCGGCGCCCCGGAGGTGTCGAGCACGACGCGGGTGTCGTGTTCCCGTGCAATCCTTGCGACGCGGGCGTAGATGTCGTCGGGGACGCCCGGCGGCACGCTGCCGCTGAGTACGAGGTAGCGTGGCACTACGGCGAGCTCACCGATGTGCCGCAGGCAGGCCTGCCATTCCGCCTCGGCGAGCACGGGCCCGGGTAACACGAAGCGGAACTCGCGCCCGGACGAGGTCTCCCGGACGCAGAAGCTTTCACGGGTCTCGCCGGCGATGCCGATACAAGTGGCGTGCACCCCTTCCGCTTCGATCATCGCGCTCAGCGTCAGGCCAGGCGGACCGCCCGCCATATAGAGCGCCTCGCAGTCGCCACCTAGCCGATGTATCACGCGCGCGACGTTGATCCCACCGCCGCCAGGATCTCGCCGCGCCGCGCTGCAACGAAGCTTGCGCGTGTCGACGATTCTATCGACCGAGGTCGCGACGTCGACCGCTGGGTTCAGTGTCAGAGTGAGGATCTCGGGCATCTGGCATCTCCGGTCGCGCCGGGGCGTCTTCAACCCGTTCAGGCCGTCGCCGCCGGCGAAGCCACGCGAGCTTCCGCACTTGCCACTGCGCGCTTGACCGCAATGAAGCTGTCCGGGCTCACCGACATCGAATCGATCGCACAGTCGACGAGAAACACCGCGAATTCCGGGTGATCGCTCGGCGCCTGACCGCACAGACCAACCTTCGCGCCTGCCCGATGCGCGTCGTCGATCACCCGACGGATCATCCATTCGACGGCTTCGTCCTGCTCGTCGAACAGTGGCGCCAGCTCCGCCGAGTCACGATCGACACCGAGCGTCAATTGCGTGAGATCGTTGCTGCCGATCGAAAAGCCGTCGAAACGCTGCGCGAATTGGCGCGCAAGAATCACGTTCGACGGAACCTCGCACATCACGTATACCTGCAGTCCGTCCTGCCCGCGCCGCAAGCCATTCTGCGCCATGACTTCGAGCACCTGATCGGCTTCGCAAACCGTGCGACAGAACGGAATCATCACCACGACGTTACGCAGCCCCATTTCTTCACGCAGCCGCCGGATCGCCCTGCACTCCAATGCAAAACCTTCGCGATAGCTTGGCGAGTAATAGCGCGAAGCGCCACGGAACCCCAGCATCGGATTTTCCTCGTGCGGCTCGAACGCCTGGCCGCCGATCAGATGCGCGTATTCGTTGGTCTTGAAGTCGCTCATGCGTATGATCGCCGGCCGCGGGTACTGGACCGCGGCAATGCGGCCGAGTCCACGCGCAAGCCGATCCACGAAATACTCCGCCTTGTCCGGGTACCCTGCCGTCAGTTCCTCGATGCGCTGCTTCGCGGTCGCGTCCGCGAGCTCATCAAATCGCACGAGCGCCATCGGATGAATCTTGATGTCGTTGCTTACGACGAACTCCATGCGCACGAGACCGACGCCGTCAGCCGGCAAGCGCCACCAACGGAAGGCGGCCGCGGGATTGGCCAGATTGAGCATCACGTGGGTGCGCGTTTGCGGGATCGATCGGAAATCGATCTCCTCCACGTCGAACGCGGCCGTGCCCTCGTATACGAAACCTTCGTCGCCTTCCGCGCACGACACCGTCACTTCCTGTTCGTCGTGCAGCAGATGCGTGGCGTTGCCGGTACCGACGATCGCGGGCAGCCCCAGTTCCCGGCTCACGATGGCCGCGTGCGAAGTGCGCCCGCCGTGGTCCGTGATGATCGCGGCGGCGCGACGCATCACCGGCACCCAGTCGGGGTCGGTGGTGGGCGTCACGAGAACCGCGCCGTCGACGAAACGGTGCATGTCGCTCGGATGCTCGATCACGCAAACCGCGCCGGCCGCGATCGCTTCACCCACGCTGACGCCGCGCAAAAGACGGCGCCCCGCCTCGCGCAGCCGGTAGTTCCTGACCGAACTCGCTTCCCGGCGCGACTGCACCGTTTCGGGACGCGCCTGCACGATGAACATCTCACCGGTCGCGCCGTCTTTCGCCCATTCGATGTCCATCGGCCGCCCGTAGTGAGCCTCGATCGCGCAGGCCGAGCGCGACAGGGACAGGATCTCGGCATCGTCAAGCACGAATGCGGCGCGCTCGGCTTTGGAGGTCGGCACGTTCTTCGTCGGATGAGGTCCGTTTTTCGCGTAGATCATCTTGCGGGCCTTCTCCCCGCGCTTTTTGCCGACGATCGGTGAATACCCGCGTTCAGCCAGCAGCGGCTTGAACACCTCGTACTCGTCCGGATCGACCGCGCCCTGCACGACGTTCTCGCCAAGGCCCCAGGCCGCATTGATCAGCACAATCTTGTCGAACCCGGTCTCTGTGTCGATCGTAAACATCACGCCCGCGCCGCCGAGATCCGAGCGCACCATCCGTTGCACGCCGATCGACAGTGCAACCTGCAAATGGTCGAAGCCCTTCGCCGTTCGATACGCGATGGCCCGGTCGGTAAACAGCGACGCGTAGCAGCGCCGGCAGGCATCGAGCAGCGCCCGCTCGCCGCGCACGTTGAGAAAAGTTTCCTGCTGGCCGGCAAAGCTCGCGTCGGGAAGATCCTCGGCTGTGGCGCTCGAACGTACCGCGACGTCAGCGTCAGCGCCGCCGCTGCGCTCGCCGAGCGTTCGATATGCGGCACAGACGGCCTGCGCGAGTTCGGTCGGCCAGTCGCCATGCACGATGGCCGCGCGGATCGCCTCCCCGGCTTCGGCGAGCGTGAGGCGCCCTTGCGCGAGGTCCTCGAGACGCGCCGAAATTTGCTCACGCAGACGATTGGCGTCGATAAAGCGCCAATAGGCCTGCGCCGTGGTCGCGAATCCCGGCGGAACCCGAACGCCATGCCCGTCCAGCTGGGACAATAGTTCCCCAAGCGACGCGTTCTTGCCTCCAACGCTTGCGACGTCCTCGCGTCGCAAGTCCTCGAACCAGATCACCTGCGCGACAGCTTGATCCATGTTGTGCTCCTTGCCCCGACCATTTGCCGCGCCGTGGGCGCGCGCGTGCGCGGCGCGACGTCCCGGCCGCAGCAGGGCTCTTACTAGATGCTGATATAGCCCTGGAAAGTCCACGGCAGCTGCATTTGCGCCTGCCTCGCCGATTCGCCGCCGCATTCGAAGCACGTGCCCGAGAACCCTGGGGCGCCATCCGACGAGAAGACCGGCACGAAAGCGAACTCATCGTTCACCGTGATCAGAAAATCGCGGTTGTAGCGAGATGGCGCGAAGATCGTCACGGAGCGAAAGAACTGCGACGTCTGGAACGGGCGGTCGAGGTCGATCCCACGCGCTCCGGAGGCGCGGCCCAAATCGAACCGCGCGGGAATCTCGTACTCGAGACCGCCCCGTTCGACCCGCTCACCTGGCGTGAACACGAGCGTCGCGCCGGGATACGGAAGAGTGTGTATCTGCTGAGGGGCCGGCCCTTCCGGTCCGAGAATCAGTGGCGGGTAGGCCCACATCGACAGAGCCAACGATGCTGTTTTCTGCGAAAAAAACCCTGCAAGCCAGTTCATGCGATTCTCCAACGCGACCGTATCGATCTCCGACAATCGGAAGCTATGTCATGCAGCTGTCGGTCGCATCGCTGCATCCATTCAGGCTCACTGTAGGCGGTCCCGCGCATGGCTCATTGATGTGGGTCAATCGCGCAAGGCGGAACGACGCGCAACGAGCCATCGTGATGACCCACGCTACACAACTCGACGCGGTGTGCCCGCACATCAGAGATTCGAGCAGGACTGTTCCGATGCCGCTGACCGCTGCCTGATTTCGAACCGCACGCGAGATCAAGACCGCAGAAGTCCATTCCGGCAAACCGCAACGTGTCAGTGTGTAACGACTTCATAGCCGTCGGCCGCGACCTTCCACGTCGTCACGCGTTGCAGTCTTTCGAAACGATGAATGGCGCCGGAAATCGCAGCCTCCTGCGCGGCGCCGTCATAGCAGACGCGCATGACCTCGCAGTGATGTGGAAAGCCGCGGTGGTCGAGGATCTCCTTGTAGAACACGACTTCGACGCGGGGCACATCCGTGAGCGCGGCGCCGCTCCGCGCGAGCGACGCGTTGCGCGAGCGGGCGTTGATACGATGACAGCGCCTGTTCCTGCCGCTACACGCCGACTCGGCCTCGCAGTTCGAATCACAACCGGCAAGCCGGCGCTTGTCACGTCGTTCAAGTTTCTTCGCCATGGCAGTGCTCCCCCATCTTTTTGCGGCTCGTCGCAACAAACCCCTTCCGCGCAAAGAGCGCTGGGCGCACATAAAGTGTGTCGCGATATGAAGCAATTTAGACGTCTCGCTCCGGGCCCCGTTGACGCACGTCAACCGGATCACGTCAACGAGCCGGTGCTTTCGTGCAAGCTGATCGGCGATTTACCAGTACTACCTGAACGGTTAATTCAATGTTGCGATTCGGGCGCAAGAATTGCATTCCCTGCCCGTCCAGGCGGGTAATAGATGCTATAAAGTGAATGAGCTTTGTTGCTCGTCGGCGGTACTCTTCGCACAGCCGGAGATCGAATGGAATCGTCCAAGCAATTGAACAGCCCCACGCACGAGCTATTCCGCCAGGTCGTCGAAGCGGCCCCCAACGCGATGGTGATGGCGGACCGGGACGGCCGGATTGTGCTCGTCAACGCGCAGGCGGAGAAGATGTTTGGTTATCTGCGAGACGAACTGGTCGGCCATAGCGTCGATATGCTCGTGCCCGAGCGTTTTCGTTCGGCGCATCCTCAGTATCGCCGCATGTTCTACGGCAACCTCAGCAGCAGGCCGATGGGCACCGGACGCGATCTTTTCGCGCTCAGAAAGGACGGCTCCGAAGTCCTTGTGGAGATCGGACTCAATCCGGTCACGACCCCGGAGGAAGTCTTTGTGCTGGCCGCGATCGTCGATATTACGGAACGCAAGCGCGCCGAGCAGGAACTTATCAGGCGTACCGAAGAACTCGCGCGTTCCAACCATGATCTCGAGCAATTCGCCTACGTCGCGTCGCACGACCTTCAGGAGCCGTTGCGCGCCGTCGCCGGGCCTCTTCAGCTGCTACAGCGCCGCTATCACGGGCAACTGGATGCCCGCGCGGACGAATTCATCGCACATGCGGTAGATGGTGCGACGCGCATGCAGAAGCTCATCGAGGATCTGCTTGCGTACTCGCGCGTCGGAAGGTCAGGCGCCACCCAGGAACTGGTCAACTGCACAACGGCTCTCGACCAGGCGCTCAAAAGTCTGAGCGTCGTGCTGCAGGAATCTCACGCGCAGATCAATCGCGATGCGCTCCCCGTGGTCATGGGCATTCCGACGCAACTCGCTCTGCTGTTCCAGAACCTCATCGGCAACGCGATCAAATTCCGGCGACTCGATCAACCGGTACGGATCGACATCGGCGCCCGCCGTGAAGGAGACGAATGGATCGTCTCGGTCAAGGACAACGGAATAGGTATCGAGTCGCAATACTTCGAACGCATTTTCATGATTTTCCAGCGCCTGCATTCGCGTGCCGAATACCCCGGCACGGGAATCGGCCTCGCGCTATGCAAGCGTATCGTCGAACAGCATGGCGGCCGCATCTGGGTGGAATCCGGGCCAGACGGCGGATCGACCTTCTTTTTCACGCTGAATGCGAAGTTGGATGGCGGCGCTCGAACGTAATGTCCGCCCGAGGAGACGCCAATGCAGTCACAGGTTACGAGCAATCCCGTACACATCCTTCTGGTCGAAGACAGTCCTACCGACGTGTTGATGACGCGCGAAGCGCTCGAGGACCAGGAGGTGCTCAATCCGTTGCACGTCGTGCAGGACGGCGCCGAAGCCATGGATTTCCTGCACCGCAGCGGTCGGCATCACGACGCGCCCCGTCCCGGCCTGATCATTCTCGATCTCAATCTGCCGAAAAAGAGCGGCCGGGAAGTCCTTGAGGAACTGAAAGCCGATCCCGATCTGATGAGTATTCCCGTCATCGTGCTCACCACGTCGAGATCGGAGGAAGACGTTGCAAAAACGTACGGATTACATGCCAATTGCTACGTCACCAAGCCAGTCGACTTTACGATGTTCGTCGATGTCCTGCGCCGAATCAACGACTTCTGGTTCAGCGTCGTGACATTGCCGCCGGCCAAGCCATGAATACGCCCCAGCATCTGCGAATTCTTCTTGTCGAAGATAGTCCGACCGATGCCCTTTTGATCGGGGAGGCGCTTGCCGATGTGGACGATTTCCAGCACGACCTCGTGCATGTGGAACGTCTTGCGGACGCCATTTCTCGCTGTGTGGCCATTCGCTTCGACATCGTACTTCTCGATCTGGGTTTGCCCGACGCGCACGGAATCTCCACGTTCAGGACCTTTCGCGATCGGGTGCCGGAGTTGCCCGTGCTGGTATTCACCGGCCTCGACGACAAGTCGGTTGGCCTTCTGGCAATCCAGTACGGCGCGCAAGACTATCTGGCCAAGCGTGACATCGACCCGTCGGCACTGAGCCGCGCGATCCGCTACGCGATCGAGCGCCATCGCATCGCGCATGCGCTGGAGGAGAGCGAAGAGCGCTTTCAGTTGGCCGTCAGCGGTGCAAGCGCGGGGCTATGGGACTGGGATCCGCAATCCGGTGCAACCTGGCTTTCCCCCTATTTCAAGAAAATCCTCGGCTATGAGCCAGATGAGTTTCCCGACGATTCCGGGACGGTTCTCGACGCCATTCATCCTGCCGACCGCGGACGCGTCAACACCTGCCTCGCCGCGCATCTCGAACAGATGCGCCCCTACGACGTCGAATATCGCATGCGGACAAAGTCCGGTGAATACTGCTGGGTCCATGCGCGCGGGCAGGCGTTGTGGAATCAGTTCGGGCAACCCTATCGCATGCTGGGCTGGATCATCGATGTCACGGAACGCAGGCTCGCCGAGGAGGCCCTGCGTGCCTCCCGCGAAGAACTCCAGCGACTGTCGGCAGGCATCCAGCAGGCGCGCGAGGACGAAAAAGCCCGGATCGCGCGCGAATTGCATGACGATTTCGGCCAGCAGCTCGTCGCGCTGAAGATTGCGTGCGCGAGGCTCGATGCGTCGATCACGCGTAGCGATAGCCCGGCAGGCGCGGCCGACCTCGCCAACGTCTATAGACTCATCGATCAGCTGGTCGTGTCAGTAAGGCGCATCGCCACCGATCTGCGGCCGGCGATGCTCGACGATCTGGGCCTGATCCCAGCCCTCGAATGGCTCGTCAACCGGTTTTCGGAGCGGCATGGCGTGCGCGTCTCGCGTCGCATTGCCGACAACATCGCTTTCAACGACGACAGCGCCACAGCCGTGTTCCGGATCGTTCAGGAAGCACTGACGAACGTCGCCCGGCATGCGCGAGCGACCGAAGTGGTGCTTGAAATCCTGCGCAAGGAACCGCATTGCGTCGTTCACATTGCAGACAACGGCTGCGGCAGCGCGCCGGACCAACGGCCCGCAGCGGACTCGTTCGGCCTGCTGGGAATCCGCGAGCGCGCGTGGGCCCTTCGCGGTGACCTGCAGATCCGCACGGCGCCGGATCAGGGCTTTGCGATCACGGTCTCGTTGCCGCTCGACACCATTGAAGCCCGCAGTGGAAGAAATTGACGGACGTCGTGTTCGAACAGAGTCTCTGCATGGCTTAGGGACGCAATTGTGGCGCGTCGCATGCTCACACGACGACAGAACAATTCGCGTCGGACAGCATCCGCGACGTGATGAACGCGAATCGAGAAACTCGCGAGCATTCCCGATATCAGCGCAGCGCGCATCGAGGCAGATTGCGGACAGCGCTGACTGACAGGCCCAGTTCAATCGCCTGTCGAATGTTTAGGGTTTGTCTTCAGCGCCTTGATTTCGTCGAGCAGATCGAGCGCGAGCGCGATGCCCGGAGCGTTGATCTGAAGATCTCGAGCCAGCCGGAAAGCCGTTCGCGCACGACACAGCGAAGCGCCGCTGAACCGCCAATCCCGTGGGCCGGCGCCTTTCGGCTCGAAAACGCCTTCAGCAACCCAAAGGCTGATTTCTGCTGCCGATGCGCCAGTTATCCGACTCATGTCGATCAGCGTGAATCGGGAAGGAAATCACTGCAAAGCCGGACAGGATGAACAGCGCACGGACGAGGAAGAAATTCAGCGCGAACCGTACCCCCATCACTCGTGAACCGCGTTTGCGGTTGATGTGCATAAACGCTTTGCGCGGCGCGCGGCGCACCGGTCTGGCCGTCGACCCATGCGCTACACGGCGATCGTCCGCGTGGTCTTCAACGCGATCCAGGTCATGCCTTCGCGCAGCCCTTCGAGCACCGCTTCGCGCTCACTGGCGAAGATTTTCGCGTGGTGGAAGCTATGTTCGAAGTCGCCGTCCGGCGACGCATGCCGTACATGGATGGTCGATTGGAAGCCGCCGTCGTGCGCCGCATCCGTCTGGACGCTCACGGACCAAGTGCCTTGCTGCTCGTTTGCCGATAGGGTCATCGAAGACTCCTTGAGTTTTGACGAGCGAATCCTGATCACGCGAGCGCGCCGCGACTGGCCACAGGTCATTCGACAACCAGATCGTCGACGACCGCGCGCACGCCGGGCGCGCTCCATGCCACACCACGCGCGACCGCGCGTTCCGCGCACGATCCAACTTTGCCGGTCAGCGTGACCGTACCATCCTTGACGTGGATGCCGATGTGCTTGACTTCGCGCTGCGCGTGACGCTGCATCGCTGCGGCGATCTTGCCGACGATGTCCTCGGACACGGCCCGGCTGCGCACTTCGATAGCGTTGGTCATGCCGCGCAGGCCACGCATATGACCAACTGCACGCGCGACGATCTGGCGCTGATAGGCCCAATCCACCGAGCCAGTCAACGTGACCCAGCCCTTTTCCACCTGGACCTTTACCGAATCGTCAGGCACGACGACGCTCCAGTGCAGAATCGCGCGGACGGCGTTGGCCAGTTCTTCGTCGCCGTGTTCGTGGTGCTTCGGCAACCGGACCTGCATTTCGACGACCACGGCCTTGACACCGGCGACGCGTTGCGCGGCTTTCTCGGCCGCGAGTTTCTCTGCGAAGCTCGGTGGATGACCGGAAAGCGTCACGACACGGTTTGTCACTTCGACACCGATATCTGTCGCAGTGACGGCTGGATCCCAATCGAGTTCGTCCTCGACTTCACGCTTCAGTTGGCTGTCGGTTTTCATCACGAGTCTCTTCGGGGTGCATAGTCTTCGACGCAACGTGGCTCACGTTGTCATGACACAGGTTCGTCCTGCGGCAGCGTAAGGATTCTGACGCAGATCAACGGTGCGCGAGTTCGTCGTCGAAATCTGATCCGAAACCTTTCCACTGCTGTGCTCCTTTCCTGCAAGCTCGCCGAAGCATGACGCTCCAATTGATCGCACTGAATGCGCCGGCCTTCCTGCTCGATGCGCCTGATCCGGCCTGACAACGCCGTCAACGCGCTTCCCGAACCCGAAAAGATCACGGCTGGCCCCGGAAAGGCGCAACGTGATCGTCGTGCGCGTGGCGCTAACTGCTGTTGCGCGCCCGCCCTGCCAAACTATCCGGCGACGGTTTCGTGCTTGTCCTCTTCGCGAATCAGCAACACTGGACACCGCGCGAAGCGCATAATCTGCTCCGCCACGCTGCCGATCACCAGTCGGAACCAGGTCGCCTGCTTTGCGACGCTCAGCTGCAGCTACCGTGGCACCCTGCTGCAGCGAAGCTGCGCGTCAACGCGCCGGCGCCGCGGGTGCGCGGCCCGCGGCGTAACACGACGCTCGGCCCGGTACGCGGCAGGTCCGCGCGGATGATGGCCCCCTCCCTCAAAAACAGTCCGTCCGGTGAGCTACAAGCGCAAGCCCTGGCCCATTATCCGTTGCGCGGCATGGGCCGCGGCGCCCGCTTGCAGCGTCGCGAGCGGATCGGTTGAGCGGGCCAGCCCGCCATCGCCGACAGCAGCAGCTCATACGTCGGCTGCCTGCGTGCGACGACGGACTTCTGTCTCGGCCGCCCTGTCCGTCCCGGCGATCGGCGCGCCAGCGACGCTCCAGCGTCAGAAGAACCGGGCGCTCTTGCCAACACACGCATGCGGCGCGTCGGCTCGAGATACGGTGCGCAACGGTTTTTTGCACCGCCCCTGTCACATCGGCGCAAAGGCGTCGGGATACTCCAGATGATCCTTCACGGCTTTCACGCCTGGCGCGCGGGCTGCGGCGGCGAGGATCGCCTGACGCTCTTCCTCGGATCGCACCACTCCCCAGCAATGAGCGACCCCTTCCATGACTATCAGGTTGTCGGCTGCGATCGCCCAGCGGTGCCCATCGAGTTCTTTCGTAATCGCGCCGCGGATCTGCTCGTCCGACGGTTGTGCATCGAGCTGCGCGGGCGCACAGCTCGCTAGCGCGCGCACCAGACTGGCCCTGCTGACGATGCCGACGAGCTTGCCTTTGCGTAACACCGGTAGCCGCTTGATGTGCTTGCGCCCGAGCAATGCGGCGACCTCGGTAAGCGGCGCGGATTCTTCGACTGTGACAGCGGGCGCGCTCATCACGTCGCTCACCTGAATCGAACGCTCTTTCAGATACTCGACCGCAAGCTGACGCGTGGGCGCGAGGAACTCCGCGAGCCATGACCGACGCGGCGTTTCGGTGCCCATTTCGACACGCCGGAGCAGATCGCCCTCGCTGACGATGCCAATCACGCTGCCCGCGTCATCGACGACCGGCAGGCCGCTGATCCTGTTGTCGGCAAGCAGCTTGGCCGCGTCATAGACCGAGCTGTCCGGTGCAATTGAAACGACCTGGGTCGTCATGATGTCCGAGGCTTGCATGGTGATCTCCATATCGAGTGGCGAGTTGGGGCAAGACGGGACAATGTTTGGTCCGATTCGGCTTGCAGGAGTTGACCGAAATCAAGCGACCGTGCGTTGAGCAGCGCTCTGGACGGTCTTGCGTTAGCGTGCCGACGCGGACCCGGGTTGGCCGTCAGGCGGAGAAGCGCCGCGCTCAGATGCGCAAAGCCATTGCCACACCTGCGTGGCTTCCCGTTCCGCTCCGCCGATTCGTTCGTGCAGCGCTACGTCGGTGTCAATGCGTTGCGCCAACGGAGCGTTCAGCAGGCGTCGTGCGAGCGCGGCTTCTTCGTTGAGCAAACCGAACAGCGCGGCCAGATGGTTGTCGCGCGATCGCTGCTGTTCGCCAAGAAGACAAAGCGCGGAAAATGCGTGGCCCGCACGGCACCTGAACCGCATCATCCGTCGATCGCGCAGTTCGAATAGCGCGCTCGTGCACTCAGGACAGTTCAGGCCGGACGGCGCGCTCATGCGCTCGAAGAGCGCCCAGTCCGCGGTGTCGAGGATGCCCTCCGCGATGCGAGTCTCGATCCGGATGAGCTCGTCATAGTCGCCCGACACGGGCGTGTCCGGATCGTCGTTGGCGAGCCTCACGAACAGCTCTCCCATCTCCCCGAGCTTGCAGCAGT
This sequence comes from Paraburkholderia sp. EG304, assembly GCF_046543485.1. Lineage (NCBI taxonomy): Bacteria > Pseudomonadati > Pseudomonadota > Betaproteobacteria > Burkholderiales > Burkholderiaceae > Paraburkholderia > Paraburkholderia sp. EG304. Next base: position 30,071 of record NZ_JBKGUA010000053.1, on the reverse strand, counting down.
GATCGATGCAGACATGTGCGAGCCCGCTTCGCGGCATCGACGGCGCAAGCGCCTCCGATGGCTCCTGCACGACCGCGATTCCACCCCGATCCTTGATGGCCATCAAACCGGCCGTGCCATCGTCGAGATGTCCGGTCAACACCACGCCGACGACGGCCGGCCCATACACGTTGGAGGCGGAGCGAAACAGCGGGTCGATCGCCGGGCGGCAGTGATTTTCCCGTGGTCCTTGCGACAGGCGAAGATAGCCTTGCCGGACAAGCATATGGTGATCGGGAGGAGCGACATAAATGCGCCCCTTCTCAAAGATTTCGAGATTGTGCGGCTGGGTCACCGGCAGGCGTGCTGCCTTGCCCAGAATGACCGGCAGCATGCTCGGGCTAGCGGCGCCGATGTGCTGGACGATGAACACTGGCGCCGGGAAGCTGGCGGGTAACTGTCTCACCAGTTGTTGCAACGCGTCGATTCCGCCGTGTGATGCGCCTATCACAAAGATCCGGCCGCTCATGATTAGCCTTCGGTTCGAATAGAACCCCATGATCGCTGCGTGATGCCAGACCGTTGTTGATTTGCGTCAAGCCGGCAGTGGCGGCGCTCATGCTGATGTCCCACGACTATCGCGATCTGCGCTGAGGGCACAGAGCTGTCCGTTTTTCACTGCTCCGCACCGGCCAATTGCTCCGGTCACGCGCTCTTGACCTGCCTGGGGGTAACGGGCGATGCGCCGGACGTCGCGCAAGCCGCGTCACGACGCGTTGACTGAAGTCAAACGGCAGGCGCGTACGCGCCGGAATGTTCGAGACGATGCATCGACATGCGAGGGAACGCATCGCCCCACGAAATCGAGCTCTACGCGGTGCTGCCCAACGGCGTTTATCGCTATGACCCGGCGTCGCACCGGCTCGTGCTCAAGCATGCGAGCGACGCGCGCAATCTGACCGGCTATCAGGACTTCGTCGGCGACGCACCGCTCGACCTCGTGTATGTGGTCAACACGTCGCGTCTGCTGCAGATGCCGTTGCAGCAACGCGATATCTTTTCCGCCGTCGCGGCCGGCGCGATGGCGCAAAACGTCGCGCTGTATTGCGCGTCCGCTGGGCTCGGCAACGTGGTGCGGGCTGGATCAATCACCGCCAGCTTGCCGACGCGCTCAGGTTGAACGAAGACGAACTGCCGATTCTCGCGCAGACCGTTGGCCCACTCGGCACGGAGTTCAGCTTTCTCGCGGATTGAGGCTCTTGATCGGCAAAACAAAAGGCGCGCCAGTGACGGCGCGCCGTACTTCGTCGTCCAGGCTGGGTTGCTGGCTTCTAGTTGACCGTCAGGCGCTTGTGCTCGCTCGAGGCTTTTTTCGGCAGGCTCAACGACAGCACACCGTCCTTGTATTCGGCTTTCGCATTGGCCTCGTCGACCTCGCCGCCGAGCGAGAACGAGCGGCTGAACGTGCCGGAGTAACGCTCGCGACGGATCACGTGTTCGCCCTCCTTTTCCTCCTTGTTGCGCTCGACCTTCGCGTTGATCGAAACGACGCGCCCGTCGATCTGAACGTCGATATCCTTCTTGTCGACGCCCGGCAGTTCGGCTTTCACCGAATATGCACCGTCGTTTTCCGTCACGTCGATCTTCATCGATGCGAGTTCGGTGCCCTGTGTCGTCAGCATCGAGCGCATCGGCCGGAAAAATCCCTGGAACAGATCCGAAACAGGATCCGTCGAAAACGGATCAAAACGCGTCAGATTGCTCATTGCGCTCTCCTTCATATAAACAGACCATCAAATGGCCCAATTGTGTCGTTGATCCACGTCAAGCCAGGTCCAGTGCACCGACGGCTTCGCTCGCCTTTGCAGCAGTTCGTGATCCAGCACCGTCCGTCATCAAGCGCATGGCGCGTGAAACATCGTGTGTCGAGCCATCGTCGGTCAGTGGTTGCGCGCTCGCGCTGCGATCGCTTCGAGTTCTTGTTCCGCGAGATCGAACGCGCCGCGGATCGCCGCCTCGGCGTTGTCGCCGACGCAATGCGCGATGGACCTGAGTTGGTGCGCGGGAGTGGCCAAATCGAGACGCACGTCGAAATGCGGACTGGCGCGATCCGGGCGCAACGCCTCAACCGCCAGATGGCAGTTCGACACGAGCGCCCCGAACCGCGCAAGACGCACCAGCTGCACACCCGCCTCTGCTTCGAGCTGCGCGGTGCCAGCGAAGCCGAGATAGACAATCTGCATCCCGATGCCCATCCTCCCCCTCCCGCTCCGAGTATTGTCCGGACACCGAGCGCGGCACCGTCCGTGGACAGCGTCGTTCGCCGCAGGCCTATCGTGTTCCTCCGTGAAGCGGAGTCATTGACCTGCGTCAACCGCGACGAAGGACGGGGGATAAAGGTCATTTTCTTGATGTGCCCAAGCATCTCACGACGCGATGCCGCTCCCGTAGCCAGCGGTGCCGCTGTGAGAGGGCTCAGCGCTTAAACACACCCCGCGCTCATCGCCGGCAGGCATTCAACGGGCGGAAACACGTCCCACGAACCATTGCCGTGCCGGAAAAACACTATCGTCAGGGGCCGCGAAGAAATCGCGCCTTCAAGCCTGACGTAACGCGCGCGAGTGATCGCCATGCGGCCGGTGCGCACCACATGCGCGGGGATCGCGCCGGTGGGCGCAAGCCATTTTTCGACCAGTGCCCGCAGGGGAATGATGGTGTCTTTCATGACCGCCTCCTCGATTTCGCCGACTCTGACGCCGTGGAAACGGCGTGCCGTCGAATCTATTATTGGCAACCGTGCTCGTTATCTAAATCAGCGACGGCGGAAACGCGGGTAGTCCGTGGAGACCGGTCGTAGGAATCGGCTGACCCTCGTCGGACCATCGGACGACACGATTCGTGCTCCTTCGCAGACGCACAAATTCGCGTCACGCACCCGCGATTGATCTGAGTCAATCGTGCCCCTTGCTTTGCGCAACACACTGGTTGCGACATCCGAAGCACTGTTCGAGTCATGCACGCCACCGCGCCGCCGGTCGTCGGATATCGGCAGTCGCGGTGTACCTGTCCGAGTTCACTCATTCACGTCAGCGAGAAGACTATGTCCACTGTCGCCATCAACGATCAAACGCCGGAAACGGCCGCCCCGCCGCTTCTTAAAGACACCGCCATCGACGGCATGGCCGCCTACGAAGCGCTCGTCAACGAAGCCCGCACCGACCGGAGCGGCTTCTGGGCACGGCTCGCGCGCGAGCATCTGAGCTGGCACCGGCCCTTCACGAAGGTGCTCGACGAATCGAACGCACCGTTCTTCAAGTGGTTCGACGACGGTCTGCTGAACGCGTCGTACAACTGCCTGGACCGCCATCTGCACGACGGCAACGCCAACAAGACCGCGATCATTTTCGAGGCCGACGACGGCACCGTGACGACCATCACGTACCGGCAACTGCATGCGCGCGTGTGCCGCCTGGCGAATGGGCTGCGCGCGCGCGGCATCGCGTGTGGAGACCGCGTGATGATCTATCTGCCGATGTCGATCGAAGGTGTCGTCGCGATGCAGGCCTGCGCGCGCATTGGTGCGCTTCATTCGGTCGTGTTCGGCGGCTTCTCGGCGAAGTCGCTGCACGAACGCATGGTCGACGTCGGCGCCGTCGCCGTCATTACCGCCGACGAGCAGATGCGCGGCGGCAAGAATCTGCCCTTGAAATCCGTCGTCGACGAAGCGCTAAACATGGCAGGCACCGACGCGATCCATACCGTGATCGTCTATCGGCGCACGGGCGGCTCGATCCTGTGGGACGAACCGCGCGATTGCTGGCTGCACGAACTCGAAGCGACCCAGCCCGACACCTGCGAACCCGAATGGGTCGGTGCCGAACATCCGCTGTTCGTTCTGTACACGTCCGGTTCGACCGGCACGCCCAAGGGCGTGCAGCACAGCACGGCGGGCTATCTGCTGTGGGCCGCCGTCACGATGAAGTGGACGTTCGACCTGCGCGCCGGCGACGTGTACTGGTGCACGGCCGACATCGGCTGGATCACCGGTCACAGCTACATCTGCTATGGCCCGACCGCGGTCGGCGCGACCCAGGTGATTTTCGAGGGCGTGCCGACGTGGCCCGACGCGGGACGGTTCTGGGAGATGATCGCGCGGCACAAGGTCAGCATCTTCTATACGGCGCCCACTGCGATCCGCTCGCTCATCAAGGCCGCCGAGACGAACAGCAGTGTGCATCCGCGTCGCTTCGACCTCGGCTCGTTACGTTTGCTCGGCACCGTCGGCGAGCCGATCAATCCGAGCGCGTGGGAGTGGTTTGCGCGCGAAGTCGGCGGCGGACGCTGTCCGGTGCTCGACACCTTCTGGCAAACCGAAACGGGCGGCCACATGATCACGCCGCTGCCGGGCGCGACACCGCTCGTCGCCGGATCGTGCACGTTGCCGCTGCCCGGCATCGAGGCCGCGATCGTCGACGAAACCGGCTGCGACCTGCCGAACGGTCAGGGCGGCCTGCTGGTCATCAAGGAGCCATGGCCGTCGATGCTGCGCACCATCTGGGGCAATCCGCAGCGCTTCCGCAGTGGCTACTACCCCGCGGACCTGGGCGGCAAACTTTATCTGGCGGGCGACGGGGCGATTCGCGATCCGCAGACCGGCTATTTCACGATCACCGGCCGCATCGACGATGTGCTGAACGTTTCGGGCCACCGCATGGGCACGATGGAAATCGAATCGGCGCTCGCCGCGCATTCGCTGGTGGCGGAGGCCGCGGTCGTCGGCCGGCCCGACGAGACGATCGGCGAAGCGATCGTCGCATTCGTCGTGCTCAAGGGGCCGCGCCCAGAAGGCGCCGAAGCGAAAAAGGTCGCGGAGCAGTTGCGTGCGTGGGTGGGCAAGGAAATCGGGCCGATCGCCAAGCCGAAGGAAATCCGCTTCGGCGACAGCATGCCGAAGACGCGCTCCGGCAAGGTCGTGCGGCGTCTGCTGCGCTCGGTCGCGAAGGGAGAAACGGTCGAGCAGGACATGTCCACCGTGGAAAACCCCGCCGTGCTGCTGCAGTTCGGACATCACGAGTAAGCCCCCCAGTTCCATTCAGGAGACTTCACCATGAAACCCACCGCTCCCAACCCCGCATCGCTCGGTCTTGCCGCCTTCGCGCTGACCACGTGGCTCCTGAGCATGATCAACGCCGGCTGGTTCAGCGGCGGCTCGCTCGGTCTCGTGCTCGCCGTTGCGTTTGCGTTCGGCGGCAGCATGCAGATCGTCGCCGGACTCATGGAGATTCCGCGCGGCAACACATTTGGCGCCACCGCGTTCCTGAGCTATGGCGCGTTCTGGTGGTCGTTCGCGCTGTTTGCGCTGTTCCTGCACGAACAGGTGCCGGCCGCGTTCGTCGGCTGGTATTTGCTGTTGTGGGGCGTCTTCACGTTCTACATGTGGATCGCGACGTTCCGCTCGTCGCGCGCGCTGCAGTGCGTGTTCGTCGCGCTGTGGGCGACCTTCTTTCTGCTTGCGGCCGGCGAATGGCTCGGCTCGGCGGCACTTCGGCACGCGGGTGGCTATGGCGGCCTGCTGACGGCGCTGCTCGCGTTCTATCTGTCCGCGGCGGAGATCATCAACGAGTCGCTGGGGCGCACGGTCCTGCCGATCGGCGCGAAACCCCCGGTCGTCGAAATGGAATCGCTCAGCGCCGCGGTGGTGACGCGTTTTGCGGATTGATTACGCTCATCCGCCGCTGCACTCGGGCCGCCGTGCATATCAGATGCGCGGCGGCCTTCGTCATCTGGATACGCTCCCGCACGCGCGAAACTTGCGGCTGACTGGCGGGCGAAAGCTTTACCCAATGCCACGGCGCACGGGCGAACCGGGAACCCGCCGGCGTGCACCGCAGATCATTTGACCGAGGTCAATAAGGGCAGTTTCGCCGCCCATACACTGGTCTTATTCCTTATGCGGGAGCACTGCCGTGATTGCGCGAATTCGAAACTGTCTGCTGGTGTGCGCGGCGTCCGCGCTGACGGCCGGCACCGCCTATGGCGAATCCGAGCCGACCGCGCTCGTCGATCAGCAGCACTGCATGTTCTGCCACACGCGCGATGCGCCATTTCTCGCGCCGTCGTTCCAGCAGATCGCCGACCACTATCGCAACATGCCCGATGCGCAGCCGATGCTTGAGCACAAGCTGCGGCTCGGCGGCAAGGCACACTGGGGCGATACGCCGATGCCGCCCGCGGCCGAACGCGGTGGCCCGCTGTCGGCACAGGACGCGCACACCTTAGTGCAGTGGGTGCTTAGCCAATAAGGACTCGTCGAGCCGGCCAGCGACATACGATCGCGGCGATCACCCCGTCAGTCGCTCACGTTGCGCGGCGCGTTCGCTCTGTGGCTCGAGAAAGACACATGGCAAGGCCCGCATAAAGGTTCTTTCGCTCCCGAGGTTCGATCGATATCAGACCAGCCGGGGATCCGCGCTGTTTATTCCTGTGCCGACATTCGGATCGGTCATGTAATTGATTATTCCGCGCATTTGCTGCGCCCCGTCGCTCTTGTCGGGCGCATCGCGGAACATGGTTTTGCCGTCCTGGAGAGCATTTACCCGCTGCGACCTCAAGCTCAAGATACGCATACGACCGGCCACCTATTTGATGCAGGTCAACGTAGTGTGGTCATGCGCTTTGCGGACTGATTCGGCGGAGTGATCCCGTGCACTGATACGCATTCGAGCTCGCTGAAGCTCGTCATTTCGCTTCGCTCATAAACGCGCGAAACTCGTCCTCGACCGCGACGATCGCATTCGCACAGGTCCAATACATCACGCTCGCGTTACCGTCGGTGCGGTACATGCCGCGGCACATCGCTTTCAGCTGAATTAGCGCGTGATCTTCGTCGAGCCGTCCCTTCTGCGCCGCGAGATACACGAAGCCGAACGAATGCGGCAACGCGGTTTCGATCAGCGTATCGTCAGCGCGGACGATGCGGCTCGCCGAATGCGTCGCGACGAACGCGCGCGTGCGTACCCATGCCGACTCGCAATCGACCGTCGGTTCGCAACGCACAGACGCTTGTTGACGCGCCTCGAACAGCGCGACTTCCTCGCGGCGGAAGGCCGCCTCGCGCGCGGTGCTCGCGCATCCGGCAACGAGCACCACAGATAGGATCGACACCCAGATCCGATACGCGGCGCGCTTTATGACCGCGCCGGTGTCGGTGTGGCCGCCGAACCAATGCATTTATGGATCTCGCTGAGTTTGCTGTTCATCGGGTTTCCAGTCTTTGTCGCGTCTGAACCCGGCCAACCGCAGCTCGTGTGCAGCGAACTCGACATCGACGATCGCGTCGCGTCCCGTGACGATCGCTTCCCGGGTGTCTCCAAACATAGCGGCTCGTCGCGTATGAAGACTGATCCTGATCAAACATCCCATTGACGGCGATCAAGCGGTGCCACTGCCACGCGTCTACGCTTGCGATGAATACCGCCCCGGCCACATCCACACTACCCGGCGAGGACGACTGAGACCCGCCCTGATCGTTTCGTTTCTGTTCACGCTGCTCTGCATGTCAGGATGCGGGGGCGACATGGTGCCGGTTGCCGATCGCGAAGTCGCTGTGGCCTTTGCCGACGTGCTGGATCTCTACAACGAACGACTCGAACTGACGGAGGGTCTTGCTCGCGCGCAAGCACCCGCTCTCACGGCTCCGGACGGAACGCCTGTGCATCGTCATCCGCGCACCGACTTCGACGCGTTGCGCGGCTCGCTGCGCGTCGAGTCGCAGCGTTTTCGACCGCGAGCCTGAACACCCCGCTACACCAGCCACTCCATCTCGCGGCGTGCCGCCATTCTCGACCTGATCTTCTGCGCGAACGTGTCGCGCTTGACGCCGTCTTTGCGTCGATACAGGTCACTGCCGGTAAACACGCAGGTCGCAAGCGGCACCTTGCCCGCCGCCTCAGACATCTGCTTCAGCGCCTCTTTGCCGCCGAACGCGCCCTCGCAGCAAAACAGCGCGAGCCGGCGAACCTGCGGGCCGTGCAATTCCAACCACGCCCGAGCTGGCGCGCATGCGCCGCGTGCCCAGACGGGCGCGCCAACGACGACGAGGTCATACGCTGCGACGTCGAGCAACGCCGGCATGACCTCGGCGTGTCGATGACACAGCGCATCCATCAACGATCTGACGAAACCGCGTGCACCGTTACGCGGCTCGGGACCGCCGGGTTCGCGGATCGGTTCGATGTCGGCGTCCAGCCTGGACGCGAGCAGCTCGGCATCACGCCGCGTTGTGCCGGTTCGCGAGTAATAGACGATGAGAATCCTGCAACGCTCGGACATATGCTTTCTCCGACAGCGGACATTGGGCACCTCATCCGCCAATTGAGCGTCATGCGCTGCGAACGTGCCGGCTCGCGATGCGATGCCGCTTCGATCAAGATTCGACTCGCGGGCGGTGGTGTCAGAGTAATTGAGCTCGGCCGGCAGCGATTGACCCACGTCAACTGGCGTGCGGCATCCGCGTGCTTGATCTGCGTCAACAGTCGCGCCGGGCTGGACCATAGACTAAATGTCACCACGGGTTGCGCCCGTTTCCACGCGGTCTGTCAGGGAGCCTTGACGATGAGCTACAAAAGCATTCTCGTTCACCTCGATACGAGCGTTCGCGCGCATCCGCGTCTCGAGATCGCATTGCAGCTTGCACACCGGTTTCACGCGGGGCTGACCGGTCTGTTTTCGACCTATGTGCCACCGCGCCACGCGTTCTTCGTCATGGCTGGCACTGCCGAGTACTACGCGGAGCACGAGCGCCAGCGCCACGAAAGGGCTGGCTCGCTCGAGCGGCTCTTTCATGCCGAACTCGCGCGTGCAAAGGTCGAAGGTCAGTGGATCACCGCAGACGGCTATGCGAACGACGTTGTGCCGCCGTACGCCCGTCTCGCCGATCTGATCGTGCTCGGACAGACTGATCCGGTCGACCCCGAGGCGTTCGTCGCCGAACAGTTCGTCGAGCACGTCGTGCTGTCGACGGGACGGCCGGTATTGCTGGTGCCGTCGAGCGGGCGCGTCACGCCGCCGGGCCGGCACGTGCTGATCGCGTGGGACGGCAGCCGTGAAGCCACCCGCGCGATCCACGACGCGCTGCCGTTCCTCGCGCATGCCGCGAAGGTGTCGCTGCTGACGGTTCATTCGCCCAGCGATCGACCGCCGCGCGATCGGATTCCCGGCGCGGACATCGCGCTGACCATCGCGCGTCACGGCGTAAAGATCGACGTGCGAGAGCTGACCATCGAAAACGACACGCCGGTCGGCGATGCTTTGCTGTCGCAGGCGTCGGAGCTCGGCTGCGACCTGATCGTGATGGGCGCGTACGCACACTCCCGGCTGCATGAAGTCGTACTGGGACGCGCAACGCGCACGATGCTCGAGTCGATGACCGTGCCAGTGCTGTTGTCGCACTGAAGATCGCGCTTAAGGAGACCATTATGTTTCACCGCCTACTGGTCGCGCTCGACGGCAGCGATACCGTCTCTCGAGCCTTCGATGCCGCATTGACCCTCGCCGCCGAGTCCGGTGCCGAATTGATGCCGCTGTATGTGATCGATATGCCCATCATGGCGTACGACACGCCGGGTTTCGATCCGTCCGTGATCGAGGACGCCTTCATCGAAGAAGGCCAGCGGATCGCGACCGACGCGAAGAGCCGGCTGGCAGCGCACGGCGTCAAGGGCACGCCACGCACCGTGGAAGCCTCGATCCCCGGCGAAGGCGTCGCGAAGCGCATCATCGCGGCGGCGCTCGAATGGAACGCCGATGCCATCGTGATGGGTACGCACGGCCGCCGCGGCTTTCGGCGCGTCATGCTCGGCAGCGTCGCCGAGCGCGTGCTGCGTAGCGCCCGCTGCCCGGTCCTGTTGATTCCGGCTCGTGCGGTCGTTGAACCCGACGATCAGTCCGTCACCGCGTCCGCCGAAAAGGAGCTGACATGAGCTACAAGACCCTGCTCGTTCATATCGACGACAGCCGTCGCTGCGACGCGCGCGTCGCGCTCGCGCTCGATCTTGCGCAGCGTTGGGACGCACACCTGATCGGTTTGCATGTCGTGTGCGAGGACTTCGCGAAACCGCTGTTCGGCACCGACGACGGTTTCGTCGCCCAGCTCGCCGCACTGTCGGCCGATCGCCGTGAGACGGCTCAGCAGGCATTTCTAGCCGCGGCCGAGCGCGCCGGCCGCACAGCGGAATGGCGCACGCCGGAGGGCTCGCCGGTCGATGTGACCACACTTCATGCGCGCCACGCCGACCTGCTGGTGCTCGGCCAACCCGACCCGCACGATCCCGCGACTTACGTCGATCGGCATTTCGTCGGCGAGGTCGTGCTGGGCGCGGGGCGACCCGCGCTCGTGATCCCGCACGCGGGTGCGGTGCCGACGCTTGGCGAGAACGTGTTGATCGCGTGGGACGGCAGCCGCGAAGCCTCACGAGCGATCGCCGACGCGATGCCGCTGCTTCAACGCGCGCGCTTTGTCAGCGTCGACGTCGTCGGGCCCACGCATGACCGTGAAACAGGACCCAGCGCGATCGACGTCGCAGCATGGCTCGAGGCGCACGGCGTGCGCGCGTCGTTCTCGACGACGCCGCGCCTTCGCGTCGCGGGCACGGGCGCGACGCTGCTCAACCGGGTCTCGGACCTGCACGCCGATCTGCTGGTGATGGGTGCGTATGGCCATTCGCGTGCGCGTGAACGGGTGTGGGGCGGCGTCACGCGGACGATGCTCGAATCGATGACGGTGCCGGTGTTGATGGCGCATTGAGCGGCGCCCGAGCTAAATGAGCGCTGCGGGACGGCGCAGGTGTGGATAAAGGGCCACCGGGCCAATGCGCGCGCCGTCCCCGCGAACCGCTTACTACGGATTATTCACGGCATGGGGCGGTGGCGCGAGGCCACGTCCTTCAGGAGACGCTGAATAACACTGCCCACCCTGCGATGGGAGCACGCTTGGACCGACGCCGTCCACAAATGGCGCGTACTGCTTGCTGTGGGAGGCGGATAATAGTCGTGTCCTCCAATCGGTAGACAGTCGAAGGCAACTGTGGATATGTTTCCCTTGCAATCGATGCAACAGATAGAGATCGCCTCATGATCAAAGTGTTGCTAGCCGACGACCACACGCTCGTGCGCGAGGGGCTGCGCCATATCCTCCAGCAGGCAAACGGCTTTGAAGTAGCCGGTGAAGCGTGTGACAGCGCCACGACGATCGCGCTGATCCGCACGACCCAGGCACACGTGCTCGTGCTCGATCTGTCGATGCCCGGGCGCAATGGCATCGAACTGATCAAGCAGATCAAGGAGGAAAAACCCGATCTGCGGATTCTGGTACTGACGATGCACGCTGAGCAGCAATACGCGGTGCGCGCGTTCAAGGCGGGTGCGTCGGGCTATCTGACCAAGGAAAGCGCGAGCGCGGAACTGGTCGGCGCGGTGACGAAAGCTGCGTCAGGGGGCGTGTATGTGAGTCTCGCGATGGCCGAACGCTTCGCGCAGAATCTGAACGAGCCTGTCGACACGCTGCCGCACCAGCGGTTGTCCGATCGCGAATTTGACGTGTTCCGGCGCCTCGTCGAAGGCCAGAGCATCAGCGAGATCGCCAACGAACTTTGCGTCAGCGTCAAGACGATCAGCACACACAAGACGCGCATCCTCGAAAAAATGCAGATGCCGAACGAGAACGGGCTGGTTCGCTATGCGATCCGTCACAAGCTGTTCGACGACGAAACCGACCTGTAGCACCCTTCCACCTCCGTGCTCAGAGAGCGACCTCCTGTCGTCAGGAATATTCCAACGCCGGCTACCTCGATTCCTGGTCTCGGTTAAAGCGCCGCTGATGCATATTTGCGATGACGTCGCCAATCAAGGTTTCGGCGCGATCGCCTCGTGCGGGCGAAAGGCAAAACGATCCATATCGAAGACGCGGAAGGACTCACCCGAGTCTGAGCGCCGGCCCCGATGCCTCAACACAAGAAAGCAATGGTCGCCGCGTTGCAGGCAAACGGTCATACCGTCGCCATGATAGGTGACGGAGTCAACGATGTGCTTGCGCTGAAACAGGCAGACATTGGTATCGCGATGGGGAGTAGTTCAGGGGCCGCCCGCACGGTCGCGCAACTTGTACTGGTCGATGACCGTCTTGCGTCGCTACCGGCTATTGTCGGCGAGGGGCGGCGAATCATCCGCAACGTTGAGCGTCTGGCAAACCTCTTCGTGACCAAAACGGTCTATGCGATGCTGCTCGCAATTGCAGTGGGTATTGCCGACCTGCCGTTCCCTTTCCTTCCGCGCCACCTCACTCTTGTAGGCACATTGAGTATCGGGATACCTGCCTTCCTGCTATCCATGGAGGCCGGTGGCGACCGCGTCAAGCCCGGCTTCATTGGGCGAGTGATGCGATTCGCCATTCCGGCAGGTCTTGTGGCCGCCATCGGCACATTCGCAGCCTATTTCACCGTGTTTCAATATGAAAATGGAGGCCTCGAAAGCGCGCGGACAATGGTCGCCATCGCATTGTTCTGCGTCGCATTGTGGACTCTATACCTGTTGTCCAGGCCGGTGAATCTTTTTCGCGCGTTATCGATTGGCGCAATGACTGCATGCTTCGTCCTGGTCGTCGCATTGCGGCCGCTCCGAACGTTCTTCAACCTCTCGCTGCCGTCACCGATGATGCCGCTCACATCGGCTATCGTGGTGCTGGTAGCCAGCTTTGCACTCACGCGGGTCGTCTATAAACTTTCGGCCGCGACATTTGCGCCCGGAAGCGAGTTTGGTATGTCCGGCGGACAGAGGATTACCTGGCATCTGATTTACGAGCGCATCGGCGTCCGCAACCTGCTTGTTGCAACGGTACTGGTGATTGGTGGCGTGTGGCTCTTCTTTGGCGTGCTCGAGGATGTCGTCAGTCATGACCCGCTGGTAGACGTGGACGTTGCTATTCACGTCGCCATGCAGCCCCTTCGCTTTCCCGCCCTCGATTCGGTGATGGTCGCTGCGTCGGAACTCGGCGATGCGGCGGTCACCGTCCCTGTGATGTTCGTCGTGCTTGGCTGGTTCGTCTGGCAGCGCGAATTGCGAAGTGGCCTTTACTGGGTAGCAGCAATCGGGTTGGCTGAAGTCTTCGTCGAGACGGTGAAGTTCGTTATTCAGCGGCCGAGGCCGACGTTGATATGAGAGTGTGCACAGTTTCTCGTTCCCTAGTAACCACGCGACACTGAGCGTCGTCACCTACGGTCTTCTTGCTTACTTCGTCGCACGTACCTATCGCGGCGTATGGCGCCAGCGTATTGCCATAGCAGCGGGCCTTCTCATTGCGCTCATCTCATTTTCGCGCCTCTACCTCGGAGCCCACTGGTTCTCGGACGTCCTCGCTGGCATCAGTTTTGGTATCGCGTGTATCGCCTCGGTGGCCTTACTTCACCATATTGGCGACGGCGGCAGAAGCAAGACGCTCGCCTTGGGTGTTTCGGCAATGGTCGCCCTCTTGCTCACCGCGGGCACATACGTCTTCATGCAACACAGCGCCGACCTAATTCGGTATGCACCGAGGTAGCTCGGCTGCGACCGCTATCCGATTTCGGTTCATATCCTCTCCATTTGGATGCAGCTTCTGCGAAAATTGCCCGGGTTCGTGGTAAGCATCCCGCGACGCATCCTTAAAGTGTGAAAGGTTCTGGAGTACTTGGGTATGCAACCTCGTTTGCAATTCAATGTTGCTGGTGAGTGCCGTGGCCATGCCCAGGCGGATGATGTTCGTGGGAACCTGCTCGATGTCCGGCCCCGTGATGGTCATGTTCGCCGCGCTCCATCATCCGCATCATTTCGGGACCACCTGTCCTGAAGAACACAAACGTCAATACCATGAACACGACACCGAAACCGATGTTGAGTATCGTGGTGTAGTTGAAGGAAATAGTCGCATCGACCATCGCTGTCCGGTGTTCGCGCGGAATCAAGCCAGCCAACTGGAACACCGCCTCCACGATAAGCGCTGCCACGACCATGGCGATATAAAAGGTGACCGCCATGAACACGGTCATTTTGCCGCCGTAGTACTTCCGGTAGATGTTCAGGATGGGAAGGATGATGAGGTCACCGAATATGAACGAGGCGACGCCACCAAAGCTGATGCCCCCTTTCCATAGAACCGCTGCCAACGGTACGTTTCCGACGGAACAGGTGAACGAGGCAACTGCGATGAGCGGGCCGATGAAAGCGCCCCAAATCATTGCGACTGCCGGATGACTTACCAGAAAAGACTTCTGCCAGAAACTGTCCGGCACCCAGGCGGCTATGGCACCGGCAACAAGTAGCCCGATGCCAATGTCACGCCATAGCATGGTCCAGTTCATCACATAGCTATGACTGATTGCCCTCCAGCCATCCTTCGATGAGAGCCGCTCTTTCCAGGTCCCCTTCTGTTCACCCATCGACATGGCAGCATGCCCTTCCATGCTGCCGGCGACACCTTTGTTCGCCTGGTCGATAGCCTGCTTTCGCAGGGAATCGCGCAGGAAGAATCGAAACAGCAGGACGAGCACACCAATCATGACGGTGCCACCGACGAACTCGGCGGCGGCGAACTGCCAGGCAATCAGTACCCACATCAGCACGCCCAGCTCAAGCACTAAATTGGTCGCAGCGAACTGGAATGCCATGGCAGCGGTAAAGTCGGCTCCTTTACGCACCGTGGAGCGCGCCATGGCGACGGCCGCATAAGAGCACGATGACGACGCTGCACCGAACAGGCTCGCACGCGTGAGCGAACGCAAGGAGGCGTCCGGAAGCAGCTTCGACATCTCGGACTTCGAGACCGTCACCTCAATCACGGCGGAAAACAGGAAGCCGAGGCTGAGCCCCCAGAAAATCTGCCATAACATGGTGAAGGACATCCACAGGGCATGACCCAGTGCGCTGAGAATGTGCATCACGAACTCCGTGAGTTGCGCTCCTATGACAATGGTGCGCGATTGAAAAAATTGATGCGATGAGGTGACATGGCGACCTTGATGGTGCTCACCAACTTCAGCGTCTTCATGTCAACGACACCGACGTAGCGGCTAAAGCGGAACGTAACCCACAGGTATCGCCGGTCAGGTGTCAGTTCCATATCGTCCGGCGCAGGCAGCAAGCCCTTGATGGTGCCGACGTTTGTGAGCGAGTTCTCGTCGAGGATGCTAATGGCATTGCCGAGGCGATTCGTGACGAGCACGTGCTGACTATCAGCGAGCGAACGGAAATTGTGAGCCCCCTTGTCGATGTGGATGGCCTTCACAATTTACCGGGCGCGCCGGTCGATAACAGGGACGTAGTCAGCACCCGTCATGCCTGCTAGAAGAAATTTGTCGCTGGGAATCAGCCACAGGCCCGCATGGGCCTAGACGAGCCTAATCCCGACCGCGTTCGCCACTATCAACGATTGGTTGTCGGGCGTCGCCGTCAAATGGTGCGGCTCGTTTCCGACGGCCACGGTATCGACAACCTTTAGAATGGCCTCGTCTATCAAGCTGACATTCGCGTCCGCCGAATCGAGAACGATGACGTTTTCAGCCGCGGCGGCCGACGGAACGGACGCAACCAGACCCAGCGCTAACAGAAGGGGCGCATCCGAGACTCTCACTGGTCTTTACGGCGCTATGACCACTGGATGGAAGTTAGCCTGCTCGATTGCGTGGGAAATCTGGCCCTGATTCAACGCAGATTCCACTTTCACTGTCTTGGCTGCGACGTCAATCTGAACCTTTGCCGCCGGGTCCAGCTGTGCAATTGCCTTGCTGATTGCGCTTGCACATCCACCGCACGACATGTCCGAAACCTTGAATTCCATTTTCATCCCCACGTAATAAGTCACCTTTACAGCATGAACATTCCCACAATGGGAATGTCAAGTAGAGTCGCAACGGCCACACCGGAAATGTCCCTAGCCGAGAGCGTTGAGTCCGCCCGAGGCCAGCCTTCAGTTACGAAATGACGCCTTCGCACGCTTAACCAGGTCGTAAGCCCGTGCTAAACTTCGCGGCTATGTCCTACTGGCGCAAAATTATTCTCGTCGTGCTGTTGGCACTGAGCCTTCCGGTTCAGTCGTTTGCGGCCGTCTCGATGATTTGTGCTGCTTCTGAAGCGGTCGGCGATGACACGACCGCCCACCATGTCCATCGAGGCGACTCAGTCGACGGACATGCGCTGGTATCCGACGCTGATGGCCATCATGGTCACGACCACAGCGGCGTACATCATCCTCATGGATGTTTGACCTGCGCCTCCTGCTGTGTCGGTGCAGCAATACCGGTCGTGCCTGCGGTTTCCGCTTCGGCTGACCTGTCTAATTTTCCCGTCCCCCTGCCTCCGGCTGCGCGTGTCGCGTCGTTCCTGACCGGCGGCATTGAACGCCCTCCCCGCCTGATTCTCGTCTAATCCTCGCACTCGCGGCGATTCGCTGCGACCAGCAAGCTCTTCTGGCGTCTTTCACGGACGCCGGATGATTTACGACGAGAGCAATTCATGCGAACAATTTCTGCGGCGCTATTCGGCGCAAGCGCAGTACTGCCGTTGCTCGCGCACGCGACGGCTCTTTCCGACCCGACTGATGCGGCGGTATCGGTGCCGGCCGTCACCGTGCACTCCGCCTTTGACGGCTACCGGTCGTACCGGGACGGCGAAGCACCGAGCTGGCAGTCATTAAACCGCGCAGTTACACCCGGTCACCGCACGGCTGGAATGAAACAAGGTCAGCAATCAGGTGATGCTTCCGCCGCGAAGAAACACGAACATGGGGGCGAGTCGGAATGATGCGACTACTCGCGCACCGCCGCGCGACCTCTATCGCCCTCGCGACGCTGTTCATGGCCGGCTGCACGACCTTCTCGAAGGACGGTGGCTTTAACACCGTATCGTCGACAGCGTCGGAGCGCCTTGGCAAAGAGGTCGTCTACGTGAAAACCGACGAAGACCGTGAGGCGGTCTTCAGGCGGACACAGGAACTGCTGTCGAAGCCGCTCGGGATGGATGATGCCGTCCAGGTCGCGTTGCTGAACAACCGGGGACTTCAGGCATCGTACGGCGAGCTCGGCATTTCCGAGGCCGACCTTGTTCAGGCGGGCCGCCTGCCCAACCCGGGCTTTACGTTCAGCCGGACACACTGGAGCGATGGCTTCGGCATCAGCCGGACCTTTTCCATGGGCGTCCTGGGGATACTCGCGCTGCCGGTAGCGACACACATCGAGAGCCAACGGTTTGAAGAGACCAGGCTCGAAACTGCCAACGCGATGCTCGCCGTCGCCGCCGACACCAGAAAGGCCTACGTGAGTGCTGTGGCTGCGGAGCAGGCAGCCCTCTACTCCGCTCAGGTCAAGGACTCCGCCGAAGCTGGGGCAGAACTCGCCTTACGGATGCGCCAGGCAGGAAACTTCAGCAAGCTCGACTATGCGCGCGAGCAGGCCTTCTACGCGGAGTCGGTCGCGGAGGTGGCAAAGGCGAGGCAGCAGTCAGTCGTCGCTCGCGAGAAGCTGACCCGCATGATGGGCCTTTGGGGTTCAGGAACCCAGTTCAGGTTGCCGGAGCGCCTGCCCGACCTGCCAGACGACAGGCCGCAACTCAACGACCTCGAGAGCTTCGCGATGCAGAACCGCCTGGACATTCAGGCGGCGAAGCAGCGCACGCAAAGCGTCGCCAGCTCGCTGGGGCTTAGCAAGGCAACCCGGTTTATCAATGCGCTCGACGTCGGCTATCTCAACAATTTCGAGACCGACAAGGGACATGAGCGCGGCTACGAAATCAGCGTTGAGATTCCAATCTTCGATTGGGGCAGCGCAAAGGTCGCGCGTGCTGAGGCCATCTACATGCAGTCCGCAAACCGCCTCGCCCAGACGGCGATCGATGCGCGCTCCGAAGTACGCGAGTCGTACTCCGCCTACGTGACGAGCTATGACGTCGCGAAGCACTACCGCGACGAGGTGGTGCCCGTGCGCAAAACCATCTCGGACGAAATGCTGCTGCGTTACAACGGCATGCTCGCCAGCGTGTTCGAGCTGCTTGCCGACTCACGCGAACAGGTCGCCGCCGTCAACGGGTACATCGACGCGCTGAAAGACTTCTGGCTCGCGGAAACGGACCTGCAGCAGTCGCTTGGGGGCCGTCTTCCGCCGCTCGCCATGACACGGACACCGGATGCCCCGCATAGCGACGCAACAGCTACCCCTGCCGCACAAACGCCATTGGCCCCGGCGCAGGAGTCGCCATTGTCGGCCACCACCATGCAACCGGCGTCGCCGACGAATTCAAAAAGGTGAATGAAGATGGTTTCACGTCGAAGTTTTCTCGGCGGTTCGGGCGCAGCGCTGCTCGGCGCAGCGTTGGTCAGCAAGGCTGGCGCAGCGTCACTTCCAGAAGCACCCACGATGGAAAAGACCGCAACACAGCCACCGCTGGTTCCGCCCAATGGCCGCCCCTATACACCCGTGGCGACACTGAACGGCTGGACGCTGCCGTGGCGCATGAAGAACGGCTGGAAGGAATTCCACCTCATTGCCGAACCAGTGGTCCGTGAAATGGCACCCGGCATGAAGGCGAATCTGTGGGGATACAACGGCCAGGCACCTGGCCCGACTATCGAAGCGGTCGAAGGCGACAAGGTCCGCATCTTCGTGACCAACAAACTGCCCGAACACACCACGGTTCACTGGCACGGGATGCTGGTGCCATCAGGGATGGATGGCGTTGGTGGGCTGACGCAGCCTCACATTCCGCCGGGCAAGACGTTCGTCTATGAGTTCCAGCTTGAGAAGCACGGTACGTTCATGTATCACCCGCACGCGGATGAGATGGTGCAGATGGCGATGGGGATGATGGGTACGTTCATCGTGCATCCCAAGGACCGAAGTGTCATGCCGGTAGACCGCGACTTCGTGTTCCTGATGTCCGCCTACGACATCGACCCGGGCAGCTTCACGCCACGTGTCAACGAAATGACCGACTTCAATATGTGGACGTGGAACGCACGGGTCTTTCCCGGCATCGACCCGCTGCCGGTACGAGCAGGAGACCGCGTACGCATCCGCTTCGGCAACCTGACGATGACCAATCACCCCATCCATCTTCATGGGTACAGCTTCGAGGTCGCAGGAACCGATGGTGGATGGATTCCGCCTTCCGCACGCTGGCCGGAAGTCACCGCCGATGTTGCAGTCGGTCAGATGCGCGCCATCGAGTTCACCGCGAACCGCCCCGGCGACTGGGCGTTTCACTGCCACAAGTCGCATCACACGATGAATGCGATGGGCCACCAGGTACCGAATCTCATTGGCGTACCGCAGAAAGACCTCGCGACGCGCATCAACAAGCTCGTACCGGACTACATGGCGATGGGCAGCGCAGGCGGCTCGATGGGGGACATGGAAATGCCGCTACCCGACAACACGTTGCCAATGATGACGGGAACAGGACCGTTCGGCGCGCTGGAAATGGGCGGCATGTTCAGCGTCGTCAAGGTGCGCGAGGGCCTCGGCCGGAACGACTATCGCGACCCGGGCTGGTTTAAGCACCCGAAGGGAACCGTGGCGTACGAGTACACGGGCGAACTGCCGGATAGCTGATTTCGTGGCGAGCCGGACGTGGGTCCGGCCGATATTTGTTAATCCAACTGTGGGAGAGAATTTGATGAAGAAGGCAATTGCTTCGATTTTTTTGGGCTGCGCCGTCGCCGTCTCGGCGATCGCGTTTGCCGCAGGTGACGCCGGCAACATGAACATGGCAAGCGGCGCTCAACAGGTCGCGGAAGCGACGAACGCCATGTCGCATGGCGAGGTGAAGAAGGTGGATACCTCCGCCGGAAAACTGACCATCAAACACGGACCGCTGAAAAACCTGGATATGGAAGCCATGACCATGGTGTTCAAGGTCAAAGACCCAGCCATGCTTTCACAGGTGAAAGTGGGCGACAAGATTGACTTCGTGGCCGAAGAAATCGACGGCGCGCTCACCGTGACGAAGCTGCAGAAGCAGTGAGCAATTCAATGGGGCGTCAGCGGCGCGGCACAGGCTACGCCCCGATTTGATTTTCGGAGGAAACAATCGTGAATTCCAATCTGCGCAAACTGCTGCTCAGTGCAGCAGCGACCACCGCCGTCGTGCTCACACCCACTCTCACGTTTGCCCACGGCAAGCTGGAGAGTGCCATGCCAGCAGCCGGCAGCGCGGTCGATACGTCGCCTGAACTGCTGCGTCTGACTTTCAATGAAGACCTCGAGTCGTCGTTCAGCACAATCAAGGTGGTCGATGCATCGGGGGCGTCTGCGACAAAGGACAAGGCCAAGGTCGATTCTTCGAACCCACGCGTGCTCATCGTTGCGGTCCCGAAGCTGGCTTCCGGCTCGTACACGGTCCAATGGGCGGTCATGACGCACGATGCCCACAAGACCAAAGGCACCTACACATTTGCGGTGAAGTAATGAACGACGGTTTCCTCGGCATTTCGCGGCTCGCGTTCGTAGCGTTGCAGAACGTCGGCTTAGCTGTTCTTGTCGGTGCCCTGCTGAGTGACAGCTGGCTGTCCCGTAGCACTTCGCGATGGCAGAGCAGCGTCAGCGGACGCCTGCTTGTCACCGTGCGCATCACTTCCTTTGCCACGCTGATGTCCAGTGCGTTCGCATTCTGGATTCATTGCGCGTTGATGAGCGAATCGACGCTCGGCGAGGCGGGTCCCGCTATCCGTTCAATGCTGGTGGAAACCGACTTTGGCCATGCCTGGCTGGCAGGCGCAGGGTTGATGCTCGTGGTGGTGATTCTGTCGTTCGCACAACGTCGACGCCCGATTCATTTCAAGCCCGCTATCTGGCTGGCCATCGCCGGCGTTGCACTGGCGCGCAGTCACGGCGGACACCCTGTGGATGCTGGCGTTTTTAGTTTGCCGGTGTGGGTGGACTGGGTGCATCTGCTTGCCATCAGCGTGTGGGTGGGCCTCGTTCTTGTTACAACGTACATCGTGGTGCCCCGCATACTTATCGCGCCCACCGCCGAGCGTGCGAAAGCGGCGATATTCGTTCAGTCGCTTTCTGACGCCGCGACGTTCGCGCTGGCCATCCTGATTATCACTGGTGCGTACAGCGGCTGGCGCGGAGTCAATGCACTTGAGCACCTGTGGGCGTCCACATACGGACAAGTCCTGCTGGTTAAGCTTGCTCTCGTAGTCACTGCCGCCGCGCTTGGGGGGCACAACCGGTTCTTCGAAATGCCCGGGCTACTCTCATCTCTGAAGGACACGCGAACCGAATTCACACCAAAGCCGTTGAAGCGGTTCGCCGTTGTCCTGCATGTCGAGTCGGTTGTCCTGGCAGGCGCGCTGGTAGCCGCTGCGGTCCTTGTTTCCAGTCCACTTCCCGGGACAACGTAAGCTCGCACGGTCGCACTTCTTTACGCTTGCTGCATGGTCGACTTCGCGCGCTCGAAGAGTTCGTAGACGACCATGCCCGCAACCATGGCAGCTACAAAACCGACGGCCTTTGGATAGCCCGCGCCCAAGGCCACCAGCACAGGTCCCGGGCAAAGACCGGCCAGACCCCAGCCGATACCGAAAGCGGCGCTCCCCAGGACCAGCCTCAGCGGGAAGTGACGGATAGAACCACGTTCGTCGAGACTGGACGAGGCAACGCAAGCTGGATTTGCACCGGCCGGCGGTAGACCGTAACCATGCCGAACATCGGGTCGTTTTTAACTTCCACTGGCGGCATCTGGTCCGGCTTTATCGACGCGCCGTCCACCGCGAAGTCGAATCGGTCCCGATAAAGGTAGTAGCCAGCGTGCGTGCTGAAATCGAGGGTGACCTGCTGGGGCGCACTGAGCTTGACCGCCAGCGGAAATGCCTGGTCCGGTGGCAGCAGGTCGGTTTCGCTTACCGCCTCTGCAGCCAGAGACGTCAGCGCAACGAACAGGACAATTGCGGCGTACAACAACCGCCTGAGCGCGTCGTTCGCACGGCAACCCCCTTGCCCAACGTTGATTGATACGTCCCGCATCTCTCGCTCCCTCCATGCAATCCGGCCCGCAGGCCAACCGTTAACGGCCAGCCTGCGGCTGCCCTGTCGCCGTCGCATCAAGGCTACTTTTCCATTTTCACGATAGTCAGCGTACCGTTGATGTTCTCAACTCGCACCTTGACCTTGTCGCCTTCGTGAACGTGTTTGACCATAGCCGCATCCTTTGCCTTGAACGCCATGGTCATCGGCGGCATGCCAACGTTTTCAAGCGCGCCGTGTTTCAAGGTGACCATACCCGTGGCGGCATCGACCTTCCTCACCTCGGCATCGGTCATCGCCGCGCCGGACGGTGCTTTCATTGCCGAAGGCCTTCCTGACATGCTCATTCCGGCCATTCCATCATCTGCGAATGCCGGTGCCGCGACCACAGCCGCGACGGCCGAACACGTCAAAACCATCTTCTTCATTAAATTTCTCCTGTTTCAGTTGATGGCACTCTCGTGCCGGAAGGCACTGCATGGGAAACACGCCTGTTCTGGCTTCGCTCAACGCGACGGCGCTGTAACAGGAACCAGGCTGCAGGAATGACAAACATCGATAGGACAGGTGCAGTCACCATTCCGCCAACCATGGGTGCGGCAATGCGCTGCATCACTTCGGAGCCAGCTCCGTGGCCGACCATGATGGGAATAAGGCCGGCTAGTACGACGGCAACCGTCATCGCTTTCGGCCGCACGCGCAGCGCCGCGCCTTCGCGGATTGCGCCGAGCAACGTGGCCTCGTCAAGAGGTTCACCGAGTTCGAGTCGCCGGTTGAGCGCGCCCTTCAGATAGAGCAGCATGACGACGCCGAACTCGGCCGCAACACCGGCGAGCGCGATGAAACCCACGGACGTCGCGACCGATACCGCATGACCCAGTATCCAGATGAACCAGAATCCGCCGACCAACGCGAATGGCACCGTCGACATCAGGAGGAGTGCGTCGGCAGCCGAGTTGAACGTCAGAAACAGCAGGACGAAGATGACCACAAGCGTCACGGGAATGACGGTCCGCAACTTTGCCTCGGCGCGCTCGAGGTACTCGAACTGGCCCGACCAGCTCATCGAGTACCCGGGCGGAAGTGCGACCCTTTCTGCCACGGCCCGCTGCATCGCTTTCACCGCTGACTGGAGGTCTACATTCCGGAT
The DNA here is from genome assembly GCF_046543485.1 of Paraburkholderia sp. EG304. Classification (NCBI taxonomy): domain Bacteria; kingdom Pseudomonadati; phylum Pseudomonadota; class Betaproteobacteria; order Burkholderiales; family Burkholderiaceae; genus Paraburkholderia; species Paraburkholderia sp. EG304. Next base: position 6,896 of record NZ_JBKGUA010000053.1, on the reverse strand, counting down.
ATCGACGTAGACGTAGCCTGAGAGGCGTGCATTTTCACTGCGAATCGACGGTGGCCCATCGGCAATCCTGATGTCGGCCACATCGCCGAGCCGGATTTGTGCACCCCGGTCCGTGACCACTGGCAACTGGCGCAGCTTCTCGAGCGAGTCGCGTACCTCGCGCGGATAGCGGATGTTGATGGGAAAGCGCTCCCGCCCCGCAATCACTTCGCCAACGTTTTCGCCCCCCACAGCCGACGATACGACGGACTGAATATCGCTGACCGAAAGGCCGTAACGTGCGGCTGCCTGGCGGTCGATGTCCACGTCGATGTATCTGCCGCCATTCAACCGCTCGGCAAGGGCTGACGTGACACCGGGCACGTTCCTGACTGTGGCCTCGACCTGCGCCGCCACCTTGTCGATTTGAGTGAGGTCGGGCCCGGAAATCTTCACGCCGACCGGCGATTTGATACCTGTAGACAGCATGTCCAGCCGGTTCCGGATTGGTGGGACCCAGAGGTTTGACAGCCCAGGCACCTTCACTGTCCGGTCGAGTTCGTCCATGAGCTTCTCTGGGGTCATGCCGGGACGCCACTGGCTGCGGGGCTTGAACTGAATCGTGGTTTCGAACATCTCGAGGCCCGGTGCCGGGTCCGTGGCAGTCTCGGCCCGCCCCGACTTGCCGAATACCGTGGCAACTTCGGGTACCGTCTTGATGAGCCGGTCGGTCTGCTGCAACAGCTCGGCCGCTTTCCCAGTCGAAATGCTGGGGAGCGCCGTCGGCATGTACAGCAGGTCACCCTCGTCGAGTGGCGGCAGGAACTCTCCCCCTAGGCGCGTCAGCGGAATCGCGGTGAGCACGAGCGCGACGACTGCCAGTCCGATGGTGTACCAGGGTCGCCGCAGCGTGGCTTCTAGCAGCGGCCGGTACAGGCGCACCAACACTCGATTGATGGGATTGGACGTCTCATGCGGGATGCGTCCGCGAATCAGATACCCCATCAGCACGGGCACAAGCGTTACCGACAGACCAGCAGCAGCGGCAATCGTGTACGTCTTCGTGAACGCAAGCGGGGAGAAGAGCCTGCCTTCCTGCCCCTCCAGCGAGAACACCGGAATGAACGAGAGCGTGATGATGAGCAGCGAGAAGAAGAGCGCCGGCCCAACCTCTGCGGCTGCCGAGGCGATGAGCTCCCAGCGTTGCGTGGCCGTTATCGGTGTGGCCGGATTTTGGTGCTCGAACGCCTCCAGATGCTTGTGGGCGTTTTCAATCATGACGATGGCTGCGTCAATCATCGCGCCGATGGCTATCGCAATCCCGCCCAGCGACATGATGTTTGCATTGACGCCCTGATAGCGCATCACGATAAACGCTGCCAACACGCCAAGCGGAAGAGACAGGACAGCCACGAAGGCGCTACGCAGGTGGAACAGGAACACGGCACAGACAATCCCGACGACGATGAACTCCTCGATGAGCTTGTCCTTCAGGTTATCCACCGCGTTCTCGATGAGCTGTGAGCGGTCGTAGGTCGTCACGACTTCCACGCCTGAGGGCAGCGAACGCTTCAGGTCAGCGAGTTTGGCTTTCACACCTTCGATGGTGGTCAGTGCATTCTTGCCGGAGCGCATTACGACGACACCGCCGGCCACTTCTCCTTCGCCGTTGAGTTCTGCGATGCCCCGACGCGGTTCGGGCCCAATCTGGATACGCGCTACGTCACCGAGCAGCACTGGCGTACCCGCATCGTTGGTCCGAAGAACGACATGGCGGAAATCATCGAGCGAGTGCAGATAGCCAGATGAGCGGACCATGTATTCGGATTCGGCCAGTTCGACGACCGAGCCGCCGGACGCCTGGTTCGACTTGCCGAGCGCGTCGGCCACCGTCGCCTGGGTGATGCCATACGCGCGCAGCTTGTCCGGGTCGAGCACCACCTGATACTGACGCATCATCCCGCCAATGCCCGCCACCTCCGACACGTCCGGAACCGCCTTGAGCTCGAACTTCAGGAACCAGTCATTGAGCGCCCTGAGTTGCCCGAGGTCATGTTTCCCGGTCCTGTCGACGAGCGCGTATTCGTACACCCAGCCCACACCTGTCGCGTCAGGTCCGAGCGAAACTGTCGCATCTTGAGGAAGACGGCTTTGCACCTGGTTCAGGTATTCGAGCACGCGTGAGCGCGCCCAGTACGGGTCGGTCTTGTCATCGAACAGCACGTAGACGAACGCATCGCCGAACGATGAATACGCACGGATGGTCTTCGCGCCGGGTACACCCAGGAGGGTCGTTGTCAGCGGATAGGTCACCTGGTCCTCGATGACCTGCGGTGCTTTGCCCGGATACGACGCCTTGATGATGACTTGCGTATCGGAGAGGTCGGGCAGCGCATCAAGAGGCGTATGCGTTACCGAGTACACGCCCCACGCGGCGACGAGCAAGGTCGCAAGCAACACCAGAAAGCGGTTATGGATGGACCAGCGAATGAGGCGCGCAATCATTTCGGACCTCCTGCCGGTTCAACCTTCGTTACCTGGTAACCGTCATCCGATTGTTTGAAAGCGAAGTGGACGGTCTGCCCAGATTTCACGTCCGGAAATGCATCGGACGCAGGCTTGCTGAACGTCATCGTCATCGCGGGCCAACCGAGCGCTGGTACGGGCTGATGCGAGAAAGTAATGTCCTTACCCGTAACCTGTTCGACCTTGCCGGTTGTCTCGTAGGTTGCTGCCGCACTCGCAGTCGCAGTTGCTGCGGGCGAGGACGCCGCTGCCTCGGGACTTGCCCCAGCGCCTGTACTGCCTTCGAGCCGTGGCAGCACCGATTTCAGGCTGGCTTCCGAATCGATGAGAAACTGGCCAGATTCAACGACCGTATCGCCATCGTTCAGACCGCTGAGCACTTCGGTCTCGTTGCGAACATCGTTGCCGACCGTCACTGCCACGGGTTGCAGGCGACCGTCTGCGTTCTTAACGATGACCACCGAGCGCTTGCCCGTTGTGATGACCGCCTCCGATGGCACGAGCAGCCGCGAAACCGTCTTCTCGCCGCTGACACGCACACGCATCAACATGCCGGGCGTCAGCTTCAGCGCAGCGTTGTCGATTTCGAGCCTTGCCTGAAGCGTACGGCTGGTTGTGCTGATACCCGGCAGGATTTCACGAATCTTCCCGCTGAAGTGCTGCGTCGGGTCGCCGGAGAACGTGGCATCCACCGTCATGCCGGGCTGCACGCCCAAAGCGAGGGCCTCGGGAATCTCGACGATGAGCCAGAGCTTCGAGAGACCCGCGACCTTGGCGAGCGTCTGACCGGGCGTCACCTGGGCCCCGTCCCGCACATTCAGTTCGCTCACGACACCCGATTCGGGTGACGGGAGAACGACGTGCGTCTGAACCTTCCCGGACTGCTCAAGGCTCGAGATGAGCCCGTCCGGAATCGAGAGCGCACGCATCCGTGCGCGCGACGCCTCCAGCAGACCCATGTCCATACCGCCGCGCTTGAGCGCCAGATACTCTTCCTGTGGTGCAAGCCAGTCGGGGACGAACAGGGACACTATCGGCGCTCCCTTGCTTATCCGCTGCATTGGGGCGCTGGCGTACAGATGGTCGATGTAGCCGGTGACGCGTGACTGCACGACATCAGCGCGGGATTCATCGAACTGCGTGGTGCCAACCGCGTCGAAGCCTTCCGAGGTGTCCTGTCGGCGCACGGTCGCATAGCGGATGCCGAGGTTTTGCTGCAGCCCCGGGTCAATCCTGATGCCGGCCACACCGCCGCCTTCGTCCGCGTAGACAGGCTCCAGTTGCATATCCATGAAGGGCGACTTGCCGGGCTTGTCGAAATGCTGCGCAGGCACCATCGGGTCGTGCCAGTAGAGCACCTTCCGGCCTGTCTTCGGGTCGACCTTGTCGCCTGACGTTGTAGCAGCACCATTCACGGATACGGTCAATCCATTAGGTGCAGCGTGACGTGCGCCCACGAAGTAGCCTGCGCCAAGCAGGGCCGCGCCCGCGAATACCAGTAGAGCCGCACGTGCCAGCGGTCTATTCATCATCGTTCACTCCTTCACTGGCCAGCAGCCATCGTCGATGGCACGACCTGGTACTCGAGCTGGGCCCAGGTCTGGGAAACGTCGCGCTTGAGGTCGAGCACCTGAAGCTGCACATCAAGCTGCGCGCGACGCGCCGCGAACGTATCGGCAAGCGAGCCTGTCCCTGACCGATAGGCAGCGTTCGCAAGCTGCACGCGCTGGTCGGCCGCAGGCAGCAGCGACTGGCTGAGATTGGCGATGCGTTCGCGGCCGCTGGCGAGACTGGCTGACTGGGCATCGATGTCCGCTTGAACCTGTCGCTGTGTCTCCTCGTACAGCAGACGTGCCTTGGTGGCGAGTTCCGCCTTCTCTGCGGCGTCGCGATTCTGGCGGTTCTTGCGGTTAATGGGCAGCGGGATGCTGACGCCAACCGACACCATGTTCGAGTACGCACCACCGCGTTGCTGATACGCCACCTCCCACGTCCAGTTGGGACTGCGCTCGCTATTCGCGACCGCCGTGTCGGCATCGGCGACAGCAATATCGTCCGCTGCGGCTACCAGGGCGGGTTGGACCTGCTTCAGTTCCTCTGGGGGCAGTGACGAGACGAACGACTCTGGCGCTGGCGGCTCACCCGTGACATCGGAGACGGGTGTCGCGGTCCAGCGCGAAAGCGCAATGAGGGAAGTCTTGTATGTCTGCTCGGCCTTGAGCACCTGGTCCTGCGTCTGCGAAAGCATCACTTGAGCCTGCACGACATCGGCGGCCGTCGCTTTAGCGCCCCTGTACGAGGCTTTCGTCGCGGCGAGTTCGTGGCTCATGTGGCCCTGCAGTTCCTGCTGCAGCGACACGGCCTTTTTTGCGTAGACAGCGTTCAGCCATGCACCGGCCGTCTGCTGACGCACGTTGGCGAGTTGCAGCAGATAGCCATCGTGTTCACGACCGACCATCTGATTGGCCAATGTCGAGCGCAGCTGTCGCTTCTCACCCGAGACCCATTCCTGCTCGATACCAATTCGGCGCATCGTCATGAAGTCCTGGCCGATGGTGAATTTCTGTGGCCCGGTGACCGGCAGATTGTCGATACCAGCTTTGAGCGTCGGGTCGGGTAACTGGCCTGCCTTGACAGCGGCTTCCGAACTGGCGCGTTCCGATGCCTGCGCCGCCTGCATCGCAGCCGAGCGGTCGGTCGCGGACTGCAAAGCGGCTTCAAGCGTGAAGGACGCGTTCTGGGCGTGCACGGCGGCACTCGCGAGTATCAGCGCGGTGACGGAAAAGCGCGCGCGCAATGATGCACGCCCGCGCGGCGTGCCGATAGTTTTTGGTTGCATGTTCTAACCCCAACGGCGGAAACCCAAAGGGATTCCACGTCCTGGACGCAGGACGACCTCACCGCAGACGCGGTGAACCAGTCAGCAAGGGATTAGATTGCTCGAGGAGGTCGCCACAGCCCGCCCGGTTCCCGAACGGTGAGCGACTGCGCATAGTGGAAGACAACGCGACTTTCCAGCCACGTGGGATGGCTAATCGTCGCGGTTGCAACGGGATAGTACAAACTGCCGAACTGGCACTGGGCCGTCACCTTGCAGAAACCGCCCTTTGCCTTGTCCGGCGAGGTCGATTTCATTGAGTTACAACCGGGCATGGCGGCAGACATGCCGTCGTCCATCGCCATTGTCTGCTGCATCGGACATTCCCCGGCCATGCCGCTGGCTGCCAGCCCACTGATGGGCAGCACCGCGCAAAGCAGGAGGATGAAGAGGGTCCGAAAAATTTGCATAGCGAGATTTATAGCGAGGTTATTTTAGCCATCTTTCCGGAATTTTGTCCGTGCAACCCTTCATGTTGAACGTCGACAGGCGCTTGGAATATGACGCAGGCTTTTCGACAGCAATCGGAAAGAGGCGATGTTCTGGATCGACCCAAGGCTGATATCCGTTGCCGTGTCGATGGCGCTGCTCTGCCCGAGGAAAATCTAGCGGTCGCTTAGCCGCCCCTGGGCCGCCTTGAACCTGGCGAAGGCTTGGGGTCAGAAGTCTCAAGGTCGCCTGAATCGAACCCACCCGCGCGCGACTTCGGTCACACGCGTGAGCACCTCTTTTCCTGGTTCGCGTACCCCTTAACTGTATTGACGAGGTTCGGCACGAGGTCGGCACGGTGTTGATACTGATTCAGTACTTTGGACCAACCTTGACCTCCTCGTCCTGGGTCTGGATGGCGTTGTACCCGCACCCGGCCAGCAGCAGCGCCATCACAACAAGGATGACATTTCCAAGCATTGTCACCGGCCCCCCGTGCCCCGACGGCGGGTATCAGTACTTAGCGCATGCGGAATCATCTCGCCCTTGTATGTGCTCGTCGGCGTTCGGCGATGCCGGACGACACAAGTCACCTATTCCAGCCTACAGAGCGCCATAGCTAGTCGATCGACGCAGGTCAAGCGAGTCAGCCCGGAATGCCAAAAGGGTGAACGCTGCGGCGAGCGGAACTCTGCGCCAATTGAAAAGCAATGGTCCCTTCAATCGCACGGTTGAGCTATGTCAAAGAAGGCTTCATTGCAAGAGGTACAGTTAAGTGAGACTGTGGAACAGACCCTGCCAAATCGCGCTTACGGAGACCAACATGCGTTTCTTTAAAAGACTCGCCCTTCTCACCGCGATTGCTGTCGCCTGCGGTGTGAGCAACGCCGTCGCTGCAGAAAGCAATGCGAGCGACGTGGAACACCAGGCCCACCACCCAGCGGCCACGAAGCCCGTCTCTAACAGGCTGTTGAAATACCCCTCGCCGGCGAGCAGCACTTCATTTCAATGAGTCGCTGCGCCGGTTTGTGATGTCGATTTGATGCTCAATGCCTTTTATTCAGGTGGAACCAATGCCATCTCC
>NZ_JBKGUA010000052.1:0-44178 GCF_046543485.1 Paraburkholderia sp. EG304 | reverse complement strand
CCGCTTCGTTTGCGTCGCTGCGTCTGCAGCAGAGAAACGAGATTATGGAGAACTTCCGCCAGATCGTCAACAGGTTTTTATCACTCGCTTAACCTGCCCACGCCGCTAAAGCCCTCGCCATAAAGGCTTCCCGCTTCCCCGCGCTCCGGTGTCCGGAGCACGAAAGAGCGGAATTCTAGTCGCCGCCAATGCGACTTGCAAGCGATATTTTCACGCTCCACCCGCAACCTGCCGCGCCCCCAAAAACACCTCGCCTCACGCAGTCGCATGCGCGCGCATCGCCCGTTCGACGACGGCCAAATAATGGTCGATCCCCGGCGTCGCGCGATCCCTCTCTTTCGCGCGATCGTCCCATCGGCGCAAACGCATCGCGTCTTCCGCGTACGGCTTCTGCATAAATGCCTGCGCCTCTTCCCTGCTAAAGATCCCGCCCTGCAATTGCAAGCTGCGCACCGAATCGGCGGAAAGCTGGCCGAAATACGCGGCGTCGATCGCGCACAGGCAGCGCTTTGCGTCGACGTGCAGACGAATCGGCTCCAGCACGGCATCTGACAACGCCGGTCGCAAAAACGGCAAGGCGAAATACTGATGCAGATCGTCGACACCCCGTTCCGTCGGCGTCTCCCCTTGCAGGTTCAGCAGATGTCCGAGGTCATGCAAAAACGCCGCGGCGACCAGTTCGTCGCTCGCGCCTTCCGCCTCGGCCAGCGCGCCGCTCTGCAACGCGTGCTCCAGCTGCGTCACCGGTTCGCCGCTATATGCGAGGCTGCCGTGCCGCTCGAAAAGCGCACGGATATCGTCGAGACTCAATGCCACGGGTCACTCCCAAGGTAATGAAAACGTCTTCAGATTGGTAAAGCTCTTCATCGCTTCCTGAACGCCTTCCTTGTAACCAAGCCCGGAATCCTTGATGCCGCCGAATGGCGTCAGCTCGATCCGGTAGCCCGGCACTTCCCAGACGTTGACGGTCCCCACGCGCAGCTCGTTAATGAAACGCGTGATCGCGTCCTGCCGGTTCGTACACACGCCCGACGACAGCCCGAACGGCGTCCCGTTGCTGATGCGAATCGCGTCGTCGAGCGTATCGAACGCGATGATCGGCGACACCGGCCCGAAGGTTTCCTCGCGCACGAGCGTCATCGACGGATCGACGTTGTCGAGCACCGTCGGTGCATACAGCGCGCCGCTGCGCTCGTTGCCAATGCGCAGGCGCGCGCCCGCGGCCACCGCCTCGTTCACACGCGCCTCGAACAGTTGGGCGGCGGCGGCGTCGATCACGGTGCCCATCTGGTTCGACGCATCGAACGGATCACCGAACGTCCACGCGCGCGTCTTCTCGACGACCCGCTCCGTGAACTCCGCCGCGACGCGCTGTTGCACGAGCATCCGCTTGACCGCCGTGCAGCGCTGCCCCGAGTTCTTGTACGACCCTTGCACCGCAAGGGTCGCCGCCCGCTCGAGATCCGCGTCGTCGAGCACGATCAGCGGGTCGTTGCCGCCCAGCTCCAGCACGACGCGCCGATATCCGGCCTTCGTTGCAATGTATTTGCCGATCGCGACACCGCCGGTAAACGTAACGAGTTCGACCGACGCGTGCGTAATGAGCTCGTCGGCGATTTCGCGCGGATCGCCGGTCAGCACCTGCAGCATCGGCGCGGGTAGCCCCGCCTCATACAGCAGATCGGCCAGATAAAGCGCCGACAGCGGCACCTTCTCCGACGGCTTCACCACCACGCGGTTATTCGTCGCGATAGCCGGCGCGATCTTGTGCGCGATCTGGTTCATCGGATGATTGAACGGCGTGATCGCGACGATCACGCCCGCCAGCGGCTCGCGCTGCGAGAACACGCGACGCCTTTTGCCATGCGGCGTCAGATCGCACGAGAAACTCTGACCGTCGTCGCGCAACGCCTCGAATGACGCGAAGCGGAACACGTCGGCAACGCGGCCGATCTCGTAGCGCGAATCCTGCTTCGACAGCCCCGACTCCAGAGAGATCAGATCCGACGCCTGTTCGATGCGCTCGCGCAGCAGCACCGCCGCGCGCTCCAGAATCTGCGAACGCTCGTAGCGCGACAGCGTCGGCCGATACGCGAGCGCGTAGTCGAACGCGGCGCGCACGTCGTCGATGCTGGCGAGCGGCACGGTGCCGACGCGCATGCCGGTATAGGGATCGAATACGTCGAGCGTGCGGGCGCGCGTCGCGCGCTCGCCGCCCAGCCGCAGCGCTTCGGCGCGGAACCCCGGATGGTCCCGCAGCACCGGGTTCATGATGTCGACAAGCGATTGAGCGCAACGTCGAAGATATCGAAGTTGCGCAGCCGCTTGCCTTCGCTGCCACTGGCCGCTGGCTGAACACGCCGGTTGAACAGCAGCGGCACTTCCTGCTCGGAAATCCCGCCATGCGAGCGCAGCGGCACGGTGAGCCCGGACAGGTCGTGCTCGTCGCGCCGCGTGCCGAGCACGACATGCTTCGTGCCGATCACGACCAGATCGCCGATGCGATCCTCGGGCAGCCCGAAGCGCACGCACGCCGCGTTTCGGTCGAGCACGACTTCGATTCCCGGCAGGCGGCCGATCCGCGCAATCACGGATGCTGCATCCAGCTCGCGCGGCAGATAGACGGTCGCGAACGAACCCAGCGCGCCATGATGCACGACGTACGGATCGGTGATCGGCAGAATCACGCGCGTCGTCGATGCGCCGAGCCAGTCGTCGAGCAAGTCCTGCAGATAGATCACGTTCGGCTCGCCGGTTTGCGGATCGTGCTTCGCGTTCATGCCGTGGTCGGCGGTGAGGCCGATCACCCAGCCGAGCGCGTCGAGCTTCGCGAGATAGTCGTCCATCATCGAGTAGAACGCGTTCGCGCCTTCGGTGCCGGGCGCGCATTTGTGCTGGATATAGTCGGTGGTCGACAGATACATCAGGTCGAGCTTGCGCGTTTGCGCGAGCCGCACGCCGGCCGCGAACACGAATTCCGACAACCCCGCGCTATACACGTCCGGCAACGGCAGACCGACCAGATCGAGCACGTCGTCGATGCCGTTTTCCTCGACCGTCACCTTGTCGGCTTTCTCCGCCGAAAAACAGATGCCCTTCAACTGCGAGCCGAGCAGCCCGCGCAGTTTGTCCTTCGCGGTGACGACGGCGACCGCGGCGCCCGCGTTGGCGGCGGCCGCGAGCAGCGTGGGCGCGCGCAGGTAGGCGGGGTCGTTCATCATCACCGCCGCGCCCGCGCCGTTGTTCGCGTTGGTGTCCCAGAAGTAGTTGCCGCAGATCCCATGCACGGACGGCAGCACGCCGGTCACGATTGACAGGTTGTTCGGGTTCGTGAACGACGGAATCACGCAGTCGCCGCGAAACGTCGCACCGCCTTCGAGCATCGAGCCGATGAAAGGCGCCACACCGGCCGCGACCGACGCTTCCAGATACTCGAACTCGCAGCCGTCGACACAGACGACGACCGTCGGTTGCGAAGGCAGCCGATAGCTCCGGCCGTTGACTTCGATCGTGCGCTGCTCGGGGTGTGTCATCGCGTGGTTTTCCATTCCAGGGGTGGTCATTGCCAAGGCCTCATCGCCCGCGCGAGCCGGCCGCGCCCGCGGTTGCCGGGAGGCGCTGTTCGTGCGCCGCATCGCACGCCGCATGGGCGCGCTGCAAGCCGCCCTGCACATGCGCGCGCATCAACTGCGCGGCCTGCTCGGCATCGCGTGATGCGAGCGCGGTCAGAATCGCGCGGTGCTCGGCGAGCGAGCGCGCCATCGCATCGCCTTGCACGACCAGCGCCGCTCGCCGAAACAGGCTCAACTCGCTGACGAGCCTGCGATATGTGTCGTACAACTTCGTGTTACCCGCCGCCGCGACCAGCGCATCGTGAAACGCGACGTTCGCGCGCGCATACCCATCGTGATCGTGCGATGCGAGCGCGGCGCGCATCGCATCGACGCAATCGCGCAGCACCGCGAGCTTGCCCGCATCGATGCTCGCCGCGAGCATCCGGCACGCCGCCTCTTCGAGCACCGCGCGCACCGCGTAAATCTCGTCCGCTTCCGCGAGCGACACCGTCCGCACGAACACGCCGCGATTTTTCTCGGTACGCACGAGCCCCGCCTGCTCCAGCGCGCGAAACGCCTCGCGCACCGGCCCGCGCGACACCTGCAAGCGCGCCGCCCAATCGGCTTCGTTGAGCTTGTCGCCCGGCGCCAGCGTGCCGTCGACGATATGCCGCTCGATCTCGTCGCGCACCAGCGTCGTCAGCGAATGGCGGCGCACGACCTCGATTGGATCGACGGAAGCAGATTGCATATATTCGGTCACTCTGACAAATTTTGCCACACCGACATCGAATGCCCACCGGCAGCGTGCATGCTTCAGGTCAAGCAAATCGCCCGCGAATCGGCCGTGTCAGCCAGGTCAGTCGATCCGCCGACGCGGAGCGCGCGCCGCGATCAACAGCAGCGCGACCAGCGAGACCAGCAGCAGAATCAGCGACAGCGCCGAAGCCGGCAGGTAATAGCCGCGCTCCACCTGCCCGACGACAACGATCGGCACCGTCGCGAAGCCCGGCGGATACACGGTCAGCGTCGCGCCGAGTTCGCCGAGCGACAGCGCAAAACCGAGCGCGAGACTCGCGCGGATCGCCGGCACCAGTTGCGGCAACACGACACGGCGCAGCACCATCGACGGCGGCGCTCCGAGGCTCGCGGCCGCTTCGCGCAGCACGGTCAGCTCCGGGCGCAGCGCGGCGGCCGCGCACCGGTAGCAGAACGGCAGCACCAGCGCGAGCTGCACGAACACGACGATCGCCGCCGAGCTCGACAGATCGAGCGGCCGCTTGTGATAAGCGATCAGCACCGCGAGGCCCAGCACCACGCTCGGCACGCCGTTGGGCATCATCGCGATCGTGTCGACGATGGCGCCGAGGCCGCGCCGGTCGCGTCCCTCGAGCGCGAGCGCGAGCCACAAACCGAGGATCGTGCCGAGCACCGCGACGCCCATGCCGACTTCGAGGCTGGTGGTCAGCGCGTCGAAGTCGCTCGAACCGAGGCGCTCGAACCAGCGCATGCTGAAGCCGTCGGGCAGGATCGTGCCGGACCAGTGCGACGCGACGCTCGATAGCGCGACGACCAGCACCGGCAGCACGAACAGCCAGAAGCACAGCAGCGCGGCGAAGCCGAGAAAAAGACCGCCGAACAGTCGCACGACGAGACTGTGCCGCACCGGCCGGCCCTTCTTGTGCATGACCGGCAGCACGGTCGGATCGAGTTCAACGGCCATGACCGGCTCCCTTCACCTTGCGACTATTGACGCGCCGGTACAACGCGTACAGCGACAACGACATCAGCAGCATCACGACCGCGCCGGCGGCTGCGGTCGGCAGATCGAGATCGACGGTAGCGGCGCTATAGATCGCAACCGGCAGCGTGATCAGATGGGCGCTGCCGAGCACCAGCAGAATGCCGAACTCGTTCAACGTCAGCAGAAAACACAGGATCGTGCCCGCTGCGATACCCGGCCACGCGAGCGGCAGGATCACCTTGAACGCGACCATCAGGCCGTTCGCGCCGAGGCTGCGCGCGGCTTCGATCAGCCGCTGGTCGAGCAGCGCGAACGAGGCCAGCGTCGGACGCACGACGAACGGCGTATAGAACACCACTTCCGCGAGAATCACGCCGCCGATGCCGAACAGAAAGTCGAGCGGCGGCGCCTGCAGATTGAACAGCCGCTGCAGCCCGATGCTGACCGAGCCCTGCGAGCCGTACAGAAAGATCAGTGTGAAGGCGACCAGAAACGAAGGGAACGCGACGAACAGTTCGAGAAAGCGCGTGACCATGCGCGCGCCGGGAAACGGCTTGAAGAACAGCAGCGACGCGAGCGCCACGCCGAGCAGCGACGCGAGGCTCGCGCTCGCGAACAGGATGCCGAGCGTGGTGCCGATCACGCCACGCGTTTCGGGGTTGCCGAAGAACGTCACGTACGCGTGACCCGACAGGCCGTGCGTGCCGGTCAGACTCAGCATCACGAGCCGCACCAGCGGATAGATGACGAGCGGTCCGAGCACCACGACCGCAATGAACAGCAGATGCCATTGCGCGAGACGCTCGCGCCGCTTCACCGCGGCCGCATGCGCCGCGGCGCTCGCGAGACGGCGTGCGGCGGCGGCTTCGACTTCCGCTTGCGCGGCGAGGTCGAGCGGATTGGACGTATCAGGGCTTGATAAGGACGACATCGCCAGCCTCATAACGCAGGGAAACGCGCGCGCCCTTCTCCGGCGTCAGGCCGAGGCCGCGCTGCATCGTGACGAGCACGGGATCGTTCGGCAGCGCATCGAGCACGACCGATACCGACAAGGCCGCGCCATACCACTCGACCGACGCGATCGCGCCGTGCAGTTGCCCCTCGCCGAGCGGCACGATGCGCAGCGCCTCCGGACGCAGACACGCGACACGTTCGCGCTCGTTGTGGCGCGCGTCGTCCATGCCGAACGCGACCTGCGGCGGCAGCAGATTGGCCGCGCCGAGGTAGCGCGCGACGAAGCCGTCGACCGGCGTGTCGTACAGCTGCTGCGGCGTGCCGAGCTGCGCGATATGGCCGTCGCGCATCAGCAGCGTACGGTCGGACAGCACGAGCGCATCGTCCTGATCGTGCGTCACGCAGACGATCGTCAGATTCGGCAGACGCTCGTGCAGCGCTTTCAGTTCTGAACGCACGGACGCGCGCAGATTGGCGTCGAGCGCGGACAACGGTTCGTCGAGCAGCAGCACGTCGGGCTCGATCACGAGCGCGCGGGCGAGCGCCACGCGCTGCTGCATGCCGCCCGACAGTTGCGCCGGCATCACGTGACCGGCATCGCCGAGCTGCACGAGCTTCAGCGCCTCGGCGACACGGCGTGCGACGTCGCGCGCCGGAATGCGCCGTGCGCGCAAACCGAACGCGACGTTCTCGAATACCGTCAGATGCGGAAACAGCGCGTAGCTCTGGAACAGCAGACCGAGGTTGCGCTTGTGCGGCGGCACGTGCGTCAGATCGCGGCCGGCCACCGTCAGCGTGCCGGCCAGACCGTCGGCTTCGATGAAGCCCGCGATGAAGCGCAGCAAGGTCGTCTTGCCGCAGCCGCTGCGGCCGAGCACGGTGAGCAACTCGCCGCGCTGGATGGTCAACGACAGATCGTCGAGCACCGTGCGCGCGCCGAAGCGCACCGTCAGGTGATCGATCTGCACGCCGCCCGGCGCGTCCAAACGCGCGGCGTCGAGCGCATCCAGCGGAGCGCCTGGCGCGGCGGGGTGAGCGAGACTGGCCGTATTCACCGGGGTCGTCCTCCAACAGAATTAATGCTGATGCGGCGCCGCGCAGTAGCTGCGAAGCGCCGCCTGGACCGACAACGTCAGACGTTGCTTATCTGAGTCACTTACTTCGGCTTGACCACTTCGGTCTCTTTGCCCGAGGAACCGATCACGTCGCTCTTCCAGCGCGCGGTCCAGTCGGCCTTCTTCGCCATCACGTGATTCCAGTCGACCGGGATCAGCTTGACGCCGCTGATCGCCTGCTTGACCGTTTCGCCGTTCTTGCCCGCGAGCGGCACGTCGCTGCGCGCCGGAATGCCGAAGACGTCCGGCACCTTCGACTGCACTTCCGTCGACATCAGATAGTCGATCAGCTTCTTGCCCTCGGCCTGGTTCGGACCGTTCTTGATCAACGCGATCGCGTACGGCAGCTGGAACGTGGTCGGCTGGCCGCCGGGCGTAGCGGCGAGGAACACCGGCTTCAGCGACAGGCCGCCGTTGGCCGCGTCGTCGAGATCCATCTGCAGATCGCCGTTGGCGACCGCGATCTCGTTACGCGATAGCAGCACGTCGAGATAGCCCGTGCCCTTGGTGTGGAACTTGGCGCTCTGCTCGAGCTTCTTCAGATAGTCGAACGCCTTGTCTTCGCCCATCACCGACGAGGTCAGAATGATCACCGCCATGCCGTCGCCGGCGGTCGCCGGATTGGAATAGGCGACCTTGCCGGTGAAGTCCGGGTGCAGCAGGTCCGCGAACGTCTTCGGCTGGTTTTTCGTGACTTCGGGGTTGATCGCGAACGAGAAGTAGTTGTTCACGAAGGTGGCCCATGCGCCATTCGGCGCCTTCGCGATGGCCGGCACGTTCTTGTAGTTGGCACTCTGGTACGCCTGCAGCAGACCGCTCTGGTCGGCCTGCTGGATGAACGGCGGCAGCGTCACGAGCACATCGGCCTTCGGCTGGTCCTTCTCGATGGTCGCGCGGTTCACGACTTCGCCGCTACCCGCCGTGACGATATTGACCTTCACGCCTTCCTTCTTTTCGAAGGCAGGCAGCACATCCTTGTACAGATTTTCGAGGCCGTCGGCCGTGTACAGCACGACGGCGTCGGCCGCATGAGCCTGCATCGCGGCACCGCCGAACGCTGCGGCGGCGACCAGCGCCGGCAGCAGTTTGCGCGCGAGACCGGCCGCGGCGTGAAGGGAATTCGTCTTTTTCATGTCGCTCTCTCCGAAAGGCTAAAAACCAGACGGTCGGGATAACCCCATACCTGTAGTGATTGAACGGCGGCACGCGCCGCCTGGCGTTGCCCGCTGCGGTTGCCGCGCCGGTCTGTCGTGGATTGCAGATTGCCGACAACTTTGCCGCTTCTCGCCCAGCCTGACTGACAGCCCGTCTCCGACACCCGCGCTGCCTGCCGCGCCTGAGCGGGCACGGGAAGAATCACAGGTTTCGATGACAGGGCCGTGACGATTTTGCCGAATTCCAAAAAAAGACACAAATTGCCAATTCAAGCCAACCGAAGGAATTCGTCGCGCCGCCCAAAATGAAACCCCGCGCGCCGATCCCGTGTGGATCGTACATGGCGAAAATGACGATGTATGCACGATGCATCGACAAAATTGCGAAGGTGCGGGGCTGCTCGCGGACGCGGTGCTCGCACGGCGCGCTGGCCGTGCGCGTCGCGGGCCCGGCGGTTGCCTCGGCTGCGGTGGACGCGCTCCTGACAACGGCGCGTATTGTGCCCGGCCGTTCCAATTTCTGGAGCGAATCCCGCGGCTTTTTTTAGTTAGATTTTGGCGGGTGAGGAATGGCGTTCAGCGCGAGTAGCCGTCTCACGCGATCAGAATCTCCGGACCATGCGCGGTGATCGCCTTCGCCAGCGCGCGCTCGGGCGCCAGTTCAGTGACCAGATACCGCGCCGACTCGATACCGTTGATGCGCACCGGCGTCACGCGTCCGAACTTCGAATGATCGGCGACGACCACCACCAGGTCGGCCGCGGCGATCATGCGGCTGCGCACTTCGGCCGCCATGCGGCTGTAGTCGGTCAGATAGCCGTCCGGGGAAATCCCGCCCGCGCCGATGAACGCGAAATCGGCGTGGTACTGCGTGACCTGGTGGACCGTGTCGAGTCCGAAGGTCGCGTCCTCGATATCGGACAACTCGCCGCCGAGCAGCGTCACACGATTGTCGTTGCGTCGGCCGAGCAGCAGCGCGATGCGCCAGTCGTTCGTGTAGACCGTCAGCCG
Source organism: Paraburkholderia sp. EG304 (assembly GCF_046543485.1). NCBI lineage: Bacteria > Pseudomonadati > Pseudomonadota > Betaproteobacteria > Burkholderiales > Burkholderiaceae > Paraburkholderia > Paraburkholderia sp. EG304. Next base: position 34,646 of record NZ_JBKGUA010000052.1, on the reverse strand, counting down.
ATGCCGGTCGAGCAGCGCCCGCGCGACGGCCTGCGTGGTACTGCCGGAATCGATGATCAGCGACGCGCCGTCCGGCACGAACTCGGCCGCGCGCTCGCCGATCGCACGCTTGGCGCCTGCGTTCTCCGCTTCGCGCGTATCGAGATCGGGCTCGCGCCGATCGCTCGACAACGCGCCGCCGTGGGTCGTCACGAGCAGGCCGCGGCCGGCCAGTGCGTTGAGGTCGCGACGGATCGTTTCGCGCGATACGCTCAGTTCGCGCACCAGTTCAGCGACCGACAGCGCGCCGTTCTTTGCGACTTGCGCGAGGATGTATTGATGACGTTGTTCTGCGAGCATCTGTGCGCCGTGGTTGAGGAAGGCCGCCGTATTGTATTACGCGTACTGTGCGTTGTCGGTGCGGGCGCGCAGGTCGCGCTGATGGCGCGCTCATCGCGCGCTCATGTTGCGACGCGCCGCCCCTGCACGCGAACACGCCCGCCACCGCGCCGACCTGCTAACCTTGACGGCTGGACTCTTCGGCCATGCGGCCAACACCACGCCGCTGCCCGGCCGAGTCCCACGCACAACGCCTCGCCCGTCAACCGAACCGCCGATGCCGCCACTGTTTCGCCGTCTACTGCTGCTGTTCCATGCGCTACGTTACGGCGCGCGCCTGATCTGGCTCGCCGCCCCGCCCGACCACAAGCTGCATTGGATGATCGAGCTGATCGGCCGCGTGCATGCGTCCGAGCGCAGCGGCGCGCAGTTGCATGGCCTGCTGCCGGCGCTCGGTCCGCTCGCGAGCCGCTTCACGCAGACGCTCGCCACTCGCCCCGAGCTCGCGAGCGGCACGCTGCACGACGCGCTGGACGCCATCGATCACATGGAAGCGCCGCTGTCGCCGGACGACTCCGCGCTGGCCTTGACGCGCGCGTTCAACCGGCCGCTCGGCGAGCTGTTCAGCGCGGTCGACCTCGTGCCGGTACGCAGCGGTTTCGCCGAGCAGACCCATTTCGCGCGGCTCGCAGTGCCGATCAAAGGGCACTACGAGGTCGCCGTCAAGCTCGTGCGCGCGCAACAGTTGCAACAGATCGGCGATGAGCTCGCGCTATTGCGCTGGGTCGCGCGCTGGCTCGAAAAGCTGTCGCGCGTCGCGCGCCGGATGAAGTTGCGCGCGCTCGCGCAAACCTTCACCGACGACATCCTGCGCCGCTTCGACCTGCGCGCCGAAGCCGCGAACCTGAGCCAGACCGGCCACCATTTCGACGGCGACAAGCGCATCGTCGTGCCGGACGTGATCTGGGAACTGTGCACCGACCACACGCTGACGATGCAGCGCGTCAATACGCTGCCCGCGAGCGACCTGCCCGGCCTGCACGCGCACGGCATCAAGCTGGCGCCGCTCGCCGCGCATATCGTCGAGGTGGTCACCGAGCAGGCATTCGAGCATGGCTTCTTCCACGCGACGCTCGATGCGCGCCGCGTGCGCGTCAGCATCGAGCCCGACACGCTCGGGCGCCTCGTGCTCGCCGAGTTCTCGATCATGGCGACGCTGTCGAGCGGCGAGCGCGAGTTCTTCGTGCACGGCGCGACCGCGTTGTTCGACCAGGACTACGCGCGGCTCGCCGACATGCATCGCGAGGCCGGCCACGTGCCGGACGACACGCGCCCCGAGATGCTCGAAGCCGAACTGCGCACGCGCGCCGAAGCGCACTTCGCGGCGGCGCCCGAGGATCGCTCGGCGGGTTCGCTGTTTCATCATCTGCTGCACGGCATGCAACCGTTCGACGGCCAGGTGTCGGGCCAGCTCGCGACCGCGCAGCGCTCGTTCCAGCAGGCGGAGATGCTCGCGCGAACACTGCATCCGGGCGTCGATACGTGGAACATCGCACGTGGCGTGCTTGCCGATATCGCGCGACGCGATCTCGATCATCGCGGCTGGCTCAAGCGGCTGTCACACGAGCTGCCGCATCTCGCGCATATGCTGCCGCGCGTGCCGCAACTGGCGGTGCGCTATCTGCAGCAGCACGATCGCGCGGGTACGCCGCAACAGAACGCGCAACTGCTCGCGGATCTCGCGCGCGAATACCGGCGCACGCGTTGGCTGTTGTGGGCGTGCGTGGTCTGCGGCGGCGCGCTCGGAGCGGGGATGACGCTGATCGCGTGGTGACGGTCCCGCGCGCATTGCAGCTTTGAACAAGACGCGCGCCGCGCCTGGGGCCAACATGGCGGCTTTTTTAACCTCCTGCCGCCCCGATGCTCGCCACCTTTGTTGCCGCAGTGTTCGTCGTGCTGTGGTCGACCGGTTTCGTGGTCGCCCGCGCGATCACGCCTTACGCCGATCCCAATCTGTTTCTGCTGGCCCGTTTCGGCGGCACCGCGCTGATCTTCGCGCTGGCCGCGCTCGCCGCGCGCTCGGCATGGCCGACCGGACGTAACCTGGGCAAGCACCTGACCGCCGGCGCACTGCTGCAAGGGGTCTATCTCGGCGCCGGCTACTGGGCCGTCGCGCAAGGTCTCAGCGCGGGCGTGATGGCCTTGCTCGGCGCGCTGCAGCCGCTCGCGACGGCCGCCGTCGCCGCGCCGCTGTTCGGCGAGCGCTTGTCGCGGCGCGGCTGGTGCGGCATGGCGGTCGGCCTCGCCGGCGTCGCGCTGGTGCTCGCGCCGAAGCTCGCTGCCGCGACGCCGCCCACGCACGGCAACGCACCGGCGTGGCTGGTCGTGCTGATATCGATCGTCGCGGTGGGGGCGATCACGGCGGGCACGCTGTTCCAGAAGACCTCGCTCGCCAAGGCCGATATTCGCAGCGCAAGCGCGGTGCAGAACGTCGGCGCGGCTGTCGTCGCGGGGGTGCTGGCGCTCGCGCTCGGCGAGCATCGCTGGATCGCGTCGCCGACGCTGTGGGGATCGCTCGCATGGGGCATCGTGATGCTGTCCGGCATCAGCGTCACGTTGCTCGTCTGGATGGTCCGGCGCGGGGATGCTTCGCGCGCGACCGCGCTGCTGTTTCTCGCGCCGCCGCTTGCGGCGCTCGAAGGCTATCTCGGGTTCGGCGAGACGCTGCTGCCCGTGCAAATTGCCGGGTTCGCGGTCGCGCTGGCTGGCGTGTTGTTGGCGAGGTCGTGAGGGGCGCCCCGCGCTGGTATTGCGACAAGGACAAGGCGCCAGTCAGTCCGCCGTATCCGCGTGCGCGGGCATCTTTGCGCGCGCGACCGCGCCGGGGACTGGCGACCACGCTGGCCGGCTCTTGCGCTGCGAATCGACGACGACGATAAAACGCCCCGCCCACGGCATGATCTGCCGATCGCTTTTCAGCACCCACAACGACTGGCCCGAATCAATGAGCTGCTGGTATTCCGCGTCGAGAATCCCGTAGTGATCGAGAAACGTGTTCAGCGACGCGGGAATTCGCACGCAGCCCTTCGAATGGCGAATACCGAGCAGTGGTTCTAGCCGATCGGGGTCGGTCGCGTGCATCTGGAAACGCATCTGCGACATGCCGCCCTTGCCCCAGCCGCGTTCCCCCTGGGCCCAGCCGAGGTCGAAGATACGCATATCGCGCCGGCCATAACCGCGAATGTGGTTTTCGTTCTCTGTGCCCTCGGAGCGGAAATCCATATTGTCGGGCGTATGTTCGAACACGCCGAGCGGCGTAATGAAGTGGTCGTACTCGCCTGGCCGTCCGGTGGATACCGGCGATGCGCCGATCATCTGCCAGTCGTCGGCGGGCACCGCGCGGAAGTAAATCAGGAGCGCCTGCACGTTCGCGTTGCGATCGACGAGCACTACGTACTCGCCCGACACATTGCCAAGCTCGTTCTCGTTGAGCGCCGTCTCCAGACGGTCGGCGTACGCACGCTGCTCCGCGGCGGGCAGTCTGAGCCGGCGCGTCACATCCTGCGCGAAGACGTCGCGCAGCAGCAACGCGCGGCGCGGATCGACGATGCCGGCCGCGTCGGGCGCGGCGACGGTGGCGGCGTCGATCGTGCCTAACGGCTGACTCACGCCATTCCACGCTTTCGCCGAAGTGGTCGCATTCACCGTATGCACCGCCGATGTTGCGGATGCGGGCAACTGAGTAGTACCGGTCACCGCTGCATGAACCTGCGCCGCTATCGCGCCGGCACCTGCCGATATGACGATTGCGCACATCCAAGCGCAAATCCTCAGGTGGTTCAATCCAGGCTGGCCACGCCGATCTGGGTATCTCATCGCGTCCTGAAACAAACATGATTATTATTGATTGACACGCCGGATCCCTGTGGCGTTCGGTACGATCGATGTTACTCAGCGAATTGACGCGTGTCGATGAATATACCCTCTAACTTGCGACCTCTTCAAATCGATGGCTATTTCCCCGCAATCGACGCATTAGTGAAATGCAATTAATTCGCAATTAAATCGGTCATCGGAAAATCAGGCCACGAAAGCGAAGGACGATTTCATTTTCGGACGAAAGATCGCCCGAATACGGTGGTAGATCCCGATACTCAAACGGTTTTTCAGCCGGCTTTCAATCTGTTTCACGCCGTTTCAACCGCTTTTTCTCCCGCGAGGACAACAACGATCATGGCTCCATCCGATCCCGCCGCCCGCCAGGCCCGCATCGCGGCCGAAATGCACGTCACCGCTAAATTCGACGCAAGCCGCGAAATCGAGCGCCGGGTCGATTTTCTGGCGAACTATCTGCGCAACAGCAACCTGAGAACTTATGTGCTCGGCATTAGCGGCGGCGTCGATTCGACGACGGCCGGGCGTCTCGCGCAACTCGCGGTCGAGCGTTTACGGGCGAACCATTACGACGCGCGTTTCGTCGCGGTCCGTCTGCCTTACGGCAAACAGCGCGATGAAGCGGATGCGCTGGAGGCATTACGTTTCATTCGCGCCGACGAAAATCTGACTATCGATATCAAACCCCCCGCCGATGCGATGCTCGAGTCGCTCGATAAAAGCGGCGTGTCGTTCAAGGACGAATCACAGCGGGATTTCGTGCACGGCAATATCAAGGCGCGCCAGCGGATGATCGCGCAATACGCGGTGGCGGGTGCGCGCGCCGGTGTCGTGATCGGCACGGACCACGCGGCTGAATCGGTGATGGGCTTCTTTACGAAGTTCGGCGACGGCGGCGCCGACGTGCTGCCGCTCGTCGGGCTCAGCAAGCGCCGCGTGCGCGCGCTCGCACATACGCTCGGCGCGCCCGACTCGTTGGCGCACAAGGTGCCGACCGCCGACCTCGAGATGCTGCGGCCGCTTCGTCCCGACGAAGACGCGTACGGCATCCCGTACGACGCGATCGACGATTTCCTCGAAGGCAAGCCGGTCAGCGATACCGTGCGTGACGTGGTGCTGCAGTTTTACAACGCGACGCGTCACAAGCGGGCGCTGCCGTACACCCCATTCGACTGGCAGGCGTCGCCGGATGGGCAATGATGACGCAGCGCAAGCGGCTCTCAAACGAATAAAGGCGGTGGACCGGCGCGCAACGTTGCGCAGGTCCACCGCCTTCGAAAAGAATCGGCCTTACTGAACCGCCTACGGCGCTCGCTGCTCCGGCGGCGGGTCGTCGCTGAACAGATCGGCGCTCGCTTCGAGCGCTTGGCCGCCCAGATGCTTGCCGTGAATCTGCCGCGCGATCACGTCGCCGACATACGGCACGCTCGCGTCGAGTTCCACCGTCGCGTAGGCGTTGGGCTTGCCGGCGTCCACCACCTCGACGTGTTTCGCGTAGTGGCCGAGTTCGCGCTTCAAAAATTCCCGCACGTCCTGCTCGCTGCACGATTCGGCGATATTGCGCACGGTCAGGTTCATGCGGACTACCCTCGCCGTGCCTGCCGGTCAGCCCGTCGGTTTGAGCTGGCGATACGCACCGGTCGCAGCGCGACACGCTGCTTCGTCTGAGCCGCGGCCAGTGCGCGAAGTGCGACGACGCCGGTCGCGCCGGCCAACCCCATAGCGAGCAATGACAAAAAGAAGGCCATCGTTCCAATCTCCTGTGCAAGTTTCATCCTGTTGTCAGGATAGCCCGCTTCGACAGCGAACACACTGTGACGCAGTGTCGTAGGCAACGGCGAAACAACCCCCGTCAATGCACTGTACCTGAATCAGTCGCGCCGATCCCGGAAAACATCGGCTGCTTCAGCAGCTTGCATGCCCGGCACGCGAGACGCATCGAAGTGAGCAAAGGCGGCCTGATCGCGCCGATCAGTCGGCCGCTTGCACGTTCTCCGCGCTTACCCACCAAGCATTCTTACCGTGCGGCAGTCGGACCAGCACCGCGGAAGGATCGTCGACGCCGTCGTCGGCGATCTGGCAAACCGGCAGGCCGTCGGGCAGACGCTTCACTTCACCGGCGGCCTCGAACAGCGCGATTCGCCGCGCATCCAGCGGGCGCAGCTGCCGATATACGTCGAAGCTGAGCGCCGCGGGCACGTCGCCGCGAATCTCGAGTTCATTGGCGCGCGCGCAATGCGCGGGTGCGGCGGCAACCGCAGCAACCGCGGCTGCGCTGCCGCTCAGGCAACCGATCGTCAGCGCAACGGCGGCGAGACGGAAATAGGTCATCGTGTTTCTCCGAAAAAAATGAGAGGGCAGCGAACCGTGGCTCCGCGACGACTGCGCAAGCGCGGACGCGCTCAACGCCCGCGCTCATGCGCGTCGCCGCGCCGGCTGTCTTCGCTGTCGACGCCGTCGTCGTCGTCAGTCGAGACGTCTAGGCGGCTCACGTTGCACGAGGCCTGGCCGAAACCCGCGTACACCGCCGACCAGTTGCCGACGATCGCCGCTTGCGCCTGCGCGAGACTCAGCTTGCCTTCGCAGACGCAGCGCTTGAGCATCGCCGCCGCGCGTGCCTTGCGGCGCTCGCCCTGCGGGCCGGCCCACGGCAATAGATCGAGATTGGCCGGCGCATCGGGCGAGCCGCCGAGCATGATCGGCACGTGCCGGTCGAGCGCAAACGCGGCGCTGTCATCCACATCGATGCCGCGCGCGGCAAGCATGCGGTCCTTGTGCGCCATCAGTTCGTCGAACGGCGGCGCGACGGTTTCCGCATAGCCGGGGCGACAAATCGTCCGGCCGATCGACTGCTGGGTCACGCGGTCGTCGAGGACGGCGCGCGGTTGCGCGGTGGCTTCTCCGATGCGCAGCGCCAGCAGTGCGCCGACGATAACGAGCAGCGCAAGTTGCGTGATGAGCACGCGCGAGCGAAGAACGCTCTTGCGCCCGAGCCGCGGCGCGTTGGCCGGGTCATTGCTGCTGGTGGTGTCGCGGGGAAGACCGCGCCGATGCGTGTCTGCGATGCCTGCGTTCATTCGTCTGCGCGCCGGCGGCGGCACGCGGTAGTTCAATTCGCAAGGCAATTAAAACATATTCAATCTGGATGAGTATAAAAGCCCGACATGGCAGCGCGCCGTTTGCCGGCTCGCGGCAGCCGCCGCGAGCCAGAGCAGACCAGCACGACGCGACGTCGATGAGCCGCGACGCCCCGCCACCTCCGCTACTTCGCCACCCGCGCCTGCAACGCGCGGATCCGCCCGAGCGCCTGCGCGTTCGACACCGTCTCTTCGTACATCTTTGCCAGGTCGGCTTTCAGCGCGGTGCGCGAACCGCCGTCGAGATACACCATATGCCCCGATGGATAGAACCGCGCCGACAGGTTCTGCCGCACCTGCTGACTGACCAGCGGCATCTGCTGCAGGTCGAGCACGGTCTGATAGAACGGCGTGACGAAATCGAAAAAGCCGTTCGCCGACAGCACCTTCAGGTCGGGATTGAGCGCCATCACGGCCGCAAGATCGCCGGCCGTGTACAGAATGATGTTGCCTTTCGAGTCGACGCCCTTCTGCGCGCCGGTCGGATCGATATGGCTGAAATCCCAGTACTTGAACGCCTGATCGTTGAGGTCGGTGAACGACGAATTCGACGTGTACTTCAACTGCTCGTTCAGATACACGTTCCACATCGTCGTGTAGACGCCGCTGACCGCGGTCATCGTCGGATCGTTGCCGCCGGAGTTCGGGTCGATCTTGCCGGCGATGCCGGTGTCGATCGCGGTCACGCGGCCGTCGTAGGCGCCGAGCGCGAGGCCTTGCGACTTCAGCAAGGTGGTCAGGAACAGCGAATTGCCGCGGCTGTCGTAGCCCGCGATGTCGAGGCTCCACGCGAGCAGTGTCGTTTTGTCGATACCGGTGTATTCGCTGAGTTTTTCGACGGTCGCGGTGTCGGTGGTCGGGAACTTGCGCAGCGCGGCCAGGTAGTCGGTGCGTGCGAACTGCGCGACCTCCTCGGCGAACGTGCCGAGATCGGTCGGCCGCGGCGCGACGCCGAGCTTCTTGTGATACCACGCGTCCGCGGCCGCCGTGGGCAGCGCGCCGACCGGGTTGCCCGACTGCGTGTAATCGAGAATCGACGACTGCAGCGTCACCCCGTTCAGATCGACGCCATCCTCGTGCAGCCGGTACGCGAGCACGCAGCTGCGCGCCGTGCCGTAGGACTCGCCGAACAGATACTTCGGCGAATTCCAGCGGTTGTTCTTGGTCAGAAACCGCTTGATGAACTGCTTGATCGAGTCCGCGTCCTGATCGACGCCCCAGAAGTCGCGATTCTTCTTCGGCGCGATCGCCGCCGAGTAGCCGGTGCCGACCGGGTTGATGAATACGAGGTCGCTTTTGTCGAGCAGGCTGTCCGGATTGTCTTCGAGCGAATATGGCGCCGGCGGCGTGAAGCCCGGCATCGACGTCTTGATGCGGCGCGGCGCGAACGAGCCGAGCAACACGAACACCGACGACGATCCCGGCCCGCCGTTATAGAAGAACGTGACCGGCCGCGTCTCTTCCTTCTGGTTGTCCTGCGTGAACGCGACGTAGAACATCCTCGCTGACGGCTGCGAACTGCTCGGATCGACGATCACCAGGTGGCCCGCCGTTGCCGTGTAGTTGATGTTGTGCCCCCCGATGGTCACCGAATGATGCGTGATGGCGGCCGTCTCGACCGTATCGGTAACCGAATCGTCCGGGCCGTTGCCATAGGCGACCGGGTCGAAGAACGGCTGGTCGCCGGCTTTGTGCGGCGTGCTCGTGGCGGTGGACGCGCCAGCCGAGGCCGTGGCATGCGTGTTGTGCGGCGAATGCTGGCTACCGGAAGCTGATTCTGTATTCGTCATGATCGCTCCAAGGGTTCGTTTTATTGCCGTGCGTCCTCGTTCTTACGTCTTGTTGTTGTGTTATGCGCTGTGTTGCAGACTATAGTGCGCCCGCCACCTTCCCGCCATTGGGGCTGCCCAGGCCCGTGCAGGCGTCCCATCCCTTCGACGCCGCAAAACTGCCGTTGTTGCCCTGGGTGATGTCGTTGCAGACGCCCGCTGCCTTGTACAGTTTCGCGTTGACGAAGCCGACCGGCTGTCCCTTCGCCGCGTTGATGCGCGCGATCAGCGCCGCCCACAGCGGCGCGACCGCGCTGGTGCCCCCCACCACCGTTTGCGTTCCGTCGACCAGCACGTCGTAGCCGGTCAAGGGCGAGGCATCGCCCGCGACGTCCGGCACGCCGCGCCCGCTGAGCGGCTGGCTGCCACCGCCCGTCATCGTGGCCGACAAACCCTGCTGCCACGCCGGCAACTCAAACGCGGCGCTGACGCCGCCGCCGCTCGCACCGCCCTGTGCACCGTCGTTCCACACGACCTCACGCGTGATCGCCGAACCGGACGCGCTCAGGTGCGTGCCGCCGCAGGCGAGCACGTACGGGCTCGATGCCGGGAAGTCGACCTGGTCGCCGCCGCCCGAGCCGTCGCTCGACCCGCTGTCCCCGGAAGCCGCACAGATTGTCACGCCGAGCGCCGCCGCCGATTGCAGCACGCTGTTAAGCGCATTCATCGACTGGCTGGTCCACACCGACTCCGGCGCCCCCCAGCTGATCGAAATGACCGACGGCTTGTGGGTCGTGTCGTGCACCGCGCGGCTCACCGCGTCGATGAAGCCGGCGTCGCTGTTCGGCGTGAAGTACACGGCGATGGTTGCGCGCGGCACGATCGCACCGACGATCTCGATGTCGAGCGTGACCTCGCCGTCCGGCCCGTTCGGGTCGCCGCTCGGTTTGTTGCCGGCCTGATCGACGCTGACCGCGGTCACGGTCGGCTCGCTGACGCCGAGGCTCGAGAAATAGGTCTTCAGGTCCGACGTGTTGTAGCCGCCGCCGAGCTCGATGATGCCGACGCACTGGCCGCCGCCGTCGCCTTGCGGAAACTGGTAGAGCGACGCGAGCTGCGGCGGCGTGAACGACTCCTGCTGCGCGCGCGCCGCGACGAACGGCGGCCGGATACGGAAGTGCGGTCGCGCCTGCGGCCGGTTGTCGAGCCCGAGCACCGCCTCGACGACGCCACGCAGGTCGTCCGGCACGCTGATGGTGCCGGTGCGGCCACGGAACTGGCCAGCCGAGTGGTGCTGGTAGCGTTCGAGCTTCACCTCGAACGCGCTCTGGAATTGCGCGATCGTGCCGCTCAGCAGCACCGAGCGCGCCGCCGGGTCCTCGCGCACGACGGTGAGCCCATGCGCGGCAGCGAACGCGCGGACTTTCGCGATGTCATCGGGCGCGGCGCCGTAGTCCTGGGCAAGCGCCTCGCGCGACAGCGGCTTCACGCTCGCGTCGCCGGCCTGGATGCGTTTCATCAACGCGTCGAACTGCGCCTGCTGCTGGCGGCGCAGCATCACGAAAACCTCGATCCGCTCGGCGGGATCGCATTGCCCGATGACCGTGGTGCCCTGCGCGACCTTACGCTCGCTGCCCGGCAATGGATACTTGCTGACCATGGTGTCGACTCTCCTGTTAGCGTGGCTTCGCACACGGTCATGCACGACCGCGCGGCCCGGCGGGGGCAAGCACGCCACGCGCCTGCACGAAGCGCATCGTTTGCGCGATACGCGGCAGGGGTTGTTCAAGAACTTCGTCCAAGCGTCCGACCCAGGTATTCGAACACAGTTCCGACGCGCGCGGCAGTCGTCCGAATGGCTAATGCGCGGCGCGGATGCGACAGGCTATGATGCTGGAGCGGCATTCCCGCCGTTTCATTGCCGCGCGCGCCGCCTGCGCGCACGATCGAGAAATCAGAGGAACCCATGTCAATTTCGATGTATCAAGCATCACTGCCAGTGCTGATTCGCGGCCTCACCAACCTGCAGGCCATCCTCGGCAAGGCCGAGGCGCATGCCGCCGCGAAGCAGATCGAACCGTCGGTGTTCACTAATGCCCGGCTCGCGCCGGACATGCTGCCGCTCGTGCGCCAGGTGTATATCGCGAGCGATACCGCGAAGGGCTGCGCAGCGCGCCTCGCCGGCGTCGAGCCGCCGAAGTTCGAGGACGTCGAGCAGACTTTCGATGAACTGCGGGCCCGTATCCAGAAGACGATCGATTACCTGAAGGAATTCAACGCGGCGCAGATCGACGGCTCGGAGAGCCGCACCATCACGCTGAAATTGCGGCCGGGGCCGATCGAGTTCACGGGAGCGTCGTATCTGTTCGGTTTCGTGCTGCCGAACTTCTTTTTCCACGTGACGACCGCGTACGACATCCTGCGTCATAACGGGGTCGAGCTCGGTAAGCTCGACTATCTGGGCGGGATGCAGCAGTAAAGGGAGCGGGTGGGTCGTCGATCGCGGCGCCCCGCTCACACGTGCAGGCGCGGCTGGAATGCGATCACCGCCATGCCGGCCAGCGTCAGCGCGGCGCCTGCCGTGTCCCATAGCGTGGGCCGCACCTCGTCCACGACCCACAGCCACGCAATCGCCACCGCCACGTACACGCCGCCATAGGCCGCATACACGCGGCCCGCGGCGGTGCCATGCAGCGTCAGCAGCCAGGCGAACAGCGCGAGGCTTGCCGCGCCGGGCAGCAACAGCCACGCCGAGCCGCCCTCCTTTAGCCAACGCCAGGGCAGGTAACAGCCGAGGATCTCGGCAATAGCGGTCACGACATACAGCAGGAAAGTTTTCATCGACGAACGTGAGAAGGTGATTGTGTCGCCGCGCGTGCGCGCGGCGGCTGCGCTATCGGCTTTATTAACACAATCACTTGGCATCGTGCGCGCTGGACGTGCGACAGTCGCGCCACTTCAACTCGAACGGCCACCGGTCATGAGCATCGCATCACCCTGCGTCGATATCTGCAAGTTCGACGACAAAACCGGCCTTTGCATCGGCTGTATGCGCACGCGCGACGAATGCAAAAGCTGGAAAAAAATGAAGGACAAGCATCGCAAGAAAATTATCGAGGACCGGCCGCGGCGCGAGCGCAAGCTGAAGAAGTGAGCGGCGGACATCGCCGCTCGGCCGCTCACGCAATCTGACGCCAGCCTCGAGGGTCAATCCAGCGAAAGCCGCAGCGCGAAGCCGATCAACGCAGCCGAAAACGTCCAACGTTGCAGCGTTTGCGCCAGAGGATGGGCGCGCATCCAGTTGGCGATGCGCGCGGCGCCGATCGCATACAACGCGTCGAAGCATGCGCCGATCGCGAGCAGCACGACACCGAGCTCGATCATCTGCCACGCCACCGGCCCCGCTTCCGGCCGCACGAATTGCGGCAACAGCACCGAGCAGAACAGCAGCGCCTTCGGGTTCAGCAGATTGGTCAGCAGACCTTTGACGAACGCGGTCCGCAACGGCCGCGCCCCTCTATCCGCATCGTTCGAAGGAGTGGATTCCACTCGCGACGCGCCGGCCGCTTGTTTGTCACGTGCACCGGCGGGCAGTGCGAACCCGGGCGAGCGGAAAATCTGAATCCCGATCCACGCGAGATAGACCGCGCCGGCATAACGCACCGCGTCGTACAGCCACGGCGCGTTGCGCAGCAGCGCCGCCATGCCGCACGCCGACAGCGTCACGTGCGTCGCGCGCGACACGCCGAGCCCCGCGGCGGCAGCGAAGCCGCTGCGCACGCCGCGCGCGATGCTGGTTTGCAGGATCAGCGCCATGTCCGGCCCGGGCACCGCATAAACGACGATCAATGCCGCCACGTAGACGGCCAGCAGGTGAGCGGAAATCATCGGAGCCTCCTTGTTGTTCGAGGCTCCATCTTGCTATCGGAGACGGAGGGTTTGCTGGCGATTTTCGGCCGGGACTAATCCAAAAATAGCGGAATGCGCTAATATTTTCCTACGTAATGGCGCCTTCCACCAACCACTAGAAACCACCTCCCCACCATGTCCGCCGACGATCTCGACAAAACCGACCGCGCGATTCTCGCCGCGCTGCAAAACGACGGCCGCATGTCGATTGCGCGTCTCGCCGACATGGTCGGCCTCAGCGAGACGCCGTGCGCGCGCCGTCTGAAACGTCTGGAGAACGATGGTTACATCGACCGTTACCGCGCAGTGCTGTCGCGCGCTGGGCTCGGTCTGGGCGTGGTCGCCTTCGTGCTGGTGCGCTTCGCGGTGCACGACCGCGTGGTGGCGACGCGCTTCGAGCGCGAGGTGCAGGCGATCCCGCGTATCCTGTCGTGCCATAACGTGTCAGGCAGCGCCGACTACATCCTGCAGATCGTCGCGCGCGACCTCGACGACTACGGCACCTTCATGCGCGATGAACTGCGCAGCCTGCCGGGGGTGACGTCGGTGGAATCGGCCATGTCATTGCGCGAAGTGAAAGCGTTCGGCGGTCTGCCGCTGTCCTGAACGCGAACGTGGCATAGTCACCCCTTTAGTCCCCTTTTGGAGCGGCGCGAGCCGTTCCGACGCAACCCGACGACCCCGGAGTTCTCATGGATCACGACAAGGCGCGAGCCGAAGAAACCGCCGCAATGGAACGCGTGTTGACCGCCACCAAGCGTGTGCAGACGGCGTTCGCGTCGCTGCAATCGCAATTCCCGCCGGCAGGCAGCGGCAAACCCTCGCAATTTGCGTTGCAGACTTTCGACGCCGCGCTGCAGGAACTCGAAGACGCGCAAGCCGCGTTCGACGAACTGCTCGGCGATCTGCTCGACGGCAATCGTTGAGCGCTAGCGAGCGTCTGACCGGCGCCCCACTCTCCAGCCGGCTCGCATGCCAGGCGCCGCCGCCCGCGCCTCAACGTGCATCCGTCTCCACCACCGCTTCACAGAGAATCGGAAAGTTGACCGAGTTCGCGATGTAGCACTTCTGATGCGCGACGTGATGCAGATGCATGGCCTGCTCGACGTCGCCGCCCGCGCGGATCGTCACGCGCGGGCGCAGCACGATCTGCGAAAAGCGGCCTTCGTAAGGGGAATCGAGCATCGTGCCTTCGGCGTCGTCGCGATAGTCGAGCACCACGATGCCCGCGTCCGAGCACAGATGCAGGTACCAAAGCTTGTGACACGCGCTCGCCGACGCGACCAGCAGGTCCTCGGGATTCCAGCGCGTCGCGTCGCCGAGAAACGCCGCGTCCGATGAACCCGGAATGTCGGGCTTGCCGTCGGAAGAAATCACGTGATCGCGGCCGTAGTCGCGGTAGCCGGAGGTGCCGCTGCCGCGGTTGCCGGTCCATTGCACCGATACGTGGTACTTGTGCTCGCCGTGTGCCATTCGCTTCCCCTGTGGTCGGATCGGATCTGCATTCTATACGCCGCCCTAGCGCGGCGGCGCCGCGCGGCCGGTCACGTTCGGCGCGCGCGGGTCGGGACTCATGTAGAGCGCCGTACCGTTCGCGCGCATGTTGTTGAGCGCGCCGCCCGAGCCGGTCGCGCCACCGGAGCCGAGCCCATACGAGCCACCGGCCGACATGCCGGGTCCCGGCATCGCACTCGGACTGACGCCGGTACCGATGCCCATTGCACCGGCGGCAGCCGCATTGCCGCTGCCCGCGCCGGAGCCCGCACGGGTTCCGGTTTGGCTGCCGCCAGGACTGCCCAATTGCTGAGCCTCGACCGTCCCTGCGCCCCCCGCCGTCAACAGCGTCACGAGCAACGCCGACCACACGATCCCACCTGTTGCTGTCTTCATAGCTCCCCCTAGCGCATCGATCCGCCGAGCCACGATATCTATTCTGAGCCGATCGTCCGACCGCTGCAGAAGCGCCTCCGCCCGCGCCCACCGTTTGCCCGTGCGCGTTATGATCGGTCGTCTCGCCCAAACGGCCGATCGCGCACGATGGAGCACGCCTACAGCCAACTTTTGCATCTGCTCGCCGGCCACTCGACGTGGATGCTCGCGGTCGTGTTCCTCGCCGCTTTTTTCGAATCCATCGCCGTCATCGGCACCTTCGTTCCAGGCAGTACCGCGATGTTCCTCGCCGGCGCGCTGACCGGCACCGGCTCGCTGAGCCTTGCCTGGGTCTTCGTGTGGGCGATCGTCGGCGCGGTCGCCGGCGACGGCGCCAGCTTCTGGCTCGGCGATCGCTACAAGGAGCGTATCGTCACGCTGTGGCCGTTCCGCGCACACCCCGGCGTGCTCGACGCGGGCCAGCGCTTCTTTCTGAAGCATGGCGCGAAGAGCGTCGTGCTCGCCCGCTTCATCGGCCCATTGCGGGCGATCGTGCCGGTCGTCGCGGGCATGATGGGCATGCGGCCGCTGCGCTTCCTCGCGATCAACGTGCTGTCCGCGTTGTTGTGGGCACCCGCGCACATCCTGCCCGGCGTCGTGTTCGGCGCGTCGGTGCTGCTCGCGGGCGCGGTGTCGTTCCGGCTCGTCGTGATCATCGCGATGCTGGTGTGCATCGTGTGGCTCAGCTTTCGCGGCGCGGGATTCCTCGTATCGCACGCGAATGCATGGTCGAGCGCGGCGGGCCGTCATCTCGGCAGCTGGGCATGCCGACATCCGGGGCCGCTCGGCCGCATCGCGCGCCGCATGCTCGACCCCGACACGCCCGATGCGACCCATCTGCTCGTGACGTCGCTGATCGTGCTGGTGGCCGGCGCGCTTTTCTTCGGCGTCCTTGAAGACGTCGTCAGCGGCGATCCGTTGACCACCGTCGATCTGTCCGTCTATCACTTTCTGCAATCGGTGCGCACGCCGTGGGGCGACACGGTACTCGCGGCGCTCGGGACGCTCGGCAGCGGCATCACGCTGCTCGCGCTGGTCGTCACGGTCGCGCTGTGGATGGTATGGGAGAGGCGCTGGCGCACGATCACCTACTGGCTGGCCGCGGTCGTATTTTCGCAGTTGCTGATTCTCGGCCTGCAACTCGCGATGCGCCGCGCCCCGCCCAATGAGTTGATGGCAGGCCACTTCGTGTTTCCGAGCAATCACGTCGCCGCGACGGTGATCGTCTACGGCTTTCTCGCGTTTCTGCTCGCGCGTCGGGTCGACAAGCTCGAAGGCGTGCTGGTTGCCGGTGCGAGCATCATCATCGTGATCGTGGTCGCGCTTGCGGGCGTGTACTTCGGCCGCTACTGGGTGTCCGACGCGATCGGCGGCGCGGCGCTCGCGTATGTGTGGGTCGCGCTGATCGCGCTTACGGCGATCTGGCGGCATCCGCGGCCGCCGCCGCCGCGCCGTTTCATGCCGCTCGTGGTGCTCGCGGTAGTGGTGCTCAGCGTCGGCCTGCAGCTCGGCGTCGCCATGCCGGCGCCGCCGAACAGCGCGCCGCAACCACCACCGGTGCAGTTCACGCAGGCGCAGTGGGAGCGCTCCGAGTGGCGGCGGCTGCCGTGCTATCGCTCCGACATGGGCGGCGATCGCAAGGAGCCGCTGACGTTGCAATGGGTCTCCGAACCCGCTTCGATCCGCGAGCTACTGCGCGCGCGGGGCTGGGTCGAGGGCACCGACGTGTCCGCGCACAGCCTGCTGTCGCTCGCCTCGCCCGATGTCGCGGCGGCGGCGCTGCCGGTACTGCCGAAGCTGAACAATGGCGTGCCGTCGTCGGTGGTCTTCATGCGGCCTGGCGAATCGCGCGAGGAACGTTACGTGCTTCGCTTCTGGCCGAGCGGTTACGCGGTCGGCAACGGCACTTCCGCGGCGCCGCTGTGGGTCGGCGCGCTCGCGCACGAGCGGCTGAGCCGGCCGTCCTGGCCGCTGAACATTCTGCGCATCGACCGCAATGGAACGCCGATCGACTCGCGCGCCAGGTTGGGCGAAGAGCTCGGCGCGACGGTCCTCGCGCAAGTCGATTGTCACGGCGTGCCGGTGTCGCTGCTGGTCACGCCGAGGGAATGAGCGTCATATGCAGGCTACTCAGGCAACCCCCGACTCAACGATTCGATAAAGGAGATAACCGTGGGCCGCTTTTCGACCGAACAACTCGACGACTACGCAGCGACGTTCGAACGCGACGGCATGGTCGTTCTGCGCCAGCACTTCCCGAAGCCGACGCTGCTCGCATGGCGCGACGCGTTCGCGCCATTGCTGCAACAGCAGATCGCCGCGCAGGCGACCGCCGTGCGCGGCGAAAACCGGCACTACATCACGCTGCCTTTCACGGGGGTATTCGCCGATCAGTCGATCTTCTGTGATCCGGACGTGCTCGGCATCGTCGAGCGCGTGGCCGGCGACGACCCCGTGATGTGCCAACTAGCCACCGACACGCCGTTGAACGGCTCGACGTATCAGGAGATTCATCGCGACACACCCGCGCTGTTCGACGGCGAAGCGGAGACCCCGTCGTTCCAGCTCGCGGTCAACTTTCCGTTATGTGACGTCACGCTCGAGAACGGCCCCTTCGAAACGACGCTGGGTACGCATCGGATGCGCGCCGAAGACGCGCTGAACGCGTGGCGCGACGGCCGCCTGCCGTTGCATGCGATCACGATGGAACTCGGCGACGTGATGATTCGCGACGTGCGCGCGCTCCATCGCGGCACGCCGAACCGCACCGAGCTGCCGCGTCCGATGGTCGTGATCGGCTATAGCCGCAGCTGGTATTTCCGACCGGAAGTCCGCATCGACGTACCCGACTCCGTCTATCAGCAATTGGCACCACGCGCGAAACGCCTGCTGCGCCATATGCCGCGCGTAAGCGAACTCGACAATGCGTTCGCGCCGGAGCAATACCGGAAATTCGCCTATTGAAGTAAGTATTCATTCGCCGCATTGACCGCGCAACGAATTATCACGAAAGCGAATCGCCAATTGACGCGCAATTACATCGGATTGCGAGTGACACGCGATTTGACATTTAAACCTTCGTTGCGCAAATGCAACGACACGCCCGCATCATCCGCACTTCTGCCGCGCTATTTGCACCGATAGCGCTCCTAATTCATTTTTCCACTCACGCAATCCGAAATAGCGCTGGCAGAATAGGCAAAAAAACAGTTAGCGGGAACCGGCATGCACCGCCGTTCCCGCAACGAGACACGCGGACCCTGATTTTCTACCCAAATTCATGCTTTAACGCTATCGTCTTATTGCGACCTGAACTCGTAGACCACCAGGAGCTCCGTGTGCGGAATCGATCGATACCTCGCGTGAAGAAAGACCGCCAGTCCGCCATACGCAGCCGCCGCTCGCGTGGTTCCCGATTATCGTCAAGTGCGCTTTACGGCTCGCTTTCCCGCTCGTTGTCCAGGCTTCTTCCCCGGTTATCGCTTTGCATGAGCGCGCTGGTGCTCGCCGGCTACTGCGCGTATAGCTTCGCTGGCGTTTCCGTATTGCGTCCGCCGCGCGAAGCGCTATCGAGCAGTCCGCTCGAAGTGACGATCGTCTATGCCGGCGATCTGCCCGGCGGCACCGAAGTAGACGTGCCGGCGCAATTGAACATCGCGGTCAGCAATACCGAGTTGATACCGCGCCGGTTGGCGCTCGCGCTCACGCGCGAGAGCGGCGCACCCGAGCACCTGAAGCTCGCCGCCGGCGAACTGAAGGCAGTGCGCTATACCGGCACCTGGCCCGAATGGGCGCGCGGCGCGATGCAGATCGACGTGCCGGATCTCGACGTGTCGCCATCGTACGTGTTGCTGACGCATCCGCCGCGCTCCGACAAGGACGCGGAGCTCGCGTCGGCCGGGGGCGCAAATGCAACGACGGGAACAACGGCGGCTGGCACCATGAGCGGCGCACCGTCGTCGTCGAGCCTGATCGCGTCGTCGCCCGCACCGTCGCGGCCGGATGCGCCGGTGCCGCAAATCAACACTTTCCTGAGCCGCTTCTCCGCCTACGAGCCGATGTACTTCGCCGATGGCTGGGGCCAGGATGGCGACAATCTCGCGAAATTCCAGCTGAGCTTCAAGTTCCGCCTCGTCATTCCAGACGACCCGCGCTCGCGTAGATTCGTGGACAACCTGTACTTCGGCTATACACAAACCTCGCTGTGGGCTATCGAGGAGTACTCGTCGCCGTTCCGCGACACGAGTTATTTGCCCGCCCTCTTCTACTACCTCGAAGACACCGGCTGGAAGAGCAAGTGGTGGAGCAGAATGGGCGTGATGGCCGGCTACGAGCACGAATCGAATGGACGCGACGGTCCGGAATCGCGCGGCGTCGACTATGTGTTCCTGAAGCCGATCTGGGATTTCGGCGACATCAACGGCTACCATCTGACCATCGAGCCGAAGATTTATTACTATACGCACATCGCCGGCGAGAACCATGACATCGCCGACTACCGCGGCTACGTGGATCTGCGGTTCATCTACGGCAGCCCCGATGGCGCGCAACTGGACACGACGCTGCGCAAAGGAACGAAAGGCGGCAAAGGCAGCATCGATACGCAGTTCACCTATCCATTGGCGAAGCTGATCAACAGCCGCTGGGGCGGTTACGTATGGCTCGGCTTCTTTAGCGGTTATGGCGAGGACATTCTCGACTACAACCAGCATCGCTGGATTGCGCGAATCGGCTATAGCATCACACGCTAATCCGGAATTCGCCGGAGATGCAAGCAAAGGGCCGCCGAGCGGCCCTTTTGCCATTCGAGGACGGCGCACGACGTGCCGTAATACCTCGAAAGTCCTGCCGTAATTCTTTCAAAAGATTGCCCAGAGCCGATTCCCACCCGGCGGGCAACCCGTCTTAAATCCGCTCGTGAATGCTGTGTGCACGAACAGACGGGCATATCGGTGCGGATTTCTCTAGAGTTGAAGGGTCGCCGGTCCAACCGGCTGGCCACGCCGCGCGCTGACTTTTCCAGCGTCTAATCAAAACCAAGGAAAAACCAATGAAAACCGCTCTCCTTAAAGACCTGTCGACCGTTTCAAACGAGCCAACCGGACTTCTTTTGCATCGGAATAGTGCACCGCTTGCGCTCAAGCACGAAATTCACCCGGAACAGATCCGCGATAGCCTGCCGGCCCGTCAGGGGGGAGTCGGCTTTCTGTTTCACGCGACCGACTGGGAGACCCTTTCATTTTCTTTTCACAACGTTCGCGAACGCAGCGAATCGTTCGAAGAGGAATTGTGGAAGACCAAGCCTTTCATCGCCTCGCCGATCTATTCGGGCTCGCAGGTGATCGGCGCGAATATCGCCTGCCCGGTGCCGCTCGAAATGTGGCTCGGCAGCCCGCGCGGCATCAAGCGCTTTCGCGCGACGCAATTCTTTCCGGCGCTGGAGCTCGCCAGAAAGGCGGGCTTGAACATGGTCGCGATGGGCGCGTCGACGCCGTACGCATGCAACTACGGCGCGCTGCCCCGGCCGGTCAAGCCGCCTCACATCACGACCGGCCACGCGGCGACCGCGGCGATGCTGAAGGACTGGGCAATGCATTGCTGCGAACAGCTCGACCTCGAATTCGGCAACACGAAGCTCGCGCTGTTCGGCGCGGCCGGCCGGCTCGGCACGACGGTCGCGAAGTATCTGCTGTACAAGGACGCGCCGAAGGAACTGGTGCTGATCGATCTGCCGGACAAGCTCAACCTGCTGACCGATCAGGCGAACGAGCTGCTCGCGTCGGACCTGCTCGGCAAATCGAAAGTATCGGTGCATACGTTCAGCCCCGACACGCCGCTGCCCGACTTCGACGGCGCAATCCTCGCGAGCAGCACGAGCGTGCCTTACCTGAGCGCCGCTGATCTCAAACGCGCGCAATTCTGGATCGACGATTCGCATCCGCGCGCGGCCAGCGTCGAAGCGGAACTCGCTTCTCGCGGTCATACGCTCTATATTGAATGCTTCGCGCGTGGACCCGCTGAACTCGACACCGCTTTCCCGTTCCGGCTGCCGTCCACCCGCGACTGCTATACCTGCTTTGCCGAAGGCTATTCCGCGTGGCAAGAAGGCATCGCATCCGATTTCATCATCGGTAGCCCGCCCGTATGGTCGGTCTCTTATACTCATGGTCTCCTGAAGAAGTACGGCTTTTCGGTCGGACCGTTTCACGGCAAGAACGGCGATTCGCTCGCCGAAGGCGTCGCAGCACAGCAATTCAATACGCATGAAATGATGGGTTCCTGATGAACTCGGAGGCCTGATGGCGAGACCGCGCGAAAGTATGCGGGACATGCTGGAAAGAAGCAGGTTCGCGATTCGATGGGGAGGCGCACTCGGCCTCCTGTGTCACCCCATCTATTACATTGTCTGGACCTACCTCCTTCCGCAGCCTTACGACAACCTGCTGCTGCGACTCAGCGCGGCGGCCGTCTGCGTTCCGCTGCTGTTTCAGGCGCGCTGGCCGAGGCGCTACAACCCCGCGCTGCTGATCTACTGGCATTGCTGCCTGATTTACGTGCTGCCGTTCGTCTGCACTTTCCTGACCGTCAGAAACGGTTTCTCCACGATGTGGATGATGACCGAGGTCATGATGATCTTCATTCTGGCGCTGTGTATCGACAACCCGCTGCTGCTGATAACGTGCATCGGAATCGGCGTGTTTTCCGGCGGCCTCGCCGGCGTGTTGAGCTCGCCGACGCCGGTCGTTCTCAGCGCCGAGGACAAGTCCAACCTTGCGCTGCTGCCGGTGGTCGTGCTGTGCAGCATGGCGTTCAGTCACGCGATCAGCAAGGGACGCATCTTCGTCGAAAAGAACCGCGCGTTGCAGGCGCTCGCGGGTTCCATCGCGCACGAGATGCGCAATCCGCTGAGCCAGTTGCGGCACGTGCTCGACCGCGTCGAGGAAGCGTTGCCCTCGGCGAACAGGGCGGGCGCGGCGCCGACGCTCACCGACGGCACGGCCTCGCTGATGTACAACCATCTCGCGCAGGGCCAATTGTCGATCGAGCGCGGCCTGCGCATCATCGCGATGACGCTCGACGAAGTCGCCGCGAAATCGATCCGCCCGGATAGTCTCAGCTACCTGCATGCCGGCGCGACCACGCGCAAGGCGCTCGCCGAATACGGCTTCGACAACGACAAGGAACGCGCGAAGGTGAGCGTCGTCGTCAACCGCGACTTCGTGTTCAAGGTCGACGAGACGGTCTATCTGTTCACGCTGTTCAACCTGATCAAGAACGCGCTGCATCACATCGTCGCGTATCCGCAGGCGACGCTGACATTGACCGTCGATACCGACTCGGTGATCGTGCGCGACACCGGCCCCGGCATCGCGGCGGAGATCCTGCAGCATCTGTTCGAGCCGTTTCGCACGGCCGGCAACTCGGGCGGCACCGGGCTCGGGCTCGCGTACTGCCAGCGCGCGATGCGCGCGTTCGGCGGCAGCATCGACTGCGAATCGGAACTCGGCAAGTTCACCGCATTCACGCTGCGCTTTCCACCGGTGGCGGCCGACGAGGTCGCCGAGCACGAGCGGCGCCTGTTCGAACGCGCGATGCCGGCGTTCAAGGGCAAACGAGTGCTCGTGGTCGACGACGACGCCACGCTGCGCGCCCGCACCCGCCGCGTGCTGACCAAGGCCGGCGCCTATGTCAGCGAGGCGTCGGGCGGCGAGCTTGCGCTCGCCACGTTGCGGCGCGCGCCGCTCTACGACCTCGTGCTGATGGACATCAGCATGCCCGATCTGGACGGCTACGCGACGACCGAGCGCATCCGCGCCGACCGGGACTGCCCGAACCGCAACGTGCTGATCGCCGCCTATACCGCCGAACCGGGCAACGCGGTGCGGCTGCGTGCGCGGCGCGCCGGGATGGACGAGATCATCGGCAAGACGTCGAGTGTGCAGGAGCTGATCACCGCGGTGCAGGCCCTGTTCGACAACGGCGTGCGGCATCAGCCGGGCGAGCTGCCCGACAGCTTCGCCGGCAGAACCTTCGTGATCGCCGACGACGACACCTATAGCCGGCTGGTCGCGAAGGCTTATCTGGAGCGCTGCGGCGCGAGCGTCGTCGAGGCCGACCACGGTCAGGCGGTGCTGACCAACCTGCACGAAGACGGCTTCATCGACGCGATCCTGATGGACGTGAACATGCCGGGCATGAACGGCATCGAGACGACGAAATCGATTCGCGCGCGCACCGATGCCTACGCGACGCTGCCTATCATCGCGCTGACCAGTCACACCGATGCCGAAGCGGCGCAGGCTTGCCTTGCCGCCGGGATGAACGAGGTGTTGATCAAGCCGGTGCAGGCCGGCTCGCTGTACGCATGTCTCGCGCGGCAGTTCGGCACACGCAGCGCGCCGATTGCGGACTCTCCATCTTCACAACGGATCATGCAAACCGCTGGCGAAAGCGCGCAAACGGATTTTGCCGCGACGCCGGTGGCATTGGCCCCAACTGGGAGCGCGCACGCGGCCGCCCCCATCGCCGAAGAAAGCCTGCTCGATGAGCCGCACCTCGAAGAACTGGTCTCGCTCGATCTGCTCGACGAATCGTTCCTGAACGGCATCGAACAGATCCGCTCGCTCGTCGCGCGGCTCGCGGCAAACAGCGCGGCTGTCGATATCAAGGCGACCCACGCGAGCTTGCATGCGCTGCTTGGCGTCAGCGGCAACATCGGCGCGAAGGCACTGCATCGCTATGCGCGGCAGATCTATCCACGCGTGATCGGCGGTGAGTGGCCAGTGGAAACCGACTGGCTCGTGCAGATCCGCACGCTGGGCGCACGCTCGACCGACGCGTTGCAGCGGTATTACGCGTCGGCGAAGGGCCCGCGCGATCATCGCGATGCGCTGAGCGATTGAGCGCGCGCGCCGCCGCCGTCAGAACTTGTGCAGCACGCCGATCGCAACCGCCAGCTGGTTCGCGCCGGTCTTCACGGTCGTCGTCGCGACCGAAGTCGCCCATCCCGTCGCACTCAGTGCAGCCTTCGAGCTGTTGATCACATAGGTGATGTCGGTGTACAGCGCCGTGCGCTTCGATAGCCAGTAGTCCGCGTTGACACCGGTGCTCAATGCGTGCGCGTCGACGTGGCGATACGCGTGGTAGTAAGTCGCGGCTGCGAGGTCCAGCGCCGGCGTCGCCTTGTAGCGCACGCCCGCGAACGCCATCGACTGCGGCGGCGAGGCGGTGAGCGTCGACGGGACATCGTTCAGCAGCAATTCGTAGCCGCCGTACAGCGTCGCCTTGCCGATCGCATACGAACCGCCGGCCACGTAGCGCCGCTCGCTGTCGCCCGATGTCGCGATCACCGAGCCTTGGCGCTGCTCGTACACGAACGTGAGATTGAGCGGCCCCTGCACGTAGCGTCCACCGATGTCGTACTGCTTGCCGACGCGGAACGAGCCCGCCACCGGCACGTTGGAGCTGACTGCGTCATAGCCGAAGCTGTAGAGCGCGTTCAGCTCGAACGGTCCCACATGGCCGAGATACGACACCGCGTTGTCCGCCCGACCGACGAACTGCGCGTCCTGCGCGGACAGTCCGTAACTCGAATAACCGAGCGGATCGAGAGCGAGGAAGTAGCGGTACATCGGCGTCATCTGCCGGCCGAGCATCATCGCGCCGTAGTGATCCGATTCGAGTCCGACGAACGCCTGCCGGCCGAACAGCCGCCCGCCTTGCTGCAGCGCGCCGGTGTTCATCGCCATGCCCGATTCGAGCGTGAAAATCGCCCGCAGTCCGTTGCCGAGATCTTCCTTGCCGGTGAAACCCCAACGCGAATTCTGCCGGTTGCCGGTGCCGAGCGCGACCTGGGTGCCCGACGATCCCTGCGGCGTGACGGCGTGAGTCACGTAGGTCACCCCCGAGTCGACAATGCCGTACAGCGTGACCGACGACTGCGCATGCGCCGCGCCGCTGATGCCGATACCAATACCACATGCAAAAAGGACCTTCGACGGCCTGGCGAGAGGCTTGTGCGTCACCATGTGTCTCCTCTGGAAATTGAGTTGTTTTGTGCTGCGAAAGCGTGATCGTTCGATCTCTGTGGTCGCGGTAGCCGGCGCGTGGTCGCGGCGGCTACCGGAGAGAGTCGGTCATTCGCGTGCGATGTGCGGATTGACGAAGAACATTGCGACGACCGCGATAGCGGGTCCGATCGCAAGCGTGATGAGTGCGAGCATGAACGAATGACTCGCGCCATACAGCGAGCCGACCACCATCGGCGACACCGCGCTGCCGGACTGCCAGATCGCATTGGTCCAGCCGGCGCTCGCGCCGGCGAGGCGCTTGCCGGATGCGTCGCTGACCTGTGCCATCAGCACCGGCAGGTAGCCGAACGAGAACGCCCCGAGGATCGGCGCGACCAGATAGAACTGATGCGCGGTCGAGCAGTAGCCGAACACCAGCAGCGCGATCGTGAACGCGATCAGGCAGCCGATCGACATCATCCGCCGCGACACGCCAGGCAGATCGGAGATCCAGCCGAGCGTCGGCTTCGCGATCACCGCGCCGATGCCGAACGAGGCGACGATCGATCCGGCGACGATCGGCGCAATGCCGTATTGCCGCGTCATCAGCGCGTTGCTCCATGCGGCGAAGCCGACGGTCGCCCACAAGCCGCCGCAGCCCGCGATCGACAGCGCGATCAGGTTGCGGTTGCGCAACAGGCCGAGCATGTCCTGCAGGCTGTTGCGCGCGGGCTTCGCTTCGTTCGACGGCCGGTTCTTCAGCAGCAGCAACGTGACGACGCCCCACGCGAACGTGACGATGCCGAGCATATGGAATGCGTTCGACCAGCCGTGCCGCGCTGAGAACGACGGCACGACCGCGTTCGCGATCACGACGGCGAGCGACGTCGCGGTCGTGTAGAGGCCCATTGCGCGGCCCCGGTCGCGCGTGAACCATGCGGGAATGATCTTCATGCCGGCCGAATAGTCGGCGCCCGCCGCGAAACCCATCGCCGCCTGAATCACGATGCCGAAGGCGAGCGAATGCGTATAGCCGAAGGTGAACGTGAGCACGCCCAGGGGCAGCAGCGCGAGCGTGAGCATCGCGCGACCGCCGAGCAGATCGGTCAGCATGCCGCCGACCACGTTCGCAAGCACATAGCCCGCGTAGAACGCGGTCACGAACGCACCGAGCATCGACACGCTGATGCCGAGCGACGCGCCGACCGGCGCGGCCACCGTACTCCACGCCACGCGGACCACATAGCTGAGCAGAAACGCGGCCCACACGATGAACAGCGCGACCCAGCGATACGGGTTCGTGTCGGCGCTACTCGCCTCCCGTGCGGCGTTCGTGGCCCAGACGCTCGCGGACATGCCCTCCGACGACGCCAGATTCTTCTCCATGACTCCTCCAATGCCGGGCGTGCCAGCGGCCGACCGTTTTCTTTCTTTCTGATGGATAGGGCGCCGGCCGCCTGCTGTGACCGGCGCCGGCGATTGCCGTTACAGATCGAGCACCAGCACCCTCGACTTCGCACGTGAACAGCACGGCAGGAACTGATCGTTGCGGGCCTGCTCCTCAGGCGACAGGTACAGATCCCGGTGGTCGGGTTCACCTTCGAGCACCCGCGTAATACAGGTGCCGCAAATGCCCTGCTCGCACGACACCGGCACGTCGACGCCCGCCGCCGTGAGCGCCTGCGTGACCGTGCAATCGGCCGCGATCGACACGACGCGGCCCGAGCGCGCGAGCCGCACGTCGAACGAGCCGCCGTCGCCGGCAGGCTGCGCCGCCGCGAAGTATTCATAATGCAGACGATCGTCGCTCCAGCCGAGCGAGCGCGCCGTGTCGAGCACCGCGTTCATGAAGCCCTGCGGACCGCACACGTACAGATGCCGGTCCGCGCCGACTGTCAGCAGTGCGTTCAGATCGAGCATGCCGTGCTCGTCGTCGAAGTGGTATTGCGCGTTGTCGACCCACGACGACGCGGCGATTCGCTCGACGAACGCTGCCCGGCTCTTCGAGCGCGCGCAGTAATGCATGTTGAACGCCGCGCCCATCGCTGCCAGCTGCTCCGCCATGCAGAGAATCGGCGTGACGCCAATGCCGCCCGCGAGCAATAGCGGCTTCGCGTCGTGCAGGGAGAGCGGGAAATGATTGCGCGGCACGCCGATGCGGATCGCGTCGCCTTGGTTCACCGCGTCGTGCATGCGCAGCGAGCCGCCGCGCGAATCGGCGTCGCGCAACACCGCGATCTGATACCGGTGACGCTCGTGAGGCGCGTTGCACAGCGAGTACTGCCGCACCGGCCCGCCGGGCACGTAGACGTCGATGTGCGCGCCCGCCTCGAACGGCGGCAGCTCGCGTCCGTCGACATCGACGAACTCGAAGCCGGCGATCCCGTCGGCTTCGTCGCGCCGTGCGGCAACCCGCACCATCAGCGTGGAATCGGTCATGTTCATGCCACCTCTCCTCCGCTCACATCGCCGACAGGCCGCCGTCGACCATCAGCGTCGTGCCCGTGATGTACGACGCCTCGTCGCTCGCGAACCACAGGATCGGCCATGCGATCTCTTCGGGCGATGCCCAGCGGCCTATCAGCGACGTGTCCTGGCGCTGGGTCTTCAGCGCTTCGACGCTCTTGCCTGCTGCAATGGCGCGGTTCACGTGGAATCCGGTCAGCGTCGAACCGGGGCATACCGCGTTCACACGCACGCCGTTCGCGGTCTCCTCGAACGCGAGCGTGCGGGTCATCGCCAGCATGCCGGCCTTGGTCGCGTCGTACAGGCCCATGCCCTTGCGGCCGGTCACCGCATAGCACGACGATACGTTGACGATACTCGCGCGCCCCGCGCGACGCAGGAACGGCAGCGCCGCCCTGCAATAGTTCGACGTGCCGACCAGATTGACCGACACCATCGCCTGCCACTCGGCCGGCGTCGCGTCGGCGAGCGCGCTGTAGTTGCGCATCGCCGCGTTGTTCACCAGCACGTCGAGCCGGCCGAACGAAGTGGCGGCGAACTGCACCGCGCGCACCGCATCGGCGTCATCCGACACGTCTGCCGCGAACGTCTCGACACGCGCGGACGGATCGGCCGTTTTCAGTTCGTCCGCGACGCGCGTGAGCGCCTCCGGATTCGCATCGACGAGCACCACCGCGGCGCCCTGGGCGCAGAACACGCGCGCGGTGGCGGCGCCGATGCCTCCTCCGCCGCCAGTGATCAGCGCGACCTTGTCTTCGAGTCTTTTACGTTGCTGCATTGCTTGCCGGCGCGCAGCCGGCCTCCTTTTGCGGAATGGGCAGAAGGTCCAGTCGGACCAGGTGACGACACGCGGAGCCGAAACGAAGTCCGGCCCCGCCGTGCATCAGATCGTGTAGATCGGCTGGTCCTTGCCGTCGTGCAGATGGATCACCGCCCATTCCTGTGGCTTCTGATCGCGCGGCAGCAGCACGCCGGCCGCGCGCACGCGCTGCTGGTCGGCGTCGATCGCGGGCGGATCGGTATCGGGCACCAGCGCGGTTGCCGCCTCGTACATCATGCGGCGCGCCATTACGATTGCGCGGTCGGTCGGCAGCAGCTTTTCCTTGCTGTGATCCTGGATCGGACCCATGCTTTCCTGCAGCGACGCGTCCTGCATCGCGAAGCCGAACACGCCCGAGTACGCGCGCTTTTCCTTCTGCGCCTTGCGGTCGATCAGATAGTCGTTGTCCTTGTTCGCCTTCGGACGGAACGAGCCACCCTCCTCGTACTCGCAGTGAATGCCCTTGCCGGCATTCAGGTCGGCCAGTTCCTGCTCGTCGAGCGGACGGTCCGGACGGAAGTTGATGCTCCACGCCCAGCAGCTGTGATCGTCGATCGGTACCCACACGTGGCCCGCGAGCGAGTGGTCGCCGAACGGCGGGATCAGCGTGTACCACGGGAACAGCCACTGCGTGACGCGCCAGTAGTACGAATCCGGCTCGCCGTTGCGGCGCCCGAACAGCGTGAGGCCGAACGGCTGCTTCTCGATCTCGAAGATCACGTTGCCGTCCGCCTTGATGTAGTCGAGCGCCTTCGTGCCCTGGTGCATCGGATCATCGTCGACTTCGTAGCGGTGCACGTACGACACGTGGCTCGTGTCGATGCCGCCTTCCATGGCCTGCAGGTAGTTCGATTCCTGCAGCCGCTTGGATACGAACACGTGGCTCTCCGGCAGGTTGCACCACTCGAGATCCGGCGGCGCCGGCTGGCGGTCCTTCGGCCCCATGTACGCCCACACGATGCCCGCGCGTTCGATGCACGGATACGCGGTGATGCCCATGTGCTTGCACGCCTGCGGTGCGGACGGCACTTCGACGCAGTTGCCGTTGCGGTCGAATTTGAGGCCGTGATACGAGCAGCGAATGCCGTTCTCCTCATTGCGGCCGAAGTACAGCGACACGCCGCGGTGCGAGCAGAACTCGTCGATCAGCGCCGGCTGGCCTTCGGAATCGCGAAAGGCCAGCAGCTTTTCGCCGAGGATCTGCACGCGCACCGGCGGGCAATCCGGCTCCGCGACTTCGCTCGCGAGCAGCACCGGCACCCAGTAGCGGCGCATCAGATTACCCATCGCCGTGCCCGGGCCAGTGCGAACCAGCGTCTCCGACATGTTCTTGTCCATAATTCCTCCGAATCCGGTTGTCCGTTGTGTGAGAATGTGATCTCATTGTACGGACAGATTGATTTGCGTCAAGTTCGTTCCGATAGGGACTTTCACTACAATGTGCAATCGACGCGGACCGACGTGGAAAGGAAATTTCAAATGGAAGAGAAAAAGCCGCACGAAAATGTGCGAGCAGTCGAGCGGGCGCTAGAAATTCTTCTGGCGTTCCGCCCCGGGGACAAGGAACTGACCGTTGCGGAGTTGCTGACCCGCGTGGACCTGAGCCGGCCGACGCTGTACCGGCTGCTGAATACGCTCGAACAGAACGGCTTTCTCGCGTCGTCCGGCGAGCCGCAGCGCTTCAGGCTCGGCAGTTCGGTCGCGCAAGTCGCGCACACGTGGATGGCGAACAATACGATCGCGCAACTCGCGCAGCCGATGCTGCGCGAGCTTTGGGAAGCGACCTCTGAGACGGTCGCGTTGTTCGTGCCGGAGGGCACCTACCGGATTTGCGTGGCCGAACTGGAAAGTCCGCAGCCGCTCAGCTTCCGGCGCGGGGTCGGCTATCGCGAGAAGCTAGTGCTCGGCGCGAGCGGCCGCACGATTCTTTCGCAGATGCCGCTGTCAGAGGACGATCTGCGGCGCTATCTGACCGATCCGAATCAGGACGTCGCGACGCTCGCCGCCGATCTCGATGCGGTCCGCGCAAAGGGCTTCGGCACCAGCCATCACGAGCTGATCGCCGGTGCGGTCGCGGTGGCCGCGCCGTTCTTCAACGGCGCGAACCAGGTGGCGGGTTCGGTGTGCATCTTCGGGCCGAGTGTGCGCGTAACCGATGAGCGCGTCGCGCAGTTCGCGGCGTTGCTCAAGCGAGAGGTGGGCAATCTGTCGCGCGCGCTGGGGCATCAAGGGGAAACTGGACGGGTGCCGGTCGCGGCGCGCCGGTGAAATCGGCATCGAAGATATTGGCCAACGCCTGAACAGTCGTCGGAGAAGTCGACGCTCTGTTCAGGCGCCCGCTGACTCAGCGCCGACGCCGAGACTCATGCGCCGGACTGCACGGCAATGACGCGCCGCGCGAGCGCCGAATAAGCAAGTGGCTCGAAACGATCGAGCCCATCCTTGACGGCAGCGATGTCGTTATTTCTGGCTTGCTGCTCCATCTGTGCGCAAGCATTCGCCGCTTCGGTTTCCTGAATCATCGCGAAAGATCCGCGTACCGCATGAAGTTGGGCGAGCACCGTTTTCATATCCCCAAGTTCAATGGCGGCGTGCAGTTCCCGAAGCGAATCCTTCAGCGTCCGAGTCATCGCGGCATGGATGTGCTCGGGCAATGGCCCTTGCGAGATGTCGCGCCTCGCCAACGTGGCATTCGCGGGGCGCCTGCCGGCCTCGTCGACCAGTCGCCGCACAGTCGCGTCCATCGTGTCTAGCAGGACAGGTTTGAGCAGGACCTCGTCGATTCCCGCGTTCGCGCATCGCGCGCGCTCTTCTGCCGCGACGTGAGCGGTAATCGCGATGATCGGCAGCGTCTCGCTTTGGGCACGAAGGCACCGCGCGAGCGCATACCCGTCCATTCCCGGCATATTGATGTCGGTCAGCACCAGATCGTAGTGGCGCTCGTTGAAGCGCCGCAATGCCGCCCCGCCACTATCGGCCATATCGGCCTCGTATCCCAGCGTAGCAAGTTGCGCGACGAGCAACTCCCGGTTGGCGAGCTGATCGTCGACGACGAGGATCTGAATGGTGTGTGTGTCGATCTCGCTGGACTTCGATTCGGCTTTGGTATGTCCTGCTGCGCTGACCGGGGTGGCTGCACTCACCGGAATGGGCAAGGTCACGACAAAGGTGCTTCCGGCATTCAACTCGCTCTTCACCCAAATCGTGCCATGCATCAATTCAGTCAGGCGCAAACAGAGCGCGAGTCCGAGGCCTGTTCCGCCGTAACGCCTCGCAATCGACGAATCGGCCTGTGTGAAAGCATGAAATAGCGTCTCCTGCTGCTGCGGGGTCATGCCGATGCCGATGCCGGTGTCGCTGACGCCGATCACGATCGGAGAATCGACGGCTGTGTCATCCTTCAGGTAGACCTCGAGCAGTACATCGCCCGTGGCGGTGAATTTGATCGCGTTCGCAACGGATTCTGTACCGACGGCAACTGCGCCGTAGCCCTGCGAACTCGCACCTGCGCCCGCGGCAAGACCACCCTGTCCGGCAACCACCGTAGCCGCGTCGCTGCCATCGTTCAGTCCATCCGCAACGAAGTAGCCGCCATTGCCAACGACATCCTGTGGCGTGACCGACATCAGAGACATCTGCGCCACTTGCTGGTCCACCTTGGCAATCTGCTGGCTGACCTGCTCCAGTGTCGCCGCCGTGCCACTGCCGATGCGAGCGTCCAAGGTCCTCAGGTTGACCGCGTCCGTAGCCAACTGCGCGTCGGCGACGTTCGTGATCCGGCGCTCAGCGCCGCTCGAACCCACCGACACGGTATTGAATTCGCTCGCAATTGAACCGGCACCCAGCGCTACGGAATTACCCGCCGAAGCAACGGCATTCGCTCCGAGAGCGATGGATGCCGTAGAGTTCGCAGATGCATTCGAACCCAACGCGATCGAATTACCCGACACCGCATTTGCGTTCGCACCAATGGCCACCGACCTGGTGCCTGTTGCCGACGCATCATCCGTGCCGTCGTTCTTGCCGTTCGCCTTGAAGTAACGCGTAGCCGTATCGACAGTCGTATTGAGCTGCGACACGTTGACAGCATCTGTTGGTGCCGTGCCGGCCGCCACGTTCGTGACCTTCGTGCCATTGCTGTCACCGCCCAGCGTGACCGTGTCCTTCGTGGCATCGTCGTAATGCACCGCCAGCGCATCCGCCCCGCCGCCGGCACCATTACGGATGTCCTGGCTCAGCTGGTCCACCTGCTGGTTCGTGGCGTACAGCTGCGAGCCGTTCACCGCGTCGGTGCTCGTCGCGCTCAGGCGACCGGCGGCCACGTTCGTGATCGTGCGCTCGTTACCCACGCTGCCCACGCTCACCGTGCCAATCGGATTCGTACCGGCAAAGAAGTAGTTCGCGCCGCCGATGGACGTGCCGCTCGGACTCACCGCAGCCGCCGTCGTCGAGCCTGCGCCCAGCGCCACGTCGTTCGCGTTGTTCGACACAGCACCCATACCGATTGCCACCGAGTCCTTGCCCAGCGCCAACGAATCCGCTCCCGTCGAGTTCGCGTGGAAGTACTTCGTGCCCTTCTCGTACACGTTCGTTACCTGGTCGCCAAGGTTGGTGATCGAGGTGGTGTTCTGGTCCACCTGCTGGTTCGTGGCATACAGCTGCGAGCCATTCACCGCGTCCTTGCTCGTCGACGACAGGTCACCTGCGGCAACGTTCTTGATCTTCGTGCCATTGCTGTCACCACCCAGCGTGATCGTGCCCTTCGTGGCATCGTCGTAATGCACCGCCAGCGCATCCGTCCCGGCGCCGGCGCCATTCTTGATGTCCTGGCTCAGCTGGTCCACCTGCTGGTTCGTGGCGTACAGCTGCGAGCCGTTCACCGCGTCCGTGCTCGTCGCGCTCAGGCGACCCGCGGCCACGTTCGTGATCGTGCGCTCGTTACCCACGCTGCCCACGCTCACCGTGCTCGCCGGATTCGCACCGGCGAACGTATAGTTCTTTCCGCCGATGGTCGCACCTGCCGTGCCCACCGCCGCTGCCGTCATCGAGCCTGCACCCAGCGCCACATCACCCGCGTTGTTCGACACCGCACCCATACCGATCGCCACCGAGTCCGCACCCAGCGCCGACGAATCCGTTCCCGTCGAGTTCGCGTGGAAGTACTTCGTGCCCTTCTCGAAAATGTTCGTTGCGATATTCGTCACCCGGTCATCCAGGTTGGTGATCGACTGGTTCGTCGCGTACAGCTGCGAACCATTCACCGCGTCCTTGCTCGTCGACGACAGGTCACCTGCGGCCACGTTCTTGATCTTCGTGCCATTGCTGTCACCGCCCAGCGTGATCGTGCCCTTAGCGGCATCGTCGTAATGCACCGCCAGCGGATCCGTCCCGCCGCCTGCGCCATTCTTGATGTCCTGGCTCAACTGGTCCATCTGCTGGTTCGTGGCGTACAGCTGCGAGCCATTCACTGCGTCGGTGCTCGTCGCGCTCAGGCGACCGGCGGCCACGTTCGTGATCGTGCGCTCCTTACCGACGCTGCCCACGCTCACCGTGCCAATCGGATTCGAACCGGCAAAGAAGTAGTTCGCGCCGCCGATGGACGTGCCGCTCGGACTCACCGCAGCCGACGTCGTCGAGCCTGCGCCCAACGCCACGTCGTTCGCGTTGTTCGACACAGCACCCATACCGATTGCCACCGAGTCCTTGCCCAGCGCCAACGAATCGGCGCCCGTCGAGTTCGCGTGGAAGTACTTCGTGCCCTTCTCGTTCAGGTTGGTGATCGACGTGGTGTTCTGCCCCACCTGCAGGTTCGTCGCGTACAGCTGCGAACCATTCACCGCGTCCTTGCTCGTCGACGACAGGTCACCTGCGGCCACGTTCTTGATCTTCGTGCCATTGCTGGCACCACCCAGCGTGACCGTGCCCTTCGCGGCATCGTCGTAATGCACCGCCAGCGCATCCGTCCCGCTGCCGGCGCCATTTTGGCTGATCTGCTCGATTGCCTGGTTGGTCGCATACAGTTGAGAACCATTGACCGCATCGGTGCTCGTCGCGCTCAGGCGACCCGCGGCCACGTTCGTGATCGTGCGCTCCTTGCCCACGCTGCCCACGCTCACCGTGCCAGTCGGATTCGAACCGGCAAAGAAGTAGTTCGTACCGCGGATGGACGTGCCGCTCGGACTCACCGCAGCCGACGTCGTCGAGTCTGCGCCCAGCGCTACCGAATTCGCCTGCGTTGCAGCGGCGCGCGCACCCAGCGCCAGTGAAAACTCACCTGTCGCGCCTGCCGTATCACCAAGCGCCACGGCGGCGGCGCCTGTCGCATTCGTGTTAAAACCAATCGCCGTGGACTTGGATCCAAGCGCTTTAGCCACATTACCAAGCGCCGTGGCAC
>NZ_JBKGUA010000051.1:0-44434 GCF_046543485.1 Paraburkholderia sp. EG304 | reverse complement strand
GGTGTTCAGCGGTGTGAAACGCGATGTGGCTCCGGGTGTGCCCGGGCACGGATACTACGTGGAACCCCAGCCCCAATGCCTGAACGCATTCACCTTCAGCCACCCGGTGGGCAGGGACCGCGATGCGCGGTTCCACCGGTGCGTACACCTCCACCGCGGGAAAACGGGCCTGCAGCTCGGCCACGCCGCCGATGTGGTCGTCGTGGTGGTGGGTCAACAGAATGCTGTGGGGAACCCATCCCTGCTGCGCTGCGGCGGCCAGGACGGGGGTGGCCTGGCCGGGGTCGATGACGACGGCGCGGCCGTCATCGGCGACCAGCGCCCAGATGTAGTTGTCCGCAAACGCGGGTAGGGCGGTCAGTCGCATAGAATTGGACCATGCCCCTCGCGCCGAGCCCCCGTCAAGCGACAGTCGCATCCTGGTTTGATACTGAACCGGCACACGCCTTGTGCCGTCTGGAATCCGAGCAGTTGCGCAGCCTCCTCGCCGAGCGCCCGGTGAACCCTTGGCTGTGGGTGGTACCGACGCCAGGTTGGCTGGAGCGTGTCGACCTGCCCGGCCGCGGCCTGCGCCTGTTCCGGGACGGGGCGGCCTACGCCGGGGACGTGCACTGCGGCCTGCCGTTGCCGCTGCCGGACGAGAGCGTCAACGCGATCGTCCTGCAGCACGTCACCGCGCGCGATGCCGAGCAGCTGATCGCCGACTGCGCCCGCGTGCTGATGCCGGGCGGCCGCCTGTGGCTGTCCACCCTCAACCCGTTCAGCCCGTACCGTCGCCAGTGGCGCCATCGCGGGCTGGTGGTGCGCAGCCCGCAGCGGCTGCGCCACACCCTCACGCAGGCCGGCCTGAGCTGCGAGGACCTGCAGTACCTCGGCCCGATGTGGCGCGACCGCTCGCCGGCCCGGCGCGACCTGGCCCCGCTGCGGGCCGCCTGCCTGTTCACCGCTGAAAAACGCACTCTGGCCCTGCCGGGACCGACGCCGGTGGCCGTGCCACGCTGGCACGGGACCGTGGCCACCTGATCTGGAATGGAATGAAGACGATAGAAATCCACACCGACGGTTCCTGCCTCGGCAATCCCGGCCCCGGCGGCTGGGCGGCGTTGCTGCGCTACAACGCGCACGAGCGCGAGCTGAGTGGTGGTGAAGCGCATACCACCAACAACCGCATGGAACTGATGGCGGCCATCTCGGGGCTGGAAGCGCTCACCGAGCCGTGCAACATCGTGCTGTTCACCGATTCGCAGTACGTGCGCCAGGGCCTGACCGAGTGGATGCCCGGCTGGATCCGCAAGAACTGGAAGACCGCCGGCGGCTCGCCGGTCAAGAACCGGGAGCTGTGGGAGCGCCTGCACGCGGCCACGCTGAAGCACACCATCGACTGGCGCTGGGTGAAGGGCCACTCCGGCGACCCGGACAACGAGCGCGTGGACCAGCTGGCGCGCGACGCCGCGATCCGGATCCGCGCCGCCGGCCCGGTACACTGAGCGCATGCGTCAGATCATCCTTGATACCGAAACCACCGGCCTGGAATGGCGGAAGGGCAACCGCATCGTCGAAATCGGCTGTGTGGAACTGCTCGAGCGCCGCCCCAGTGGCAACAATTACCACCAGTACCTCAAGCCGGACTGCGAGTTCGAACAGGGCGCGCAGGAAGTCACCGGCCTGACCCTGGAATTCCTGGCCGACAAGCCGGACTTCGCCGAGGTCGTCGATGACTTCCTCGCCTACATCGACGGCGCCGAGCTGATCATCCACAACGCGGCGTTCGATCTGGGCTTCCTGGACAACGAGCTGTCGCTGCTCGGCGACCACTACGGCAAGATCACCGACCGCTGCACGGTGATCGATACGCTGAAGATGGCGCGCGAGCGCTTCCCCGGCCAGCGCAACTCGCTGGACGCGCTGTGTCGGCGCCTGGGCGTGGACAACGCGCACCGCCAGCTGCACGGCGGCCTGCTCGATGCCCAGATCCTGGGCGATGTGTACATCGCGCTGACCTCGGGCCAGGAAGAAATCGGCTTCGGCTCGGCCGACGACCACACGCCCGGCAGCGCCCACGCGCAGACCTTCGACGCCTCGCGCCTGCTGCCACGCCCGCGCGTGGTCGCCACGGCCTCGGAGCTGGAAGCGCACGAAGCGCGCCTGGCCAAGCTGCGCAAGAAGGCAGGCCGCGCGATCTGGGATGGTGAAGCGGAAGCAGTGGAAGCGGTCAGCGCCTGACGCAACAACCCCGGCGGTAGGTCCCGACCGTTGGTCGGGACGGTTGTATCAGTGGCACCGCACCAGGATCACGGTGATGTTGTCCGAGCCGCCGCCATCCAGCGCGGCGGCGACCAGGGTATCCACGCATTCCTGTGCACTGGCATCGTCGAAGGCGAGGGTACGGGCGATGCCCTTGTCCTCCACCTCCTCGGTCAGCCCGTCACTGCACAGCAGCAGCTGCATGCCCGGGCG
This sequence comes from Paraburkholderia sp. EG304, assembly GCF_046543485.1. NCBI lineage: Bacteria > Pseudomonadati > Pseudomonadota > Betaproteobacteria > Burkholderiales > Burkholderiaceae > Paraburkholderia > Paraburkholderia sp. EG304. Next base: position 41,977 of record NZ_JBKGUA010000051.1, on the reverse strand, counting down.
CAGCTCACCGGTGGTGGTCGCCACATTCAGGTGCGCCGGGTCGGTCACGCCCAGCGCCTGGGTCACCACATTGCGGTGCGGATGCGCGCGGGCCTGCTCGGCGGTCAGGTTGCCCTGTGCGACCAGTTCCTGGACCACGCTGTGATCCTGGCTGAGCTGGGCCAGCGTGCCGTCGCGCCACAGATAGGCGCGGCTGTCACCGACCCACGCCACCTCATAGCGATTGCCCTGCACCCGGGCCGCCACCACGGTGGTCCCCATGGGCAGGCTGTCGTTGCGGCGGCGCGAGGTGCGGATGATATCCTCATCGGCGATCCGGATCGCATGCGCCAGCGTCGCGCCGCGGCGGATCTCGCGCACGATGGTCTCGCGCGCCAGCGCACTCGCCACCTCACCACAGGCGTGCCCGCCCATGCCATCGGCGACCAGCCACAGCGCCAGTTCGCCATCGCCGTAATACGTATCCTCATTGAGGTCACGGCGCAGGCCGGGGTGGGTCAGGTGTCCGAATTCGATCATGGGAAGGCGCGGGCCGGTGAGGATTGCGAGGGATAACGGCATGATCGCGGCCCGCCGGACATCCGGCAAGGCATCCATACAGAAGAAATTCACTTCTTTGCCCGCAATGACTTGTCGCCAGCGCGTCCTACCCGTATCATTCGCGTCCCGGTTCGCCGGGACCATCTGGAGAGGTGGCAGAGCGGTTGAATGTACCTGACTCGAAATCAGGCAGGCGTTTATAGCGCCTCGGGGGTTCGAATCCCCCCCTCTCCGCCAGATAAAAAGAAAAGGGCTGCCCATCGGGCAGCCCTTTTCTTTTTATCTGCCTGATGGGCAGATGAGAACCCCCGACGGGGGTTCGACGGATTCGTCTGGAACGAATCCGGACAGACGAACGTCTGGCCCTGGAGCGCGCAGCGCGGAAGGGCTGGGTGCATGGATGCACCCAGCAATCCCAATGAAGCGGCCACCCCGCTTCCGGAGCCCCACGCGTCATCACCGACATACCCGGGCGCGTGGCGACGCGTTCATCCCATCGGCGTATCCAACTCCAGGTGGCGCGGCCCTGGAGCGCGCAGCGCGGAAGGGCTGGGTGCATGGATGCACCCAGCAATCCTGGTAACGAAGCGGCCACCCCGCAAGCCACGCGACGCCATCACGGTAGAGCCACGCCCCACACCCCTCCAACATGCGCTCCGCTAAACTGCCCACCTCACGTAACGGATCCCCACCATGACCGCTGAAATCCTCGTCCCCGTGTCCTTCGGTGAGCTGCTCGACAAGATCTCGATCCTGCAGATCAAGTCCGAGCGCATCAGCGACGAGGCCAAGCTGGCCAACATCCGCACCGAGCTGAGCGCGCTGGAAAAGACCTGGATGGCGCACCCGGCCGGGGTCAAGGACATCGCGCGCCTGCGAGCCGAGCTCAAGGCCGTCAACGAGCGCCTGTGGGACATCGAAGACAACATCCGCCTGCAGGACAAGGCGCAGGCCTTCGACGACCACTTCGTCGAACTGGCCCGCAGCGTCTACCAGCAGAACGATGAGCGCGCCCGCATCAAGAAGGACATCAACCTGGCGCTGGGCTCGCTCTACGTGGAAGAGAAGTCGTACAAGGATTACGCGCCGCGCGGCGCGTAATCGGCGACATAGCGCTCGAAGGCCGCAATGCCGTCCTCGACCGTGATCAGCTGCATCACGTCGTCGAACTCGACCTTCGCGCCCCACTTCAGTTCGCTGGCCGGCTTGCCCAGGAATCTGCGCGCGGCATCGTCGTAGCGGTCCACGCAGTAGCGGCGGTCGGAATAGGGGCCGCTGCGGTGCGGGTTGCTGGCCGCATGCAGGCCGAGCACCTTGGTGCCCATCGCGTTGGCGATATGCATCGGGCCCGAATCGGGCGTCATCACCAGCGCGGCGCGTGCCAACAGAGCCGGCAATTGCTTCAGCGTGTCCTTGCCGACCAGATCCAGCGCCGGCGTGGAGAGCTGTGCCTGGATGGCATCGGCCATGCCACGTTCCAGGTCGCTTCGCCCGCCGCACAGCACCACGCGCCAGCCGCGTGAGGTGGCATGGTTGGCCACGGCCGCGTAGCGGTCGGCGTACCAGTTGCGGCGCACGTGGCTGGAGCAGGGCGAGATCATCAGTACCGGGCGGCCGTCGTCGGCCCACTGGGCGTTGGCCCATTCGAACGCCGCCGGCGGCACGGCCAGGTCCCAGCTGACCTCGGTCTGTTTCAGGCCGAGCGGCTCGCAGAAGCTGCCGATCGCGTCGAGCACGTGGATGCCGGGACGGTCGGGAATGCGCTCATTGATGAAAAGCCCGTGAAGGTCCTTGGAGCGCGATCTGTCGTAGCCGATGCGGCGTTTGGCGGGAACGAAGGCCGAGAGCACGTTGGCGCGGAAGGCGACCTGCATCTGCAGCAGCGCATCGAAACGCCCGGCGGGAAGGCTGTCGCGCAGGGCCCGCATGCCAGCCAGGCCGGTCTTTTTGTCGTAGCTGTGGAAGGTCACGCCGGGCAGCCCGTCGAGCAGCTTGTGGCCGGCCTTGTCGATGATCCAGTGCAGCGACACCCCTGGATCGGCCCGCTGCAGCGTGCGCACCAGCGGCACCACATGGGTCACGTCCCCCAGCGCGGACAAACGCAAAAGACACAAGGAAGAGGACGTTGGTGCCATGGTGTTGTTAGACTCGAAGGAATGGTCGCATTCGACGCCACTGAAGCGCTGACGCCCTGCCGCGATGGACGCGGTATCGGTGCCATTCTGTTCGACCGCGAAGCCCTGCGGCAAGCCGAGATGAGCCTGTTCTCGCCGGCCCACTGGGGCGAGCGGGCGCGGCCGGTCGGCGATGGCGGCCGCGGCGGCGCCTGGTTCGTCGATGCCCCCTTCGGCCACGCCGTGCTGCGCCAGTACCTGCGCGGCGGCCTGGCGGCCAAGCTGAGCCGGGACCACTACCTCTGGCGCGGCGCCAACCGCACCCGCAGTTTTGCCGAATTCCGGCTGATGCGTGCCCTGCACGCGCAGAAGCTGCCGGTGCCGCGACCGATCGCCGCGTTCTACATGCGCGAAGGCCTGCGCTACAAGGCGGCGATCCTGATGGAGCGGCTGGAGGGCGTGCGCTCGCTGGCCGACCGCGCGCTGGTTGCCGGGCGCGGCGCCCCCTGGGAAGAGACCGGCCGGCTGATCGCGCGCTTCCACCGCGCCGGGCTGGATCATGCCGACCTCAACGCGCACAACATTCTGTTCGACGCCAACGGCCACGGCTGGCTGATCGATTTCGATCGTGGCGTGCTGCGCATCCCCGCCACCCGCTGGCGCGAGCGCAATCTCAAGCGGCTGCTGCGTTCGCTGATCAAACTGCGTGGTGAGCGCAGCCATGACGACGTCGAGAAGGACTACGCACGGCTGCGCCGCGCCTACGATCTGGCCTGGAACCGGGGTTACTGATGGACTGGGCATTGCGTTTCATGGGGGTCGGCAATGCGTCGGCCGTGCAGCTGGGTTCGCCGATGGCGGTGATCGAGCGCGATGGCCGCCCGTGGCTCACCATCGACTGCGGTGGGGAAGGGCTGACCGCCTTCCAGGCGCACTACGGCCAGGTGCCGCAGGCCGTGTTCGTCACCCATGTGCACCTGGACCATGTCGCCGGTTTCGAGCGCCTGTTCGTGGATGCGTATTTCTCGCCGCAGCGCCGTGGGCGCATCCGCGTGTACGTGCCGGCGAGCGTGGTGCCGCTGCTGCACAAGCGCGTGGCCGATTACCCGAACGTGCTCGCCGAGGGCGGTGCGAATTTCTGGGACGCCTTCCAGCTGATCGTCGTCGGCGACGCGTTCTGGCATGACGGCGTGCGCCTGGAGGTGTTCCCCGTGCGCCATCACTGGCCGGAAACCGCCTATGGCCTGCGCCTGAAGGGCGCGGTCACCTGGAGCGGCGATACCCGTCCGATTCCGGAGGTGCTGGCGCGCTATGCCGACGACAACGAGCTGATCGCCCACGACTGCGGCCTGCACGGCAACCCGTCGCACACCGGCGTGGACGACCTGGAACGTGAGTACACGGCCGAGCTGCAGGCGCGGATGATGCTCTATCACTACGCCAGCGAGGCCGACGGCGAGGCATTGCGCCAGCGCGGGCATCGCGTGGCGCTGCCCGGTGAACGTGTGGCGCTGGCCACCCCGACGGCCATGCACGTGCTGGCGCAGGATCCGCCCTGAGCATGGATGACGCGCTGGCCGCCCATCTGCAGGCGCTCGAACGCGCGTTGCATGCGCCGGCGGTCCGCGGTGATGTCGCGCGGTTGGCGGCGCTGCTGGATGACGACTTCCGCGAGATCGGCAGTTCGGGTGCGTGCTTCGACCGTGCGGCGGCGTTGGCCGAGTTGCCGCGCGAGCGCGCGCAGGTCGAGATCGTGTCCACCGACTACGACGTCGTGTTGCTGGCCCCGACCTTGGCACAGGTGCGCTACCGCAGCTGGTATGTGATCGAGGGCGAGCGCCAGCGCGAGGTGTTGCGCAGTTCGCTGTGGCGGCAGCATGGCGAGGCGTGGCGGATGGTGTTCCACCAGGGCACGCCCGCGGCGCCTTGAGCGGCAGCATCGCGAAGGAAAACAGGGGGGCCGAAAAGGTGGCGGCCCCGCCGGCTGACCTCGGCGCCCGCGTCGATCGATACCGTTGCTGCCTTCCGGCCCTGGCGGGATTTTCGACCTAGCGTCGCGAGGGGCCGACGGGGCCACCATAGAGACGTTCCGGCTGCCGGGCGATCAAGGATCAGCCAACCGCAGGCGGAAGCTGCAGCGCAGGAACAGGTCCGGCAGTGCAGTCGCGCATTCTAGCGCATGCGCGGCACGCAGTGCCAGACGCCGAGGCTGAATCCTGTGTAGCCCGATGCGGCACGGAACGGCCAATGTGCGGGCGGGTTGCTAAAATGCGCTGCACAGGAGGAACGGCCTCCCCCACTCGGGAACCACTGACCAGGACGGCCTGGCCCCATCAAGGAGGGCCGCATGGCCTGGATCTATCTGTTGGCAGCCGGTGTGCTGGAAATCGTCTGGGCGTTCTCGATGAAGCAGTCCGAGGGGTTCAGCAGGCTCACCCCCTCGATCATCACCGTCGTCACCATGATCGCCAGCTTCTGGCTGCTGTCGCTGGCGATGCGCACGTTGCCGCTCGGCACTGCGTACACGATCTGGACCGGCATCGGTGCGGTCGGCGCGTTCGTGATCGGCATTACCTTCCTCGGCGAGCAGGTCAGCGCGATGCGGATTGCCGCGGCGGTGTTGATCGTGAGCGGGCTGGTGTTGATGAAGCTGTCGAGCAGTTGAGGCGAAAGCTGCGGCTTCGGCGGGTAGAGCCACGCCATGCGTGGCTGACGCACGGCTGACCCGATCGAATCGCTGGCGCCGCTCAGTGCGGCGCCAGTTCGAGCACCATTTCCACCGCATCCAGCCCGGGGCCATGCCCATCGGGAGTGATGTGGGTGACGACGAAGCCAAGGCCGGCGTAAAAATCCCGCGTGTGCTGGCTGGTGCTGAGCGTTACCCGCTGGGCACCAAGCGTTCTTGCGTGGGCCAGGCGTGCGTGGGAGAGCTGCGTGCCCAGGCCTTGGCGATGTCGGCTGCGGTTGACCATGCCCCAGCAGAAGGCGGCGGTGTGTTCGTTGTCCAGGGCGAGGCCACCGCAGGCGACGAGCTCGCCGTTGTGGTCGATCACGAGGTAATCGTGGGTGCGCTCGGGGTGGAGCAGATAGGCGGCGAAGTCCTGGCGTTCGTGTAGGGCGAAGTAACGCGGCACGTTTGTGTCGAACAGTGCGAGGCAGGCGGGGGCGTCTGTTGCGGTGTAGGGGCGTAGGGTGGGCATGGGGCGACTTTGGCATGCTCCGCGTTGGGGTGGTGGGCTTCTGATGCAGGGTGGCCGCTTTGCTGGGATTGCTGGGTGCATCCATGCACCCAGCCCTTCCGCGCTGACGCGCTCCAGGGCCAGCCGTTCGGCTGTCCGGATTCGCTCCCGGCGAATCCGTCGAACCCGTCGGGGTTCTCGGCCCCCATGCTGTCCGTCGCACAAATAAAAAGGCCGCCCCTGAGGGCGGCCTTTTTATTTGTGTGGCGGAGAGAGGGACTGCTCGGGCGATGCCCAACGGGGCCCAGCCGATCTCAACCTTTGAAAATTTTAGCACGAGGTTCAGCAACTTAGCTACAGCTGCGTACCAATCGACCCCAACGACACCTAAAGGAAGCAAACATCAAATGGCATACTCGATGGCATACCGGAAACAGGGGGGCCGAGGAAGGACATGGGATTGATCACGGATGCAAAGGCTCGCAGCCTGAGCCCTGGCGGTCAGGCTGTCCCGCACGGAGGCATAACTGGCCTGACGCTGCATCCGTCGCCCTCACAGAAGGGGCAGGGTAAGTGGGTGCTGCGGTACGTCAGTCCTGCCACGGGCAAGCGACGCAACGCCGGCTTGGGTGCCTACCCCGAAGTTGGGATTGCTCTGGTGGGTAAACTGGCGCGAGAAATGCGCGAGCAGATCGCGACTGGGCAGGATCCGTTGGAGGTTAAGGCGGCTGAACACGCTAAGCCGAAGACACCGACCTTTCAGGAAGCAGCGGAGCTACTCCACGCGGAACTAAAGCCCGGGTGGAAGAATCCCAAGCACGCACAGCAGTGGCTTAATACGCTGACTGAGTACGCGTTTCCACGGATTGGCTCCCTTTCCATCGACCAGTTGCAACCGCGGCACGTTGCGGATGTCCTCCGCCCCATCTGGCTCGACAAGGCAGAGACGGCAAGTCGCGTGAAGCAACGGCTACACGCGGTAATGGCGTGGGGTTGGGCGCACGGATTTAACCAAGCCAACCCGGTCGATGTCGTAACACATCTGCTTCCGCTGCAGCCGGGAAAGTCTGTCCGGCAGGAGCATCAGCCAGCAATGCCCTGGGCGAAGCTTCCATCGTTCGTGAAAGCAGAACTTGCAGGAGCTGGCGAGTACGAAGTCACGCGAAATGCTTTGCTGTTCCTGATCCTGAATGCCAGTCGTTCCGGCGAGGTGCGCGGGATGACGTGGGCGGAAGTGAACCTTCGCGCGAAGCTGTGGACGATTCCTGCTGCTCGCATGAAGGCCAAACAGCCTCATCGAGTGCCATTGTCGGAACAGTCCGTCAAGCTGCTCAGGCGCCAGGAAGGCCATCACGACGAACTTGTCTTTCCCTCTGTGCAGGCTCGTTCGGTCATGTCGGACATGACGCTCACAGCCTTGTTGCGGAGAGCGAACGCACCGAGCGACACGCCTGGGCGTATTGCGACCGCCCACGGGTTCCGCTCGAGCTTCCGCGACTGGTGCAGCGAGCAAGGCTATGCCCGTGACCTGGCAGAGCGGGCGTTGGCGCATACGGTCAAGGACAAGGTCGAGGCCGCCTACCACCGCACAGATCTCTTGGAGCAACGTCGTCCGATGATGCAGGCCTGGGCCGACTTTGTTCACCCACCTGCAAAGAACCCCAAGAAGGATGCCTCGCCGCATGACGCCTGAATCGCCAGCCATTCGAGTTCGGCCCTTAGCCAGCATGCTTGACGGGAACGACCCTGTTGAGTTCGTTCACAGGCTCCTTGAGGCTGGATACGACAGGTTCTACGTCAAGGTCCCGAAGGGATTTCGGGTCAGCCTTCTCTCCATTGACCCCTTTCCTCCTGGGTACCAGCTTCTGTGGCCCCAGAAGTCAACCCAAGGTCCCGTGCGGGCTGATGGCAATCAGGCCCAGATACGGTATTTGCAGCTCGATACATCGCAGTTGCGTGACGTTCTCGAGTATCCCCCCGTCGCATTGCACCAATTCAGTGCGGGAGGTCTGGAATCCGCGTTGACGCACGATGGCATTCCTTCAATCGATTTCAAGTATCGAAAGGGTTTGCTGGGTTTCCTCTTGCCCACCGAGCGGGCCATCGCCGACAAGGTGCCAACCGAGTTTGATGCCAGCTCGGGTGCTCCTGTGGTCGTGAAGACGTTGAATCGCATCAGAAGCCAGTATTCGTACATTCTTCACGGGGTCAGTTTCAAGGATGTTTTCGTTGAGGCGCCCGCACTTAGTGACGCCTTGGAAAGCACGCCGACTGCTAAGGATGTGCTTGTGCCAGCCTGTGGAGATGCGCCGGATGACCCCTATGGGCTGAAAGATTCGTCGTCATTGGTATACGAGATCCTCCGCAAAGCCTATCGAAATCGAGGGAGGGCGCGCAGTGAGATCGATGCGCCATCGCTTGCGGCAGAATTTCGAGAGTTGAATGCCGGCTACAAGAAGAATCCCAAGCCTTTCAACGACGGTCGGCATGAGTTCGCGGCGACGCTTGCCAACCCCGGCTACAACTATTCATCCGGCGGCCTTGGGGAGATTGATCTTCCCGAAGAGGCCGTAGAGGTTCCGGCGGATACATTCCTCGATCAGGATTTCATCAATCACAAGCTCAGAAAACTCCTATATGCCGCCTGCCGTTGGAGTGGTGCTAAGGAACCAGGACTCGGCGGCGATCGGGAAAAATTGGTGGATCTCTTGGTTGGTCTTGGCTTCTTTGACCGGGAAGACAGTGATCAGGTGCAGTCGTTGGTTTACTTCATCACCGGTGAAAAGTACCGGCGCAACAAGCACAAGAGCGACTTTAGGCACATCCGCAGCGATCGAGGGTGACGCCAAGCCGGGGATGGGTAACGCGCACACCCGGTCATTTTCCATTTCGCCAAGACTTTGGGAGACGCGTGTGTGCCAGCAAGGGGATGAACAATCATGAGCACGCTGGCCGACCAGCTGAAGACATTGGGCTTACAGCCGACCGAGCGAGAGATTGTGGACACTAGGAAGACCAATTCCAAGACCGGTGGTCGGCCGCTAGGATCTGGTAAGAAGCCACAATCTGATGAGGGAATGCTCTTCTTGAAGCTGCCACGCTTCGGAACTGTGGCCAGGCTCGACGAAGAACGGGGCTTCGGCTTCATCTCTGGTGGCGCGCGCGAGGACGTGTTCTTCCACTTCAGGGGATATCCGGGCCGGCTACCTGACGGAAAAAAGCTTCCCCCTGTGGGATCGCAGGTGCTTTTCATCACGGGCAGCGACCCACGGCGTCCACACGAGCCCAAGAAGGGTGCAGTCTTGTGGGCGCCCGTCGAAATCTCTTCAGCTTCGCTAGGGAATGCGCCCACGGATCAGACATCTGTGGACGCTTTGCGGCGCAAGCGCCTAGGTGAGTTGCCGCGGGATGCGCTGTGGGGCCTGTTTGAAACAGCGTGGTACGCGAAGCCGTGGGGTGGAAATGCGCCGGCACCCACCGACCTGGAAGACGAGGTACTGGGACAGGTCGTCTGCGAACGTCTGGCCGAGATGTCGCCGGCTGATCTGGAAGCACATCAGGTCAGTAGCCGGCTGGCGAAGTCGCACTACCAGTTTGCTGCCTGCCTGTCGCCAGGCAGCCCGGCTTGCGCGTTCACGCGGATGCTGGAAGTGTTCGAGCCAGCACAGCTGGCCGTGCTGGGGACACCAGACCCCTCGTGGATTCAACGCCAGAGGCTTTCTCCGGACGCCCGCTCCCGCCTCCTTGAATGGCACCTGCTCAGCCGGGCCTTGTCGGAACCGCGTGGCAACTGGGAGTCCTGTTTCCCAGGAGCCGAGGCATCCGAGGTCGAGCTGGCAACGCGTTTCCTGGCCTACGACATCCCGCGGGATGCGTTCATCGATGCTTGGCTGGACAGGATCGTGCGTAACGGATTGCTGTCCGAAGTACAGGCTGAAGCGTGGGCGGACCGTAATCTCGATCTATCGGTTTCGCTGTTTCATCGACTTCCAGCCGCGCGCCAGGTTTCTCTGGTGTCAGGGTGGCGGAAGAATCCGGCAGGGCTGGACAAGCAACTCCAACAGGAACCATCACGTGCAAGGACGCTGCTTACCGCTGCGTCACTGGCGTTTGACCTGGAAACCGACGGTAAGCGCATCTGGGAAATCGGCTGCGCACGCAACGGACAGGCCAGCCTTCTTCACGATGAGCGTAGCGGGACCGACCTGGATGTGGCCATGGCCGACCTGGGGCAGCGAGTCCACGCTGCGCCATTGGTGGTAGGTCACAATGCCCTGGCATGGGACTGGCCGATTGTTGCCCGCCACATCGCGCCGACTTCGGTGCCATTGATCTGGGACACGTTGCTCATCGGGTACCTTCTGGAGCCGCAGGCGGCGTCGCACGCGCTCGGTGGGCGGCATCATGCGGACCGGGATGCACTTGACACTTTGCAGCTGTTCAAGCGACAGCTAGAGGGCCTGCCTGAAGATATTGCACGCAGGGTGTTGATCGGCGAGTTCACCGATTCTGCCCGACTGCTGGATGCGGTCATTGAGGCCCAGCGGGGCGTCCGCGATTTTGCCCGCGAGTTCCCGGGCTTCATGACCGCGGAGGGAACCTCGCCTGCAAAGCTGGTCGTCGTGCCCGAGAGCAGGCTCGGGGAGATCGACTGGGTTCCGGGCGCGTCGGTGGTCTCGGCGGACCCCAGCGAAGGGCTGGCGGCCGAGTGGCGGGAAGTTGACGTTGCCTTGCTTAAGAAGGCCCTGCCGGCAGACGCCGCGTCCGACCCGGCTGCTCGGGTCCTGGTGGCTGTTGGGGAGCTGGCTGCCGCGCAGGGCATCGCGCTGCGGCGGAACATGATTCCGGTCTGGCTGCTTGAACGTGACGCCCGTCTGCGGTCGGCGGTCGACATGGCGTGCGTAGTGCCGAAGGCCGGTTCGGGCTGGCGTATCGCGTCGTTGCCCGCCAGCGTTGACTGGTGGGCCAGCAGGGATCCATCGTCCTGCGTGGTGACCGGGCTCAGCGATGATGTTCTCGTGCTCGATCGACGGAAGGTTGCGCAAAGCGATGTTGCGCAGATGCTGGGTGAAATGCCCGCAGCGCCATTCATGCGTATCGGTGAAACCGGATCTGCGTTGCGATGGTTGCTCGTCGACCGTGCCGCACACGTGCTCGACTCTCGAGGAGGTCTGGCTGCATTCACGACGCTCCCCGTCAGCGATGCGGCGATCGTTCGTGCTGAGGGCGCGCCGGTTCCGTCATGCCGTCCGAAGGTCGCAACGCGGCGCCATCACGTGTTGCATCCGCGGGCCGAGGACCAGGGCAGCTACTGGGCCGAGGTGCTTCGTACGTTCAAAGAAGTGGCGACGTTTGGAGCGGGAACCGTTCCGATTCTCCTGATTGCGAGTACCCAAAGCGAGGCGCTGCGTGATCTATTGACAGTTGGGCTGGCGGAGATCGGGCTTGGCGAGGTGAAACCGGAACACCGCAGCCAACGTGAACACATGCTTCGCGCCTCGAGTGGTGGCCTCGCGCTGGTCGACGTGGTCGACCAGTGGCCCGTCTGGCAATCGCTTTCTCAGTCGGCAGGCGTGGTGCTGCAACCTGTGGTCGAGGCACTGCCGATCGAGGAGTGGCATGCCTGTGCGGAGACGCGCACTGCCGCGCAGGCAGGTTCTGATTCTGGGCAAAAGACCGAGAAGGCGGGCGGCGGCGCCGTCGTTAGTGGCGCTACTGTACTTGAGTCTGCGCCTGCCTTGTTGCGGGCCCGGTTGCATGGATGGATGGCCGATGTGGGGCTGTCAGCGTCGCAGCTCCCCACCATCCTTATTGATCCGCGCGTGGGCGACATGGCCAAGGGGCTGTCGAACTTGGCGGATTCGTTCCAGCTTGTGGAGACGCCATTCCTGGCTGAGCAGGCGCAACGGTTGGAGCTAGTGTTGTCGCCGTTCAAGCTGGTGCGAGAGGTGGCTCCTTCCGGCATCGAGGCTATGGAACGCTTCCTGGTGGCGAACTGGCAGCCTCGAAGCGGGGGCGGCGGGAATCGCGTCACCGGCTTCAAGCCGTCGCAGAAGATTGCGATGGAAGCCATCTGCGAACGCTCCGCTAATGTTCTCGTCTCGTTGCCGACGGGCGAGGGCAAGTCGGTGCTGTTTCAAGTTCCCGCGCTCTGCCGTGGCCTACGCAATAGACGGCTGACATTGGTCATCTCGCCGTTGAAGGCCTTGATGCGGGATCAGGTGGAGCGCCTGCGGGAGCAGGGTTTCTCCGAGTCAGTCGACTATCTGAGCGGTGATCGACCGCCCAGCGAGATCGCCGAAGTGATCCAGGGCGTACTCGATCATCGCATCGTGCTGCTGTATGTCGCGCCAGAGCGGACACGCAGCAGTGTTTTCCTCGATGTGCTTCACAAACGCATGCAAGCTGACAAAGGCTTGGAGCATGTAGTAGTGGATGAAACCCATTGCGTGAATCAGTGGGGATACGAGTTCAGGCCGGACTACTTTCATGCGCTGAATCTGTTGCTGCGCATGTGTCGTGCAATGGATTTGAGTGAGCCGACGCCTTTCCTGTTGCTGTCGGCAACGATCACCGCGTCCGACAGGGTCCGTTTGCAGGCCGTCATGTCCGGAGATTCCGGAGAGACGGGATCTCCACTGCCGCTCTTGGCAAGGCCGGACTCGTTCTCCAATCCATTGCGAACGCATATTGCCGTTGAGCCGCGTCGTGTGCGTGGCATGCTCAACGACCGGCGGAACTTTGACAAGGCACTGGCGGAGCGTCTGCCTCACATCGAAGAAGCCGTATCGGCGGCACGGCGCAACCGGGCGTCGACGGGTCAACGTAGTGCCGTCATAGTTTTTGTATCCAGCCGATACCACGCGGAGGTCGTGGCGCAGCGGCTTGCCCGGGCCACCAGCGGTCAGGTCGACTACTACCATGCGGGCTTGGATGCAGGCTCGCGGGAAGAGATCTACACGCGCTTTCTTGACGGTGACCTTGATGTCCTCGTGGCGACGAAGGCCTTCGGCATGGGCATGGATATTCCGGACATCCATTGGGTCGTGCACCTTGCACCGCCGGGATACCTCGAGGACTACCTGCAGGAGGTTGGCCGGATCGGGCGCGGGGAGCGGGAGCGTAAGAATGCGCAGCTCGAAAAGCTTTCCGCCACGCTGCTATTCTCGGATCAGGACTTCGAGTCGATCCGGGGTTTGCGGGCGCGCAGCGCCCTATCCCTTCCAATCATCAGGGATCTCCACGAAAAGGTGTGCGAGCACGCATACCAGGTGGATGGCCAGCAGCTCGCGATCGTTCCTGCCGAGGGCTACGGCACGCCACAGAACCCCGTGGGGCAAAGTCCGGCCGCCAGACGCGCGGCCGCGACGCGAGTCAGAATGGGGCTGTACTGGCTCGAACGGGCCGAACGCGTCCGCCTGTGCGGTTCCGTCCCGGATCTGATTGAGGTGACTGCCTACCCGTCCTCGCTTGAGCGGATATCCCAGGAGGATGGTTTGGCTGCTGAAGTAGCCGGTTTGATTCTTAAAATTGGTTCGGTGGACACTTCGCTTGCAGGTGCATCCCTTGGAGGCGGCTCCGTTTTTGGCGCTTCTCCAACCCCGGCAGGACTTCTCGGCGGCACGATCGACGTGCTCGGACGGCTGTTTTCCAGTTTGTCCGACACGGTGGGCATGCTGTTCGATGGCTTGGCAAGAACTCCGGCGCGGTCGCTTCCAAGCCCACGTCCCGCACACGCCGGGTTGTCGAGCGGTGAGGCCGCCACGGCAAAGACGGTGATTCTCAATCTCTCCCAGATCAAGCTGCGCAGCAGTGCGATCAAGTCGATGGGAGATGTGCTGGCAGTCCTAGGCGACCTCGAAAAGCGTGGGGCTGTATCGCTGAATCGCGAGATTGACGTTGTTCCGCGCAAGCTTGCATCTGAGCCATCCACCAAGATCAGCGAGCTCTTCCAGTACGTCGATGGCGGAGTAGCCGAACTCATACGCCGGCTCGCGAAGAACGGACGAATCGAGTTCAATCCGTTTGAGATGGTCGAGGACGTAGAGGGGCCGCGGGTCGGCGATGACAAGCGCCGGATGTATGAAAGATTGTTCATTAACGGCTTCAGAAGCCTTGCGCGTGCATCCGGAGTCAAGCTTCGCCAGCTGGTTCGGGCCGACGATAAAGTCATCTGGGAGGCAGTGCTTCCGCGGTCGTCATGGTCCAAAGCAGATTCCAGACGGCAACGTTTCCTGCAGGGGGCGAAGTCCCTGTTCGCGGCCGTCGCAAACCAGAGATCGATCCCGATTTCGAAACTTGTGGATCAGCTACGTGCCGGAAGCCATGACGGCCGTTTCCGCGAATCCGACTTGAACAAAGTGGCCGCGCTCTTGTCGGCAATGAGCCTTGTCAGCATTTCGCCGGAGTTGGTTCCGCTGTCACATGTCGTAGCAGTATCCAATGTCGATGGCAGGCTTGAGGATCAGGCGGATATCTGGGACGAGCTCAGGCAGGTCAATGAACTTGCAGAGGCACGAAATCTGGCAATGGAGGTGTTCGCAAACGTGAACACGGATGCCCACCCGGTCTTCATCGAAGGGTATTTCGACGCCGCTGATGGCCCTGCGATCAAGCAGTTCCTTGATTCGCAACTGGGTGAAATAGTCAGCGAGGATCGGGACGGCCCCTCCACCTTGCTCTTGGAGATGCAGGAGAAGCTCCGCGCCACGAAAGCGGTTGAGTTCTTCGAGAGATTCAGGGGCTCGGAAGAATCAGCGCAATGGGAGGTGGCCAAGGCGCCGTTTGATCAGCACATCATGGTCAACGCGGGTCCCGGGGCTGGCAAGACCTTTGTCCTTGTAGGAAGAATCGCGCACCTGATCCGGGAGCAGAACATCGATCCCTCGCAAATCATCGTGCTTGCGTTCAATCGCGCAGTCGTCTTTGAGATCAGGCGACGGATTCGCGAGCTGTTCAAGTCGCTGGGCTATGCAGCCTACGCGGGGCGTCTGCGGGTCTCGACCTTCCACTCGCTGGCTATGCGGAGCCTGGCGCGGGAGGGGGTTGAGATTACTAGAGACAGTGTGCAAACCCTGCTTTCTGATTTTTCCAGTCGGCTGTCGAAAGATCCTTCGTTCGCCCAGAGGGTAGCCGGCGGCGCACGTTGTGTCCTTGTGGACGAATTCCAGGACGTGACGGATGACGTGTATCAGGTCATCAAGTATCTCCACTCCGGCAGCGGGTCTAGGGCAGGGGTCATGGTGATTGGTGACGACGACCAGGACATCCTGCGCTGGCAGCGGAAGAATGATGGTAGTGCTCACCAGTTCTCCGAGAAGTACTTTGATCAGTTTACGCACGATTTCGGGGGAGGAAGTTTCCAGGAGTTCCTGCTGGGCGTGAATTTCCGATCTGGCGAGAGCATTGTCGAACGCAGCCAGTTGATGATCTCAGGGTTCTTCGAGCGCACGAGCCGCTCCCGGCGTCTGAAGTCCTCCCGGTTGAGATCACGTGCGGGAGCCAGGGAAGGGGCGTGCCAGGCGATCGAGTGGAGCGGTCGAACGTGGGGCGAGGCGGTAGAAGGCACTGCAGCTTTGCTAAAGGACCTGACCGGCCGCGAAGGCGAGTCGACCGCCGTGCTCTGTCGTTCGAATGCTGAGGTCGCTGAAGCGCACAGACTGTTGAGCCAGGCGCTGCCGAAATTGAGGGTGCAGGGGGGCGCCAATCTGCGCGTAGCCCAGCTGAGGCACGTGGCGCTCTGGTTGGACCATCTTCGGGAGGCTGCTGCCAAAGGCGACGCCGCACTTTCAGAGGATTTGCGGCGAGAGATCTTCAACCGGACGGTGCAAGCTGGAGGTGTTCCGGAATACTCCAGGCCGGCTACGTCCGACGTCACGCTGGACGATCTGTGGGAGCTGTGCTGCCGCGAGCGTTCATTCCCCCATCTTTCCTCGCTCGTTCAGTTTGTCGATGAATTGAGAACCGATGAACTCGTGCGGTTGCTGGGGACGGTCGATGAAGCGTCAACGGCAGTAGTTTCGACACTGCACAAGGTGAAGGGGCTTGAGTTCGACAACGTAGTAATTCTGCCGTCGATGATTCAGTTCGGCGTTGCAGGGTGGGATCGACTGGGACCGGATCTCCAAGGCGATGCCGCGGAAGAGGCGCGGCTGCTGTATGTGGGAATGACCCGGGCCAAGAGGAATCTGACGTACTACCGCGGTGATCGCGAGCGGAGCTGGGGAAGGAAGGATCCTGTGCCGTATGACGGCCTGCGCACAGACGGCCAGGTGTTGATCGGTTCAATGGAGGATGTCTCGCTCGGTTGGGCCATGCAACGCAACGCATTCAACCCAACTCCGGATGAGTGTCAGCGCTATATCGAGACTGAAGTCGCGATAGGTGATCCAATCGTGCTTGGCGGGTGGGGGGGCGGTGCGTTCAAGTCTTTCATGCATCGAGGGAGTTCAGGACAATTGACACAGGTCGGCTTTCTTGCGAAGCAACATGTAGTCGGCGGACCGAATGCTTCGCTGAAAGTCAGCGCGGTCCTGCGGTTCCGGCCGGACTCAATCGACGAGACGCTGGCAGACTGTGTTCGTGATCGTGGCTGGGGGTACGTTGTGCTTGTTTCGGGGCGCCTCCGCTGAGGTTCGCTAGATTCCTAGCAGCGTAACCACGGCTCCTGCGTGCTCCCCGGGGCGTGTCAAGAGAAAGGGCCGGCAAGCCGGCCCTTCGTCTGGA
The DNA here is from genome assembly GCF_046543485.1 of Paraburkholderia sp. EG304. NCBI lineage: Bacteria > Pseudomonadati > Pseudomonadota > Betaproteobacteria > Burkholderiales > Burkholderiaceae > Paraburkholderia > Paraburkholderia sp. EG304. The sequence goes on along the minus strand of NZ_JBKGUA010000051.1, from coordinate 25,419 downwards.
AGCAAGATTTGAGATCACTTTTTCAGCAACTCTCGATCAATGGCTGAGGTGTCCAGGCCGCTGCTCCTGGGCGCGCCACGGCCGCTGTGACCCTTCGGCATGATTCCCTTGCGCAGGTTGCGGATCCCCTTCTTGCTCGCGGTGTCGGCGTCCTCGTCGCCTGCCAGGGACTTCGGCGGGCTGGGTTTGAGCTGCGTGGTTTCCTTGCACAGGTACTCGATCGCCAGGCGCAAGCCGCGCAGCTTGTCAGTGTCCGTCGGATGGATCAGACCCAGGCAGTTGAAACGGTACTGGTCCGTCCGGGTGTAGCAGTTGAAATAGCTCGCCTTGGCCTTCTTGCCCGTCTCGCCGACATCCACCCCATCCTCGTACTCTCCATGGCCGCAGCGGCGGACCCAGTCCTCTCCGACCATGCGGGTCAGATTGGCCGCATCACGGTGCTTGTGCCCGTCCAGGACAATGAGGACGTGAAAGTGGATGCCACGATCGATCCCGTCCTCGCGCTTGCTGATGTAACCGAGGACGTCGGGAACGATTCGATTTTCGCGCAGAGCACGCAGGAACCTCGCGTAGTGGCCATCCGCTTCGCGAGTGTAGCCCCAGCCCTTGAACGCCGGGCGGAAGTAGAGATCAACCCGTAGGATCAGCAGCTGCGAACGACGCTGGAACTGGGCTGCCAGATACTCGCAGCAGCTGGCGATGTTCTTCTCTTCGTTGCGCTTGTAATTGTCGACTTCGTCCTTGTAGGCCTGGCTCCGACATGATGCGCGGATGGAAGCAGCCGCGTTCTCGAGAATCTCACGCGTTCGTGGATCAATCAGTACCGGATCGCCGTTACGGGTGTGAGCCCAGAGCTCAGGCGAACACTGGTCGACGACCTTCAGCATAACGGTCAGGGGAGGATTAAAGCGGTGGTGCTTGTAGTACTCCGCACTGTCTTGGTTGTAGCCCTTGCATACATTGAAGAATGCCTTGCCGATCTTGGTCAGCTGATACCACGGCTGCCCCCTTCGATCGTGCGTCACTTCAATCAGCTGATCATCGCTCCGGGCGATGGCATCGACGAGTTTCTCTGCTCGGAGCAGCCAGTAGATGAAGTCGTGCTCCTGCCCAACATAGGTGTGCCCGTAGCGTTGACTGGTCTTACGTACGAAGAGGTGGTGTTCCCGCTCTGCCGAGGGCACCAGGGTAGCCTTAGACTCGGGGGCGATGGAAAGGTTGGGCACCTGCTCCTTGAGCAGGTCACAGTCGAAGGCGATTGCCGGGGTGTACGAGGTGGTCTGACTGATCTCATTCATGTGAATTCTTCTCTGCTATGTGCTGATTGATTAACTAATAGAATAAAAACCGGAATTCGCACGAGCCCGATGGGGCCCGCTTCTCCCAGCTTTTGAAAACAAAAACCCCAGGCGCGCTGGGGTTTTTGTGCGCTGACTTGCTACGTCGACTTAGTGAGCTCGTTACATGCGGCGCGCGTCCTCCATGCGGCTTTCCAGCCACTCGTCGATGACGTATTCGATCCAGCCCTTGGCGGAACTGCGCGAGCCGCCAGCCCCGAGCGCAACTGGGCGCGGAAAGGTTTCGTCGTGCCACGGACTTGACGGGTTCAGGCGGTTATCGATGGTGCTCTCGGAGCAAGAGAGCTTCTTCGCCAAATCCTTCTTGCGCAGAACTCGCATGGAGCGCGTCGACGGCAGGGTGAGTCGCCCACTTGCGGTGTCCGGCGAATAGGTCGTGAGGATTGAGTAGTTGCATTGATGGTTCATAAAGCGATCTCGGTGGATCGACAGGCCCCTTGCCTGTCCACCGCGACGATGCCTGTTTCCGCAGATGACGTATAAGGAGCGGAAAATGCGGATCTTCCGAAGAAACCGGAGCGGAAATCCGCGAAGGGCGGGAGCGGCTGGGCGACACGCGCCGCCTAGCGCGGAAGCAGGTGGTCAGGACCTTGCCGGGAACTAACGTGACCGCCCAATCAGGCCCAAATGTCGGTCCTTCCGCGCTGAGGGCATCGAAGTTGGCTGGAGCACTCGGCAGGCCCGGGGCGATCTCGAGACGCTGGGCGTTGGGAACTCGATTGCAGATCACTACTTTCCGATGTGACCACCGCCCGAATCGGTCTGCGCCCCCTCCAAAAGGGTCGTGCGATCCGTCCTGCTCCGGATTTCCGATTGATGGGCGACGCCGTGTGCAGGGATTTCAGACTGCACGCTCGTCAAAGCCGACAGCTTTCAATAGGGCATTAGTGCGCTGCCGCATCTTTGGACGGCGTGCGCTCGACCGATTCAACGATTTTTCAAACCCATAACACCCTCATGAAGCAGGGAAACCCTTACTTCACGGCCGGGCGCTACGTCCCCAGCGCTCCTAGAAGGTCAAAGCCATGCGCGATGACGCCAAGGAGGCCCTTGTCAGCTTGCTGACGCTTGCCGCGCTGATTCTTGCCGGCCTGCTCAAGAAGCGCGACCGGGATCTCACCTAGCCGATCCATCGGCACGCAAAGGCCCGCCCTCACCGGCGGGCCTTTGCTTTTTGTGCCGCTCAAACAAGGAGCCGACATGCATTTGGTACAAACGATGGCCTACGCAGGGGACAAACCCTGGCACGGCCTTGGCAACAAACTGGCGCCGCAGCAGCCCATCGAGACCTGGCGGAAGCAGGCGGGAATGGACTGGCAGATCGAGGAGTCCGAGGTCCGGTTCATCACCGGCGGGTCCAGCCTGGGCATCATCAATGCCTTCCCGGAACACAAGGTCCTCTATCGCTCCGACACCCGGGCGCCGCTGGCGGTGGTGGGCAGGCGTTTCAACGTGGTCCAGCCCGGGGAGATCCTGGAGTTCTACCGTAACCTGACCGCCTGCCATGGGTTCGAACTGGACACCGCCGGCGTGTTGCGGGAAGGGCGCAAGTTCTGGGCGCTTGCCCGAACGGGCCAGAGCACGCGCCTGAAGGGCCGGGATCGGGTGGATGGCTATTTGCTCTTGGCGACCGCCTGCGACGGCACCTTGGCCACGACGGCTCAGTTCACCTCGGTCCGTGTGGTCTGCAACAACACGCTGCGTGTCGCCCTGGATAACGGTAACGGGGCGGTCAAGGTCCCCCACCGCAGCCAGTTCGACCCCGAGTCTGTGAAACGTCAGCTGGGCATCACGGTGTCGTCCTGGGACGGGTTCGTGGCCCGAATGAACGCCTTGGCGGACCGTCCGGTGGATCCGGACTCGGTCGACGGACTGCTGCGGCGGGTGCTGACCTACACGGGGTCCGACGGCAAGAACACCGTGGCCAACGAGCAGGCCATCGCCGCGGCGCGGGCGCTGTACGAGGGCGGAGGGCGCGGAGCCCAGCTGGCTTCCAGTCGGGGTACGGCCTGGGGATTGCTCAACAGCGTCACCGAGTACGTGGACCACCACCGCCGGGCGCGCAGCGACGACCACCGGCGTGACGCCGCCTGGTTCGGGCAGGGCGCCCAGATCAAACAGCGGGCGTGGGACGAGCTGGTGGGGCTTGTGTCGTGAGTCGGCCCGGCAGGGCTCTCCAGCGGGAGGCCGAGCCCTGGCACGTTCCCCGCGAAGACCAGGACCTTCTGGACGTCGCCTACGTCGCGCTGGGCGCATCACAGGCGCTCGAGGCATGGCCGGCCCGCAGCGAAGCGATGGACCGCTTCGAGGGGCAGCTGGGCTATATCCAGGCCTGCATCGACCAAGCGCCGCTGCTGCATCGCCTGTGGCTTGAGTGCGGGAACGAGAACGGCTTGGTTTGGTGCTACGAGGTCGCAGGGCCCTTCGGGGCGCGCTACGGCCGGCACCTGCTGGCCGGAGGGGACCCGCTTGAGGCGGAAGCGATCCTCCGGGCCATTCTCGCGCCCGGGTTGCCAACCCCGTCCGGTTAGCCCCTTCACCCAACATCGTTAACGCCATAGCGCCCGGCCACAGCCGGGCGCTTTCTTTTTGGGAGATCGACATGAAGAAGCAGAATGCCTTGCGCCTGGTCGACACGCGCACGCTCGACCGCGGGCAGTGGCTGGAAGTTCGTCGGGGCGGGATCGGCAGTTCCGATGCCGCCACGGCCGTGGGCCTGAACCCCTACAAGAGCCAGCTGGAGCTGTGGCTGGAAAAGACCGGGCGGCAGCCGGCCACCGAGGACACGCCCGGCACGGACGACCCGCGCTACTGGGGCACCTTGTTGGAGCCGTACGTGGCGGTGGCCTATCAACAGAAGACCGGCCGCAGGGTCCGCAAGCTCAACGCGGTCCTGCAGCACCCCAGCATGCCTTACATGCTCGCCAACATCGACCGCGAGGTGGTCGGCGAACTGGACGTGCAGATCCTGGAGTGCAAGACCGCAGGCGAGTTCGGCTCCCGGCTCTGGAAGGACGGGGTTCCGGGGTACGTGCAGCTGCAGGTCCACCACCAGCTAGCGGTCACCGGCAAGAATGCCGCGGACGTGGCGGTGCTGCTGTGCGGCCAGGACCTGCAGATCCACCGGATCGTGCGGGACGAGGAGGTCATCGCACGGCTGGTCGTGCTGGAGGCGCGGTTCTGGGAGTGCGTCGAGACCGACACGCCCCCGGCCGCGGACGGCAGCGAGTCGGCCGCCAGGGCCCTGCGGCACCTTCATCCGGGGAACGACACCAGCCTGGACTTCACGGGCGATGTGGCGCTGTGCCAGGCCTTTGACGAACTGGCTGCGCTGCGTGCCGAGCTCGACGCCCGCGGGCAACGGGCCGAGGCGCTCAAGCAGGCGATCCAGCAGGCGATGGGCGACGCGTCCAAGGCCCACTTCACCAATGGAACGGTCACCTATCGCCGGGCCAAGGACGGCACGTCGCTCGACGCCAGGCGTCTGGCCGTCGAACGCCCCGAAATCGCGGCCCAGTTCGCCGTCGTGCGCCCCGGCGCGCGTCGGTTCGTCCTGACCGTCCACACCGACACCCCCAACTAACCCAGAGGGCAACGCCATGTTGAAGGGACTTGTGATCACCCCGCCCGTGGTCGGGCGGATCTCCATCGGCCGTGTGGTCGAACGCAACGGCAAGCGCCTGCCGGAAAAGGACGACCAGTTCACCCTGACCAGCCAAATCCAGAACCGGGACGGCTGGATACTGCACCCGCTGGACGAGATGCTGCGCCAGCAGGCCGGCGGCAAGCTGCGGGCCATTCCTGTCCGGCTCCTGTTCAACGACCCGGGGCTCAACCTGCGGGCGGACTACTCGCTGTTCGACCGGGACACCGGCCGGCCCGTCTGTGTCGGCAACGGCGAAAGCTGCCGCCGGAGCACTCAGGAGGGCATCGCAACACTCGCTTGCCCGGGGCCGACCGCCTGTGCGTTCGGGGCCGGCAGCTGCAAAGCCTACGCCCGCCTCAACGTCCTGGTCGGGGATGCCGAGGACGACGCGCTGGGCAGCTTCGTGCTGCGCACCACATCCTTCAACACCATACGGACCCTGGCGGCGCGGATGCAGTACTACAGCGCCGTCTCGGGCGGGTTGCTGGCCTGCATGCCGCTGGAACTGAAGCTGCGGGGCAAGTCGACCACGATGAGCCACCGGGCGGCGATCTACTACGTCGACCTGGTGGTGCGCTCGGGCGTGACGCTGGAGCAGGCCATTGCCGAGGCGCGGGAAGTGGACGCGACCCGCCGGGCAGCGGGCTGGACCAGGTGGCCTTGGATGAGGCGGCCAGACACGGGTTCGCCAACGGCGCGTTCGAGGAGCTGGAGGAGGACGTGCCCGCGGTCGTCGAAGAGCTGTATCCCGAGGCCGCAGGAATGCAGGGCATCAGCACACCGGAACCATCGCCACCAAGGCCCGCATTACGGGCGCGGCTGCAGGAGAAGGTCGCCCGGATCGGGACCGGATGAGATGCGTCTCACTCAGGGGCAAGAAGTACTGGCCTACCACCGGAAGGGCGCAACCGCGCCCTTCCGTCATTCTGGAGATCAAGGAGATGACAGACGAACCCATGCCCGGCCTGTACGTGCGCAGCAACCGGCGTCGCTACGCGCCGGCCGACCCGGACGCGGTGCTGGCGGCAGCCAGGCGCATCGTGGATGCGAGGACTCAACGCGGGATGAGCTTCACCGACCCCCAGGTCGCCGCACGGTTCTTCCAGGACAAGCTGGCCGGCGCCGAGCGGGAAATCTTCGCCGCTGCCTTGCTCGACACGCGGCACCGTCTGATCCACTACGTGGAGCTTTTTTACGGTTCCATCGACGGGGCCGAGGTCCATCCCCGTGAGGTGGTGAAGCAGGTGCTGCGGTTGAACTCGGCCGCGATCATCCTGGCTCACAACCATCCTTCGGGTGACGCGGAGCCCTCTGCCGCCGATCGGGCGGTCACTGCGAGACTTAAACAAGCGTTGGCGCTGGTGGACGTGCGGCTTCTCGACCATGTTGTGGTCGGTGGACGACAGACGGTGAGCTTGGCCGAGAGGGGATGGTTGTAGGCGTCAGCGAACACCCGGAGGGACGCCAGGGCGTCCCTCCGGGCTGTGGCCCTCGCCATTCTTTTTTTGTGCGTCCCATGTCGCCGCCAGCCTGGCCGGCCCGTCTAAGGAACGGACGACTCCCCCGCACAAAGCGGATCGCTCAATCGGCCCCAGTAAGACCGCCATGTCAGCATCAAAAAGATTCGGTATACATACCGTCACGAAGACCATAAAATCCAAGATGAACAGCACGAGCCAGCCGCCGAATGCAAGACGAACCGCTTAGTGAACTGACCCAGCCGCAACGCGACCGGCTCGCGTTCGTTGAGCTGCGGCTCCGGTTCATAGGGGAGATTCGCCGCCAGGATCTGATGACGCGGTTTGCCATCCAATCCGCTGCAGCATCCAGGGATCTGGCGCTTTACAAAGAGATGGCGCCCGGCAACCTCGATTACGACCCCAAGGGCAAGTCCTACGTTTTAGGACCAGCTTTTCACCCGGTGTTCGACTTCGCGCCGGAGCGAGTGCTCTCGTGGCTGGCCCAGGGGTTTGGTGATGGCGAGCCCTTGCAGCGCAAGGCGTGGGTGGCCAGCGAAAGCCCCTCGAGGCTCACGCTCCCCGATCTGGATGTTCTCGCCACCGTGACCCGCGCGATTCACCTGCAATGCCCTTTAGGTATCGAGTACCACTCGATCTCAAGTGGCCGCACAGAAAGAGAAATCGTCCCATTCGCCCTGATCGACACCGGCTTGCTGTGGCACGTCCGCGCCTTCGATCGCAGAACTCAAGAGTTCCGGGACTTCGTCATTACGCGGATCAAGCGCCCATTGCCGCTAAAGGGGCAGGCAGTGGCGCCTCACGAGATGAGCGATCAGGACATTCAATGGACCCGGATTGTCGAACTGGAGTTGGTTCCCCATCCCGATCAACCCAGGCCCGAAATCACCGCAATGGATTACGGCATGTGCGACGGCGCGCTTCGGCTGAAGCTGCGCGCTGCAGTGGCGGGATACGCCTTACGCAAGTGGAGCGTCGATTGCTCGCCTGACCACAGTTTGCGGGGCCAAGAGCATCGACTTTGGCTGAAAGACCAGCTGGCCATCTATGGTGTCCGTAATGCCTTGTTGGCGCCGGGATACTCCTTTCATGATCAACGCATCGATGCAGATGCCGATTGAGTTTCAGGACTGATGTTGACGTGATCGCCGACAAAAAAAATAGCGAAACGCTGGAGCGACTCGGGTTTAGTTTTGAGCGCGGCGGTGTCCATACGGCTCGGACAATGATGCTCGCCGAACTGCGCGCCCTGTTGTCTTTTGTGGACGTGGCAGACGCGCGAAAGGCCGACTATTTCGATGCCATCCAGACTTCCAATTGCTTAGGCAAGCGCTCGGGCAAGACCCGGACGCTCACTTTTCGACACCTCGCAGACCTCTACGCACTTGATCCCGGCCTGCTGGTGTTCCGTGCCCTGCGGTTCTTCTGGCAGCGCGATGTGGAAGGGCAGCCAATGTTGGCGGCGCTGTGCGCCTACTCGCGTGACCCCATGCTCCGGACTACGGCTCCCTTCGTCTTGGGTTTCCAGGAAGGTGCCTCCGTCACCCGCGAGACAATGGAAGAGTTCATCGACGCGCAAGAGCCTGGGCGCTTCAGCAAGGCCACGCTCAAGTCCACCGCGCAAAACCTCAACTCGTCCTGGACCCAGTCGGGCCACCTCTCTGGCCGTGTCCGCAAGGTGCGGGGCCGTGCCGTAGCGACGCCAGGCGCAGTCTCGTTGGCCCTCCTTCTGGGGTATGTCAGCGGGCTGCGGGGCCAATCGCTATTCAAGAGCGACTACACCCGCATGCTGGACTGCTCCTTCGAGCGGACGTTGGAGTTGGCGGAGGACGCATCGCGCCGTGGGTGGATCTCACTCAAGCGCGTCGGCCAGGTGATCGAAGTGCTCTTTCCAACCCTGATCACCGCGCAGGAAAAGGAGTGGCTTCGTGAGCACCAGAATTAAGCGATTGATCAAGTCGTATAGCAAGTTCGTTGGCGTGCCATGGCGCGATGACGCCGCCGCTGCCCAGCGTGTCATTTTCTGCGTTTATCAGGAGACGGAAGAGCTGCGTCTGCGGGCCAAAGTCGACGAGTTCGAAATCGCCACTCGGGCGGCCGGCCATGATTGGGCCGTATTCGACTTGACGGATTCTTTCCCGAACTGGTTGGCCTCCCAGCGCTACGCCAAGAGCTACTTTCAAAAGCCCAACCTGCTGTCGACGCTGCTGCCCAAGTACCTCAGTTACATCGAAGCCGAGTTCGAGGCCTTCTTGCAAGACAAGAACGTCGGCGAAGAGTTTGTCGTGGCTCTCCAAGGCGTGGGCACTTTGTTCGGCTTCCTGAAGGTCAAGGAAGTCGTGGACAAATTCGCCCCCAAGGTGAAGGGCCGCCTGCTGGTTTTCTTCCCCGGCAGCTACGAGGACAACAATTACCGCTTGCTGGATGGGTACGACGGCTGGAACTACCTCGCCGTACCGATCACGGCAGACAAAGAAATCTGAACAGGGGGAAGCACATGCTCAACCGCGACATCTATCAAAAGGACCCGTCGACCCGAAAGCTGGTCAATGAGGGCGTGGCCAGTGTCAACGACGAGAAAACCAATCAGGCCCTGTCCGTCTTACGGTACGAGCTCGAAACCTTCGTCTGCGATGGCCAGTACGAAAAGGGTCTGGAGCACATCCTCGACGTCTATCTGAAGAACATCGAGCAGGCCGAGCAGCCTGCTGTGTGGGTCAGCGGCTTCTACGGCTCAGGCAAGTCGCACCTGGTCAAGATGCTGCGTGCACTCTGGGTCGACAGCGAATTTGACGACGGCGCCACCGCGCGGGGTATCGCGAACCTGCCACAAGGCGTGAGCGACCAGCTCAAGGAACTCAGCACCCAGGCGAAGCGCCACGGCGGTCTGCATGCAGCGTCTGGCACGCTGGGCTCCAGCTCGCGCGACAAGTCCGTGCGCATGGCCCTGCTGGGCATCCTCTTCAAGTCCGTCGGTCTGCCGGAGCAGTACCCGGTGGCGCGCTTTGTCATGTGGCTCCAGCATGAAGGCATCTACGACGCCGTGCGGGGCCACGTTGAGAAGAGCGGTTTCGACTGGAATGAAGAGCTCGACAACTTCTACGTGGCCGAGGGTCTGCACGAGGCCCTGGTCAAGGCCAAGCCCAACCTATTCACGTCGCCAGCGTCCTGCGTCGAGACCCTGAACAACCTGTACCCCTACGTGCAGGACGTCTCCAGCGGCGACATGCTCAAGGCCATTCGCCAGGCGCTGACCCGCGGCGGCAAGTTCCCCCTCACCCTGGTGGTGCTCGACGAGGTACAGCAGTACATCGGCGAAGACAGCCAGCGCTCCATCGATGTGCAGGAAGTTGTCGAGGCCTGCTGCAAGAACATCGGCGCCAAGATGCTCTTCATCGGCACCGGCCAAACCGCTGTCACCGGCACCTCCAACCTCAAGAAGCTCGAAGGCCGCTTTACCGTGCGCGTCGAGTTGTCGGATGCCGATGTGGACGCGGTGATCCGCAAGGTCATCCTGGCGAAGAAGCCCGAAGCCAAGGCACCGGTCGAAAAGGTGATGCAGACCAACCTGGGCGAGATCTCGCGTCACCTGGCCGGCACCACCATCGGGCATCGCGGCGACGACATCCAGTTCTTCCCGCAGGATTACCCCATCCTGCCGGTGCGCCGCCGCTTCTGGGAGAGCACCCTGCGCGTGCTGGACCAGACCGGCACCGACAGCCAGTTGCGCAACCAGCTCTCGATGATCCACAAGGTCATCCAGACCAACCTGGACGCGACGGTCGGCAGCGTCGTGCCCGCGGACTACCTCTACTTCGACGCAGCCGACAAGCTGCTGCAGTCGCGCATCCTGCCGCGCAAAGTGCACGAGAAGACCATGGTCTGGGCCAAGGGCACCGACGACCAGCGCCTGATGGCACGGTCCTGCGGCCTGGTGTTTCTCATCAACAAGCTGGCCAGCAGCAACAACGAGATCGGCATTCGCGCAACCGTCGACACCCTGGCCGACCTGTTGGTGGAAGACCTCACCCATGGCTCCAGCGCGCTGCGCAGCAAGCTCCCGAGCGTGCTCGACAAATGCGAACTGCTGATGAAGGTGGGTGACGAGTACCGGATCCAGACCGAGGAAAGCGCCGCCTGGAACGACGAGTTCCTGAGTCAGCGCAACAGCCTGGCCAACGAGGCCCACCGGGTGGATGCAGAGCGCGACGATCGCATCCGCAAGAAGTTCGGCGAGATGGTGCGCAAGCTGTCACTGACCCAAGGCACGTCCAAGGTCACGCGCGACATCTTTCCGGTGTTCGATGCGCAGTTGCCGGGCGACGCCGCAGGGAAGGTCTGCGTCTGGGTGCGCGATGGCTGGAGCATCGACGAAAGCTCGGTGCGTGCCGACGCTCGCCAGGCGGGCAACCAGTCGCCCACCGTGTTCGTGTTCATCCCCAAGCGCTCGGCCGATGACCTGCGGCACTACCTGATCGACTTCAAAGCCGCCAGCGCCACGCTGGACAAGCGCGGCGTGCCCAACACCGCCGAGGGCACCGAGGCCCGCTCGGCGATGGAGACCACCAAGCAAACCGCTGAAGGCAAGATCCGCGAACTGCTGCAAGAGGCCTTCTCTGGCGCCCGCGTCTTCCAGGGCGGCGGCAACGAGATCCTTGGCACCGACCTGCAAGAGATGACGCTGGAGGCCGCCACCAACGCGTTGCAACGACTCTACCCGCAGTTTCACATCGCCGACCACGCCGGTTGGCCCAAGGTCTACGAGAAGGCGCAGAAGGGCGCGCCGGATGCACTCAGGAGCGTGGGCGACGACGGCGAGCCCGCCAAAAACCCGGTCTGCAAAGCCATCCTGGCCTTCATTGCCGGCGGCAAGAAGGGCATCGACATCCGCAAGAACTTCGAAGGCGCCACCTACGGCTGGTCGGGTGACGCGGTGGATGGTGGCCTGCAGGTGCTGCTGGTGGCCGGGCTGATCCGCGCCCAGGACGACAAGGGCCAGACCATCGACCCGAAGGACCTGGAACGCAAGGTCATCGGCAAGATCATGTTCAAGGTCGAGTCGGCTACCGTTTCGGCTGCTCAGCGCATCCAGATTCGTAAGGTGCTGCAGAAAGTCGGCCTCAGCGCCAAGCAAGGCGAAGAGCTGGCCTACGTGCCGCAGTTTCTGGTCAGCGCGCAAGAACTTGCCAACCGCGCCGGCGGCGATGCCCCTCGCCCAGCACGGCCAGAAACGAAGGGGCTCGAAGAAATCCGCCTGACCGCAGGCAACGAGCAACTGCTGGCCCTCTACAACCAGCGGGACGAACTCATTGCCGCGATTGATACCTGGACGGATCTGGCAGAACGCATCGACAAGCGCATTCCCGCCTGGAACACGCTCAAGCGCCTGCTGGCCCAGGCCAACGGGCTGTCGGGCGCCGAGGTCTTGGTGGCGCAGGTCGCTCACCTGGAGCAGCAACGCCAGCTGCTGGAGGAGCCGGACCCTGTCATCCCCCTGGTGGCCAGCCTGACGCAGTTGCTACGCGACGAACTGAACCGGCTGCACGCCGATTACCAGGCCCGCCACAAGAACGGCATGGCGCGCCTGGACGCGGATACCAACTGGAAGCAGCTGGAGCCTGAGCAGCGCAACAGCCTGTTGGCCGCCCAGAAGCTCACTCTCACCGACGCACCCAAGGTACAAGTGGCCAACACCGATGAGGTGCTGGCCACAGTGGATCGGTTGTCGCTCTCGTCGTTCGCCGACCGCGTGGCCGCCATTGACTCGCGCTTCGACGCCGTGCTGGTGGCTGCCGCCGAGCTGATGGAACCCAAGGCGCAATTCGTCAAGCTGCCCAGCCGCACCATCAAGTCTGAGGCCGAGATCGATACCTGGCTGAACGATGCCCGACAAACCATCGCACAGGCCCTGAAAAACGGCCCGGTCGTTCTTCACTGAGGCCTGAACACGCATGATGCAAGCACTGGATAAAGACCTGCGCAGCTCGCTGGAGAAAACGGTTAAAGCAGCTCGCACGGTTGCTGAAGCTGCTGCGCACGCGGCGGTAGACCAACTGGGCGTTGGCCACGACAAGCCTGAGGCATTTCTGAGTGATGACGAGAAAGCGCTGCGCAACCGCCTGCGCACCCACGGCAAGCAGCTTGGTGACGCCCGTGACTCGAAAAGCACCAACCCGACCTATGGCAAGCAAGAGGTGCATCACCTGGCGCAAGAAGTGGCCTACCAGCACTGGCACCGCATGCTGTTCGCCCGCTTCCTGGCCGACAACAACCTGCTGATGTACGACGGCGTCGCCGTCACCATCGAGGAATGCGATGAACTGGCCCCCGACGAGGGCGCCAAGAATGGCTGGGAGCTGGCCGGCAAGCTGGCCGCCCGCATGTTGCCGCAGGTATTCAAGCCCGGCTCCCCGGTGTTTGAGCTGACCTTTGCACCCGAACATCAGAGCGAGCTGGAACGCCTGCTCAAGGACCTGCCCGATGCGGTATTCAAGGCCAGCGACAGCCTGGGCTGGGTGTACCAGTTCTGGCAAGCCGATAACAAGGAGCGCATCAACAAGTCGGAAGTGAAGATCGGCGCCGACGAGTTGCCGGCCGTCACCCAGCTCTTCACCGAGCCATACATGGTGTCTTTCCTGCTGCACAACTCGCTCGGCGCATGGTGGGCCACCCGGCATCCAGGCAAACCGTGCCCGGTCAATCTCGACTACTTCCGCACCCTGGAAGACGGTACGCCCGCTGCTGGCAAATTCGAGGGCTGGCCCGATTCGCTGGCCGACTTCAAGCTGCTCGACCCGTGCTGCGGTTCGGGTCACTTCCTGGTAGCCGCTTTCCTGATGCTGGTGCCGATGCGTATGGCGGCGGGGGGCCTAAGCGCCAAAGAGGCGGTCAATCGCGTCTTGGCCGAGAACATCCATGGGCTAGAGCTGGACCAGCGCTGCGTGGAGATCGCCGTATTCGCTGTGGCGCTGGAGGCGTGGCGCTATCCAGATGTATCCGGCAAGCCGCTCGGTGTGCGGGAGATTCCAGCACCCAACATCGCGTGCTGCGGCCTCAAGGTTGCGGCCAAGGCGCAGGACTGGGAGGCGCTGGTGCCAGCAGACGCGACTAATGCCGCACATCTGCGCGAAGGGCTGGCGCGGCTGCATCAGCTCTTTGTTCAGGCGCCGCTGCTCGGTAGCCTGCTATCGCCTGGCAAAAGCAAAGGTGATCTGTTCGGTGCCGATTACCGCGAATTGGGCGAACTGTTGCGCAGTGCTTTGGCGCAGGAAAGTGCAGCGAAGAGCAAATATGATGCAGAAGACTGGGATTTAGCACTCAGTGCTTTGGGCCTGCTGGATGCTGCCCGGGTACTGGATGGGCGCTACCACTTGATAATCACTAACGTACCTTATCTGGGGCGCGGTCAGCAGTCGGAAATTCTGCGTGATTACTCAGAATCGAATTATCCAAATGCAAAGAGTGATTTAGCCAATGTTTTCTTGGAAAGATGCATAGAGCTATCCGCATCTGAAGGAGCGGGAGTTGTTCAGGTGGTTATGCCACAAAACTGGCTGTTTCTTGGTAGCTATAAGAAACAACGCGAAGAGCTTCTGCGAAATGTTACGTGGAATCTATTGGTTCGATTAGGCGAAGGAGGCTTTGAGAGTCCACAAGCCGCAGGCGCCTTTATCATCTTGCTAACGCAAACGCATGAACGGCCTTCCGGTGGGAGTGTGATTGTTGGACTTGATGCTAGCAAGCCAAAGTCTGCTTCGGAAAAAGCAACGCTTCTCCAGAAAATGCACTTGATTCAAGCTAGTCAAAAAACGCAGCTTGAAAATCCAGATGCTCGCGTCACTCTTTCAGAAGAAGAGGACCTTCCTCTGTTGAGCAAGTTTGCAGACGGTCTAGTGGGACTGCAGACAGGCGATGACCCCCAGTTTGTTGGCTTGTTTTGGGAGTATGGCAAGCTTGATCACTCTGTTTGGGAGTTCATGCAAAATACTCCCGAGCAGTTGAATGAATTTGCTGGCATGAATGGCGTAGTGAAGTGGGAGCGTGGCCAGGGGACACTTCTAAACAATCCGGCCTCAAGACCAACTCAAGGTGCAAAGGCGATCGGAAAGACCGGAGTTGCCATCCATAGAATGCGGAAGCTTTTCCCATATCACTTCGCCAAGCATCGGCTACACCAAAACGTTGCGGTTGTTATACCCAAAAACGAAGATCACTTAACGGCCATTTGGTGCTTCTGTGCCTCGACGGAATACACTGAAGCGGTGCGCCGACTTGATCAAAAGCTGAATGTCACCAATGCAACTTTGGTGAAAGTTCCTTTTGACTTGGATCGCTGGCGGAAAGTGGCCACGGAACAGTATCCAAATGGACTGCCCAAGCCCTATTCCGACGATCCTACACAGTGGATTTTTCACGGTCACCCGCAACTGGCGACTTCTCCGCTGCAGGTGGCTGTCGCCCGCTTGGTCGGCTACACCTGGCCGGCCGAATCCGACGAGAAAATGGAGTTGTCTGACGAAGCGCGTCAATGGATCGTGCGTAGCAAGGCGCTCGCGAGTCATGCCGACAAAGACGGCATCGTCTGCATTCCGCCAGTAGGCCGCGAAGCATCAGCCAGCGACCGGCTGCTGAATTTGCTGGCCGACGCCTACGGCGCAGACTGGAGCAATGACGTGCTGGCGCAACTGCTGAAGGCCGCCGACCACGTCGGCAAGTCGCTCGAAACCTGGTTGCGTGACAAGTTCTTCACTCAGCACTGCGCATTGTTCGGTAATCGCCCGTTTGTGTGGCACATCTGGGACGGCTTGCGCGATGGCTTTGCCGCCTTGATCAACTATCACAAGCTTGATTACAAGGCGCTGGAAGCCCTGATCTACACCTACCTGGGTGATTGGATCAGTCGCCAGAAGCGCGATGCCGAGAGCGGCGTGGACGCCGCTCAGGAGAAGCTGGCTGCCGCCGAGGCGCTGAAGAAGCGCCTGGAGTTGATCCTGGCGGGCGATGCGCCATACGACATCTTCGTGCGCTGGAAGCCAATCGAGGAGCAGCCGATAGGCTGGAACCCCGATCTCAACGATGGTGTGCGCCTCAACATCCGCCCCTTCCTCTCTGTTCCTGATGTCGGAAAAAAAGGCGCCGGTGTCCTGCGAGACAAGCCTAAGAGCCTGCATTGGGAAAAGGACCGTGGCAGCGATGTGCCCTCGGCCCCGTGGTATGAGCTCGGCCTGCAATACGGCGGCAAGGTGGGTGACCGCATCAATGACCACCACTTGAGCCTTGAGGAAAAACAGAAGGCACGGGAGAAGGCCAAGTGATCAAGTCGGTCAATAACTATCCAGTTTCGCAGCTCTTCGACATTGAAGCAGGCGTGGTTTATGCGATTCCGCGCTACCAGCGGGAGTACACCTGGAGCAAGGCTCAGTGGGAGTCGCTGTTTGATGACGTGCAAGAGAACGACCCTGGCTACTTCCTGGGTTCGATCATCTGCATCAACCAGACTACTGACACCTTGGCGGTACAGCGGCTGGAAGTGGTGGACGGCCAGCAGCGGCTCACGACGCTGTCGCTGCTCTTCGCTGCGGTATTCCAGTCGTTAAAACTGCACGAAAAAGACCTGGATGACGATCAGCGCGTGGAGCTGATCAATCTCAAGCGCAAGCTGGTACTGAAGAAGGGAGACGACCAGTTGCGCGTCATCCCGCAGATCCAGAACAACAACCAGAACGACTACCGTGCCGTCTTGTCCGACGTGGGCGTGATCAGCCCCTTTGATACGCCAGCCTATGCGGGCAACCGCAAGATCTTCCGCGCGTTCCGCTACTTCCAGGCACGCATCGAAGAGATGGTGAATGGTGGGAGCGATCGCCTGGCGTTGATCATGGCCTTTCTCGACAAGGTGAGCCAGGCCTGCTTGGTGAAGATCGAAGTGGCCAGCCACGCTGATGCCTACACACTGTTTGAGTCGCTCAACAACCGTGGCATGCCGCTCACGGCCATCGACCTGATCAAGAACAAGCTGCTGGCGCGGCTGGAGACCGCCGAGCCCGGCAAGGTGGACCACTACTTTGATGTTTGGAACAAGCTGCTGGGGTATCTGGGCGATGACTACAGCGTCCAGGAGCGCTTCTTCCGGCACTACTACAACGCGTTCAAAGACCCCCTGAACGTGCCGTTCCGCAAGGACGAGGACAAGAAGAAGGACCCTCTGGGCCCGGTGGCCACGCGGTCCAACCTGATCCAGATCTACGAGAAGCTGATCAATCAGGACGCCAAGCACCACCTTCAATCTATTCGCTCCGCTGGCCAGCTATATGCGTTGATGCTGGGCCGGAATACGGACGAGGCCTGGGCTCCGCTGGACAAGCCACTGAAGGACCTGGACCGCATTCAGGGCGCTCCGTCTTACCTGTTGATGCTGTACTTATTGGTGCGACGTGAGGCGCTGGGCATCGACGTAGCGCAGCTGGAAGACATCGTGCGGCTGCTGGTCTGCTTCTTCGTTCGACGCAATCTCACCGACACACCGCCCACCCGCGATCTGACGCGCCTGTTCATGGCCATCATCGACAAGGTGGCCGCACTGTCAGGCGATGCCGTTGCAACCAATATCCGGGACGAGCTGCTGGCGGTATCGGCCAGCGACGAGACTTTCCGCAGCAAGCTTGAAGGCGCCATCTACGAGGAGAACGCCGGGGTTACCCGGTTCGTGCTGTGCGCCTTGGCCGAGCAGAGCATGACCAAGGAGACCTGGGTCGATCTGTGGAAGTACGAAGGCAAGCTCTTCGTGTGGACCATCGAACACATCTTCCCACAGGGCGACAACATCCCCGCGTCATGGGTGAAGATGATCGCGGGCGGAGACGAGAAGAAGGCGAAAGCCATTCAGGAAACGCGTGTCCACAAGCTGGGCAACCTGACGATCTCCGGCTTCAACAGCGCGCTGGGCAACAAGAGCTTTAAGGATAAGCGCGACCGCACCGACAGCAAGGGCCGTGAGGTGGGCTACAAGAACGGGCTCAAGCTCAACGCCGAACTGGCAACGGCCGAGGCGTGGAGCGTGGCGCAGATCGATGCGCGGACCGCCACGCTGGTTGACCAGGTGATGAGCCTCTTCGCCATGACGGAGGCTCAGCCATGCGCGTGATCGAACATCTGGTGAAAACACTACGCGACTCGGCGATCTTCAACCCCGAGGTTCAAGTCGCGCCCTCGTGCATCCTGTGGCCCGACAAAGACCGCCAGTGGGAGGCGGTGATCCCGCGCCTGCAGAGCGAGTTGGCGGAACTGCTGGTGCTGGGCGAGTACACCCCAGAAAACCGTGTGGGCCCAGCCATTTGGCTGCGCTGCGTGATCGCGGGCAATGCGCCCGATGTCACCCTGCCAGCTGACCAGGTGCCGGTGTTCTACCTGCCTGGCGTGAGCCGCCAGGATCTGCGGGCGATCGAAGACTGCCCGGACCTCTTGAAGCCCTTGGCCGAGCTGCAGTACCGGGGCGTGATCTGGTCGCAGGCGAACGCCAAGGACTGGACCATCATGGCCTTCCTGAAGTCCGACCAAGGCGGCATGGGTCTGGATGTGGCCCAGGACAACGACGCCAAGAACGCCATGCAACTGGCGCTGTACCGGCTGCTGGATGAAGAACTCGAGCTGCTGAAGGGCAAGCGGCTGGACAAAGACTACTTCAACACCCTGCTGACCGGCGGCGACCCGGTGCGCGACCTGCTGCAGTGGCTGGATCTGGGCGACGCGTTCCAGACGACGCGCGGCGCCAACGAGTGGAAGGCCTTTGTGGAGGTCTGCAAGTCACAGCTGGCGTTCAACCCCCAGGCCGATGGCGTTCTGGCGGGTGCCAGCAAGTTGGCGACGCGCGAGGGACCCTGGCATTCAGTGTGGGAGCGGTACAGCGAAGCACCGAAGCGTTACCCCAATATCCCGAACCGAATCCGCCAGTGCAAGCCGCCCACCTTCGATCTTTTTGTCACCGCAGATTTTGCTGGCGGCTGGCCGCAATGGAACGAGGAGCAGGAGCAAAGGCTCCGGCGTGATCTGATGGGCCTAAGAGATCTACCTGCGCACGAAGCCAGGAAGCGGTTGCTGGAGTTGGAGAAGGCGCATGCCCCCCGTCGTGAGTTGGTGTGGGCCGAGATGGGTGAGGCGCCCCTGGCGCTAGCCGCCAAGCATCTGGCCGTAGTGGCGGAGGTCACCAAGACAGCGCTGGTGGCCGGCTCGGTCGCCGACTTGCAAGCAGGGTATGCGACAGAAGGATGGCGTGCCGATGACGCAGTGCTGGCTGCCTTAGCGTGCGTGGACAGGGCGGCGGACGTGGATGCAGCGACAGTAGCGATACGGACAATCTATCTGCCCTGGCTGGAAGAGTCTGCACGCTATCTACAAAAGCTAGTCGACGGTTCCGCATACCCAGGTGGACGAATAGCAGAAGCGCCAGCCTTTTATAAAGTCGGCGGGCAATGCGTGCTGTTTGTTGACGGCTTGCGCTTTGATACCGCTCGCCGCCTATCGGCAGCGTTGGAGGCACGCGGCTACCAGGTTGCGGAGGCCATGAACTGGACGGCCTTGCCCAGCGTGACGGCTACTGGGAAGGCGGCAGTTTCTCCTGTTCGGAACTTGATCGGCGGTTCCGACGATTGCGATGACTTCGAACCTCGCGTCGCAGCAACCGGCCAATCCTTAAAAGGTGGCTACCACCTGCGGAAGCTGTTGAACGACAACCACTGGACGGTGCTGGACCGTACCGAGAGCGGCAATGGTCAGGGGAACGCGTGGTGCGAATTCGGTGACATCGACAGCGAGGGGCATGAGCGTGGCTGGAAGCTCGCCAAGCACATCGACGCACTTCTCGCAGAAATTGTGGAACGTATCGGCGCCTTGCTGACTGCCGGTTGGACCAGCGTTAGGGTCGTGACCGACCACGGCTGGCTCCTCATGCCAGGCAAGTTACCCACGATTCAGATGTCCAAGGACCTCACCGACAACAAATGGGGGCGCTGCGCCTCGATCAAGCCCGGCGCTTCCACCGGTGAGCGCTTGTACCCCTGGTTCTGGAACCCCCATCAGCAGTTTGCACTGGCCGACGGCGTGAGCTGCTATGGCAAGTCCGTTGACTACAACCACGGCGGGTTGAGCCTGCAAGAGTGCCTGACCTTGGATCTGGTGGTGACTCGGAGCGGGGGCGCTTCGGCCAAACAGGTGGCCGAGGTCACCGACATCGCCTGGAAGGGTTTGCGCTGCACGGTGGCCGTGGACGGCCAGTACGCGAATCTGTCCCTGGACATTCGCACCCAGGCGGGCGATCCGGCTTCCAGCGTGGTCGTGAGCGTGAAGCCGCTCAAGGACAACGGCACCGCATCGGCGGTTGTTGAAAACGAAGAACTGCAAGGCCGTGCGGCGTTTCTGGTCCTGCTCAGTGCGACCGGCGAGCTGGTGGCCGAAGCAAACACCGTGATCGGCGGAGGATGACGCATGATTGAACTGGATCAGATAGACAAGAAAGCCGCCTCGGTACTGGACGGTTACCTGGTCCGGAAAGACTTGGTCCGCACCTTCAGTCGCCAGTTTCCGGTCCCCACCTACGTTGTCGAGTTCATGCTCGGGCGCTATTGCGCCAGCACCGATCAAGAGGAGATCGACGAGGGGCTCGAGATCGTGCAGCGCCAGCTCAAGACCCGCACGGTGCGCGCCGGCGAGGAGGAGCTGTTCAAGGCCAAGGCTCTGGAAACCGGCGAGGTGAAGATCATCGACCTGGTGACGGCGCGAGTGGACAACAAGGGCGAGTACGTCGCCAGCCTGCCAAGCCTCCGGTTGACGGATGTGCGGATCAGCAGCGAGCTGGTCAACCAGCACGAACGCATGTTGACCGGTGGCTTCTATGCCGAACTGGGTGTGACGTTCGATGTGGCCATCGCCCAGGAGGCCAAAGGGCGTCCGTTTGGGATCACGTCGCTCCGGGAGATTCAGCTGTCCAAGCGCGACGTGTTGGACACCCTGACCAAGGCCCGTCAGGCGTTCACCACCGAGGAATGGAAGTGCTTTTTGCTCCGATCCATCGGCATTGAGTCAGGCGGGCTGAGCGACCGCCAGCGAAACGCCCTGCTCCTGCGCATGGTGCCCTTCGTGGAGCGCAACTACAACCTGGTGGAGCTCGGTCCGCGCGGCACGGGCAAGAGCCATCTGTTCCAGCAGGTTTCGCCTTACGCCCACCTCATCTCAGGTGGCAAAGCCACTGTGGCCAAGATGTTCGTGGAGAACACAGCCAAGGGCCGCCGGGGCTTGGTGTGTCAGTACGACGTGGTCTGCTTCGACGAAGTGTCAGGCATTTCCTTCGACCAGAAGGACGGCGTGAACATCATGAAGGGCTACATGGAGTCTGGCGAATTCAGCCGCGGCAAGGAGAGCATCCGCGCGGACGGCAGCATCGTCTTAGTCGGCAATTTCGACGTCGATGTGGAACACCAGCAACGCGTAGGGCACTTGTTTGGGCCCATGCCGCCGGAGATGCGTGACGACACCGCTTTCATGGACCGCATCCATGCGTTCTTGCCTGGTTGGGACGTGCCCAAGATCAACAAGGACCTAGTCACGAATCACTTCGGCCTTGTTAGCGATTTCCTGTCCGAATGCTGGAGCCAGCTTCGGAACCAGAGCCGGGTGAGCGAACTGCAGAACCGCGTCTTCTTTGGCGGCGCCCTGTCTGGCCGGGACACGAATGCGGTCAACAAGACGGTCAGCGGATTGCTGAAGCTCCTGTACCCAAGCGCGGATGTCCCGGTCCCCGACGAAGACCTGGAATGGGCCGTCCGCCTCGCCATGGAGGTCCGGCGTCGCGTCAAGGAGCAACAGAAGCGAGTCGGTGCTGCAGAGTTCCGAAACACCCATTTCAGCTACGTCATGGGCGCCGACGGCGTCGAGAAGTTCGTCTCCACACCGGAGCTCCAAAGCGACAACAGCATCGGCGGCGACCCGCCGGAGCCTGGGCAGGTATGGGCCATCAGCCCCGGCGGTGGGGAGGAGAATTCCGGCCTCTACCGCGTCGAGGTCAACGAAGGCCCCGGATCGGGCTTGAAAGTTCTTAACAAGCCCATTCCGCCCGCGTTCCGCGAAAGTATTGGCTTCGCCGAGCAAAATCTTTACGCCAGGTCCGTGCAATTGGTGGGGGACAAGGACCCCAGGCAGCACGAGTTCACGGTACAGCTTCGAGCCTTTGACGCCGCAAAATCGGGCGCGAAGCTCGGCGTAGCTTCGTTGGTAGCCTTATGCACCGCGCTCTTGAAGCGAAGCGTGCGCGGGGGCTTGATCATCGTCGGCGAGATCAACCTCGGGGGCTCGATCGAACCGGTCCACAACGCGGTTACGATCGCCGAGATCGCCGTTGAGAAAGGCGCGGCGTCGCTACTCATGCCGGTGGCGTGTCGGCGTCAATTGGTTGACTTGTCGGACGACATGGCGACCAAGATCGACATCCAATTCTACTCCGACGCCCGCGACGCCCTGTTGAAGGCCATGGCCGAGTGACCCACGTGAGGCGGTGAAAAGAAATGCCCTGCGGCTGCAGGGCACGTCTATTAGCTGGTCCGCACTTATCGCCAGGTAATGTTGCGCGATCGTGAGAACATCTTCATGCAGTTGATGAACGCGGTCTTTCCGCCGCACAGCTCGATAAGATCCCGCTGCTCCATGCGCAGAAGGGCGGCGCGCAGACGGTTGCTGGGAATGCCAAGCAACAGGCCAATAGGCTCAGTGGGAACTTCCTTGTAGTCGGTTTCGAAGCGAACGGTCTTCAAGTGCTCGATGACGGCTGCCACGTCGGCCTCCTGTTGGGGCAGGGGAGGCGGCGGCACGAACACGAGTTCGTACTGGGAGGCATGCCAGGAGACAAGCGCCCAGGCATGTTGGAGGCAGGAGATCGAGACGTAGTGGGTCTGGCTTTCCCATACATGCAGCACCGCAGCCAGCCGGGCCGTCAGGTTGAGCATCTTCGAGACGAAGTCGGCGATATGCGCGAGCTGCCCGAACTTGAGATTGTTGGTGATGCGGCACAGTTCGTCCCAGTAGCCCAGGGCGTCAGGTGCGAACACGAGTTCGATGGGTGCGATGCCACCGATTTCCTGGTTGTCCCGATGTAGGTCGTAAAGCTCCTTGAGCGCCTCGTGGAGGTCCGAGAGCGCCTCGTCGTCCCCATTGGCGCGAGCATACTGGTTGCCCATTGGCAACGCTTGCGCAACGCAGACGAGGAGGCGCGAAAAGAAGCCGAGTTTGACGGCTTTATGTTCGTTATATTCGTTGCGCTTGCACCGAGGACGGAACGGGGTGATTGCTGCGGACTGCGCCAGCAGACCAAACGTTCCCCGCGGATGGCTGGCGTAAAGATGCTTCTTCTTCTCGCGTCGGTACTCCAATTCCTTGCCGTCAATCAGATCGACCATGTCAGATACGTGACGCATCAGACTGGAGCTAAGCAGCTTGTCGCCTTCATCGGTGATGAAGTCAACGGCTTCGTACTCGCCGTCCAGCTGGTGGAGCAGGCTTTCCAGGTCAAGGTTGCTAGCCAGGCGTGGACGATGTTTTGGGTTCACCGAAGGCGTCCGGTTCAGCTCGGCCAGCGTGGCGAGGAATTCTTGCGCCGAATCGTTTTTCCGCAGGCAGCGCGCGATCTCCGCCTTCAGCAGCTTGACGTGGAATTTTGTTTCGTCCGAAGCCGCGTTCGCTTCGATCGTTGCGGCCTCGTACCGCGCGAAGCTTTCCTTGGCATGGTCCTTGAGCGGCCGGATCAGGAGCTCATGCACCGGACTCTTGCTCCCACCGACATCAGCGACGCACAGGGTGCTCACGCCAATCGGGATGGGCGTCCAGTTGGGCGGGATCACCGTGTAGAGGGGCGCCACTGCCGAGGACAGGATCGACAGCAGGTGCGTCCGCACCATGCTCGGACAGGCCTCCTGGACCTTGGCGCACACGGCGCGCGCGGCAGCTTCGGCCAGCGGCGGGAGCATGCTGAAATTGGGGTCCGGAGCTTGAAAGGTGTGGAACGGCCCGAGCATGTTCATGCTGCTGCCCCATCGCGACGACCGCTAAGCGCGGCTGCCATTGGGTGGATGTCTTGTTTCGTTACCGAGTCATCGCCCTCGTTGGCCGAAGCATCGAGTTCGGACTTGGCCAGACGCCCCCGCAACTCCTTGAGCTTCGCCGGATAGAACTTCTCTCGCAGGCCCAAGGAATTGATCAGTTCGATCAATTCCTTGTCGCTGATGCCATCCGCCTTGGCGGAAAGGATCTGCGGTTTGATGAGCGCCAGGAGACGCTCGATGTCCTTCTTGTCTTTAAGGGTCTGGTACGCCGCGATGAACTGCGCGGCCATTTCGTTAACGTTGCTGGGTGGCATGTGCTTCTCCTCCATTGGACTTGCCGGAATGGCGGTCCTGAGAAGGCATGCTGAGCAGATGCGGAGACGTTGAATAAGGAGCGGATTTCCCCGGAGTCGTCGAAAAACCGCGACGGAAATTCAGCCGAAGGCTGCGCGGCAGATCAGTGGCGGGGGAGGATTGCCAACACCCCTTTGGGTGAAGCCCCGTCTGCACGAGGTGGTGCCGTACTGCCTCCCCCCAGCTCCGCTGGCCGGTGCTGCACAACACCTCACAAGGGGCCCCAACCGTAGCCAATGCGCTGTGGCATACTGGATGGCATACTGGAGCGAGCAGAAAAGAAAAAAGCCCCTAGAAATCAGGGGCTTAGTTCAATTAACTGGCGGAGAGAGGGGGATTCGAACCCCCGAAGCGCGGTTTAGACGCTTACACACTTTCCAGGCGTGCTCCTTCAACCGCTCGGACACCTCTCCGGACCTGCTGCGATAACCCGCTGCAGGGGCGCAGATTCTAGCGGGGGAATTGGAATCGCACAAGCGGTTCGTCACAGGGGGCAGGGGGGCTGGACAGGCGTGGCACAATGGTCGTCCCGATGAAGACGGTGGCCTGATGTCCTATCTCGTCCTTGCCCGCAAGTGGCGTCCGAAGCGTTTTGCCGAGCTGGTGGGCCAGGAACACGTGGTCCGTGCGCTCAGCAATGCCCTGGACAGCGGCCGGGTGCACCATGCGTTCCTGTTTACCGGCACCCGCGGGGTCGGCAAGACCACCATTGCCCGTATTTTCGCCAAGTCGCTGAACTGCGAGCAGGGCACCAGCGCCGATCCGTGCGGCCAGTGCCCGGCCTGCCTGGACATCGACTCCGGCCGCTACATCGATCTGCTCGAGATCGATGCCGCGTCCAATACCGGTGTGGATGATGTCCGCGAGGTGATCGAGAACGCCCAGTACATGCCCTCCCGCGGCAAGTACAAGGTCTACCTGATCGACGAAGTGCACATGCTGTCCAAGGCGGCGTTCAATGCGCTGCTGAAGACGCTGGAAGAGCCGCCGGAGCATGTGAAGTTCCTGCTGGCCACCACCGATCCGCAGAAGCTGCCGGTGACGGTGCTTTCGCGCTGCCTGCAGTTCAACCTGAAGCGGTTGGACGAGGACCAGATCCAGGGCCAGATGACCAGGATCCTGGCCGCCGAGGAGATCGAGTCCGACCCGACCGCGATCGTGCAGTTGGCCAAGGCCGCCGATGGCAGCCTGCGTGACGGCCTGTCGCTGCTGGACCAGGCGATCGCCTATGCCGGTGGCGCGCTGCGCGAGGATGTCGTGCGCGCGATGCTGGGCACGGTCGACCGCACGCAGGTTGCGGCGATGCTGGATGCGCTGGCCGATGGCGATGGCCCGCGCCTGCTGCAGACCGTGGCCCTGCTGGCCGAGTTCTCGCCGGACTGGAGCGGGGTGCTCGATGCCCTGGCCGAAGCCCTGCACCGGATCCAGGTGCAGCAGCTGGTGCCGGGCGCCGCGACGGCGGGCGAGGGGATCGATGCCGAGGCCTTCGCCCAGCGCCTGCG